>NZ_DASVNZ010000073.1:0-38164 GCF_036486225.1 Roseateles sp. | reverse complement strand
CAACCTGTCGCCCTACGACCTCACCCGGATATCGACGGCAGCTTCGATGTCTTCTTCTGCCACCAAAAGGTGCGCATGATTGAGCTGTGCCAGGCTGACTAACCTGGCCCCGACCTGTTACCCATGTCCCGGCACACCTGTCACCCATGTCCTCGGTCCATACAGCTTGCGGGAGAGGGTGGGGGTGAGGGCCAGCGGCCGACGCAGTGCGGCTCAGCCCGAGTTCTCATCCATCGGCGGATCCGGCTCACCGATCGCCCGGCGCGTGATCGCCGCCTGCTCGCTGATCCACTGCGCGAATTCGACGACCTCGGGCCGTGCCCGCCCGTGCTCCGACATCATGAGCCAGTACACCGTCGGGCAGTCCGTGCGGCCGGCCTCGCCGAAAGGCTCGACCAGTTCGCCCCGCTCCAGCGCCTCGTAGATCATCGGCAGCCGCGCCAGCGCCACCGCCTGACCGGAGACCGCCGCCTGGATCTGCTGGTAGGTGAAGTTCAGGTACATCCAGCGCCGCGGCTGCAGATCCGGCGCGCCGTGCAGCGCCAGCCAGCGACGCCAGCTCAGGAACAGGCCGCTGGGCCGTTGATCGTCCTCCTCCGCCAGCGTGTACTGACGCAGATCCGCCGCCTGGCTCAGCGGCGGCCCCTGGCCCTCCTGCGCCTGCTTGGCGACCCAGGGATTCACCACCGGCGTCAGCATCTCGCCGAACATCCGCCGCGCCGACGGCGCCACGCGGTTGGGCGCGGCGTAGCGCAGCGCGACGTCGAATTCGCTGTCGTCGATCTCGACGAGCTGATCCAGCGCCGATACCCGGATGTCCATGTCCGGATGCTCGCGCTGGAAGGCCTCCAGCCGGGGGATCAGCCACAGCGAGGCGAAGGACGCGAAGGTCGTCACGTTGACCACGCGCCGGCCCCGTGTCGAGCGGATCTGCCGCACGGTGCTGTCGAGCCGCTCCAGCATCGGCTCCACGGCCGACAGCAGCAGCTTGCCGTCCGGCGCGAGTTCGACGTGGCGGGTGCCGCGCTTGAACAGCGTCGCCCCCAGTTCCTCCTCCAGCGACCGGATCTGGCGGCTGATGGCGGACTGGGTCAGGTAGAGCTCCTCGGCGGCGGCGCTGAAGCTCAGGCGCCGGGCCACCGCCTCGAAGGCACGCAGCGGACCGACGGCGAGCGGGCGATGGCGGGGCGGATTCATGAGCGGATGGTATCAATCGACGCGACAAGACTCATTGGACCGCCGTGCGGGTCAACCCTAATATTGCACCATGTCCACGAGGAAGGCCGTCGGTGCGCGGACCGCCCGGGGGACAAGGAGCAGATCATGAATGTCATGCAAAAGTCATCAATCCAGGTCAGCCGCGACGACGCCGCGTGGACCTTGTCACAGGGCGAGGCCATGAGCCTGCCGATCGGTCCGGGCCGCCGTGAACTGCATGTGCTCGACGGTCGCGTCTGGGTGACGCAGCGTGGCGACCTGAACCTGCCGGCGCAGGATTTCTGGCTGTCGGCCGGCGAAACGCTGGAAGTGGCCAGCGGGACCGAACTCGTCGTCGAAGCCTGGCCGACCGCCCGCTTCCAGCTGATGGTGCCGCCGCAGGTCTGCGCGAACAAGCTGGCGCGCAGCGTCGTCAGCCGCCTGCCTTCTTTCGGGCAGCTGTTCGGCCAGCGCCTGGCGAACGCTTGACCGCGGGAGCGGCCTTCGTGACCCCCTTCAGCGTCCTGACCGGCTTCTCCTTCGTGTCCGTGCTCGGCTCGGCGCTGGTGCCGGCGCTCTTCTTCGGCGTCCTAGCCTTCGGCTTCGCGTTGGCGGAGCGCAAGGCCGACTCCATCGCCAGCCGTCCCCAGGGCAGCATGAGCGCGGGCGATTCCAGCGTCTCCTCCGGCGGCCGGAAGTAATTCAGGCTGGCGACGTCCTGTCGCCCGTCCTTGCCGGTCTTCGAATACCGGAACGGCTCGCAGCCCGCATCCACGTAGCGGGACTGGCTGACGGCGTCCGCCTTCAGGTAGAGCTCGTCGCGGCTGATGATGGCCACGAACAGGCCGTCCACGTACAGCCCGAAGCCGCCGAACATCCGCCGCGCCAGCGTCGGCCCGAGCGGCGCCAGCAACTCCATGCAGTGATTCGCAAAGTCCGCGCCGGCGCCGGTGACGCGGCGGACGGTTCCCGTGGTGGTGGTGCGTGCCATGGCGTCGACTCTAGATCAGCGCTGGCGCCCCGTCCGCGAGGCGGCCACAATGGTCCGCTCCAGGGCCCGCCGGGTCCGCAAGGGAAGGCGAATGGGCTGGATGGATCCGAACGACAAGCTGCCGATCTCCGAAGACCGCCAGGCGCTGCGCGAGCGCCTGATCCGCGAGCGCCTGGACCTGCCGGGCCGCCTTGAACTCGCCGACGTCGTCCAGAGCGTGCTGCGCGTCTGGCTGGTCGGTCGCAAGGAAAAGCGCATCGCCGCCTACTGGCCCATCAAGGGGGAATTCGATCCGCTGCCGGCGCTGTACCGCTGGAGCGAGGTGGACGGGGACCGCCGCATCGGCCTGCCCGTCGTCGACCGCGAGGAAGGCCGGCTGCGCTTCCACGTCTGGTATCCCGGCTGCCCGATGGAAGAGGACGCCACCGGCATCACCAAGCCCAAGGACACCGAGGCCTTCGACCCGCAACTGCTGCTGCTGCCTTGCCTCGGTTATGGCCCGGGCGGCATCCGCATGGGCTACGGCGGCGGTTTCATGCTGCGCACGATCGCGCAGATCCAGCCGAAACCGGTGGTCGTCGGCGTCGGATTCAGCCACGGCTTCCAGCCGACGCTGACCGCTCAGCCCAACGACGTGAAGCTCGACGCGATGCTGACCGAGATGGGGGTCGTCTGGGAGAATTCCCGCGCATGAATTCCGCCTCGAGTCCCACCTTGAGTCCCGCCATGAGCGCCATTGATTCCAACGCCGTGAACGCCCTGAACACCCTGTACACCGCCCACCTCGCGGAGCAGCAGCGCCGCACCGAACACGCGCTGCAGCGCGGCGGTTTCGATGCGCTGCTGATCGCGTCGGGCATCGAGAAGTTCGCCTTCCTGGACGATCGCCCCTATGTCTTCCAGCCGAATCCACACTTCAAGCTGTGGGTGCCGCTGATCCGACACCCGGACAGCTGGCTGGTGATCCGCCCCGGGCACAAGCCGCGTCTCGTCTACGTGCAGCCCGAGGATTACTGGCATGTGCCGCCCGAGGCGCCGAGCGGCTTCTGGGTCGATCACTTCGAATTGATCATCGTCCGCAAGCCGGACGAGGCGCTGCCCTACCTGCAGGTACCGGGCACCCTGGCGATCGTCGGCGAGGCGGATGCGGCGCTGGGCGACATCGTCCCGAACAACCCGCCCGAGGTGCTGAACCCGCTGCACTACGCGCGGGCCGCGAAGACCGGGTATGAACTGCTGCGTCTGCGCGAGGCGTCCGCGCTGGGCGCGAAGGCGCACCTCGCGTCGCAGCGCGCCTTCCGCGACGGGCTGTCGGAGGCGGCGATCCACAACGCCTACCTCGACGCCTGCGGATTCGCCGAGCGGGATCTGCCCTACGGCAACATCGTGGCGCTCAATGAACACGCGGCGGTGCTGCACTACCAGTACCAGGACCAGCGCGCCCCGGCGCAATCGCTGTCGCTGCTGGTGGACGCAGGCGCGCACAGCTGCGGCTACGCGTCGGACATCACCCGCACGACCGGCAACGGCGACACGACATTCCAGGCGCTGATCGACGCGATGGAAGCGGCGCAGCTGCGACTGGTCGACCGCGTGCGCGCCGGCGTCGACTACCGCGACATCCACTTGGCCTCGCACCGCGAGACCGCCGGCGTGCTGCGCCAGCTCGGCATCGTGAAGATGGACGAGGAGGCGATGCTCGCGCAGGGTGTGACGTCGACCTTCCTGCCGCACGGCATCGGCCATCTGCTGGGACTGCAGGTCCACGACATCGGCGGCTTCATGGCCGGCGAGGACGGCGGCACGATCGCCAAGCCCGACGGCCATCCGTACCTGCGCCTGACGCGCGTGCTGCAGCCCGGCATGGTCGTGACGATCGAGCCCGGTCTGTACTTCATCCCGATGCTGCTGGACAAGCTGCGCGCGACGCCCGCGGGGGCGAACGTCGACTGGGCCCTGGTGAAGCACCTGAGCGCGTTCGGCGGTGTCCGCATCGAGGATGACGTCGCCTGCCGCGAGGCGGGCGCGCCGGAGAACCTGACGCGGGATGCGTTCGCAGCATTGATCTGAATCTGGGCTGATCAGAACCGGTAGCCGACACCCACGCCCACCAGCAGCGGGTCGATCCTGAACTTGCCGACGTTCGCGCCCTTGGAGCGGACCTCGGTGGCCATCTGGAGCTTCTTCACGTCGACGTTGATCGACCACTGCTTGTCGAGCATCACGTCGAAGCCGGCCTGCGCGGCCAGGCCGAAGCTGTTCTTCTTGAGGGTGGGTGCCAGCGCCGCCTGCACCGCGGGCTCGAAATGGACGCCGGAGAAGCTCGTGTAGTTCAGGCCCGCGCCGACGTACGGGCGGAAGCTGCCTTCCGGGTTGAAGTGGTACTGCAGCGTCAGCGTCGGCGGCAGATGCTTCACCGAGCCGATGCGCGCGCCGTTGCTGTAGAGCTTGTGGCGCTGCGGCACGGTCAGGACCAGTTCAGTCGCCCAGTTCGGCGCCAGGAAATAGCTGAAGTCGAGTTCCGGGATGGTCTTGCGGCTCAGCGACAGGCCCAGGCCGGTCTTGTCCTTGTCCGCCGGGTCGATGTTGACTGCGCGGGCGCGGTACACCCACGGGCTGCTCTGCGCGTGGGCCGCCGGCGCCATCGCGGTGGCCAGCGCGGCAAGCGCGACACCGATGGCGATCGAAGGACGGAAGAAGGCGGTGGTGGTGGTGCGGAACATGCGATCACTCCTGGTCAATGGGATGACCGGGATTGAACGCGGACCGCTCCGCGAGAACCTTGACCGTTCACAAGGAACGGCAGCGAACCGGAGCGGTTCCCTGGAACGGCGCGGAGCGCTTGCGCCTTATCAAGCTTTCGCGGCGAGACCGAGGCGTTCACACAACGCCAGCGTGAGCGCGCTCTGGTTGAGCGAATAGAAATGCAGCCCCGGCACGCCGCCGGCGATCAGCCGTTCGCACAGGCGGGTGACCACGTCCAGGCCGAAGGCGCGCACCGAGGCGGCGTCGTCCATGTAGCCCTCCATCTTCAGCGCGACCCAGCGCGGGATCTCGATGCCGTCGCGCTGCGCGAACTGCGCGATCCGCGAGAAGTTGTTGATCGGCATGATGCCCGGGACGATGGGCACGTCCACGCCGATCGCCCGCGTGGCGTCCACGAAATGGAAGTAGGCGTCGGGGTTGTAGAAGAACTGCGTGATCGCGCCGCTGGCGCCGGCCCGCACCTTGTCGGCGAAGAACTGCAGGTCGCGCGCCGCGTAGCGCTGCTGCGGGTGGTACTCGGGATAGGCGGCGACCTCGATGTCCCAGTCCGCGCCCTGGGTCTCGCGGATGAAGCGCACCAGCTCGGCCGCGTAGCGGAACTCGCCTGCCGTGGCCGTGCCGCTGGGCAGGTCGCCGCGCAGCGCGACGACGCGCCGGATGTTCTGGTCGCGGTAGGTCGTCAGGATCTCGGCGATGTTCTCGCGCGTCGAGCCGACGCAGGACAGGTGCGGCGCCGCGTCGAAACCCTGCGACGCGATGTCGGCGACGGTCGACAGCGTCTTCTCGCGTGTCGATCCGCCCGCGCCGTAGGTGACGCTGAAGTACTGCGGGTTCACCGCGCGCAGTTCCTGCACGACGGTCTTCAGCTTCTCGGTGCCGACGGATGTGTTCGGCGGGAAGAATTCGATGCTGACAGGCGTCTTGGGCGTCGTCATGGTTTCTGGACCCAGATGAAGAATTCGGTGTTGCCGTCGCCGCCGGTGACCGGGCTTTCGAACCAGCCCTTCACGACGAGGTCGCGCTTCTCGGCGGCCGCCAGGGCCTGCTCCTTGAGCACGACGTATTGCGACTTGTCCTTGACGATGCCGTTCTTGTTCAAGGCCTTGGGGCCCAGCTCGTACTGCGGCTTGATCAGCAGCAGCGCCTGGCCCTGCGGCTTGAGCCAGCCGACCACGTGCTTGAGCGTGCCGATCATCGAGATGAAGCTCAGATCGCCCACGACCAGATCGAAGGGCTCGGCCGGGACGTAGTCCTTCACGTGCATGCCTTCATGGGCGGTCACGCGCGGGTCCGCCTTCAAGGTCTCGTGCAGCTGGCTGTGGCCGACATCGATGCCGGTCACGTGCGTCGCACCCGCCTTGAGCAGCACGTCGGTGAAACCGCCCGCGCTCTGGCCCATGTCCAGCGCCGTGAGGCCCGCCACCGAGACACCGACCTTGGCCAGCGCGCCTTCGAGCTTGAGCCCGCCGCGCGAGACGTAACGCAGCTCGGCGTCGTCCGTCACGCGCATGGGGGTGCCCTCGGGCAGGTCCTCGCCGCACTTGCGCACGACGGTCCAGCCCTTGGGACCTTCCCACTCGACCGCACGCGCGTCGATCAGCCGCTGGGCGGCCGAGCGCGTGGGCGCCAGGCCAAGGGAGAGAAGCAGCTGGTCAGCACGCATGGTCGGGTCTCGGGTCAGTCAATCAATAACGGTAGGTATCGGGCTTGTACGGGCCCGACTTCGACACGCCGATGTAGGCGGCCTGCTCGTCCGTCAGCTCGCTCAGCTGCGCGTTCAGCGTCTTCAGCTGCAGACGCGCGACGTGCTCGTCCAGGTGCTTGGGCAGCACGTAGACCTGGCCGACGGCGTAGGCGTCCTTGTGCGCGAACAGCTCGATCTGCGCGATCGTCTGGTTGGCGAAGCTGGACGACATCACGTAGCTCGGGTGGCCCGTGCCGCAGCCCAGGTTCACCAGGCGGCCCTTGGCCAGCAGGATGATGCGCTTGCCGTCAGGGAAGATCACATGATCGACCTGCGGCTTGATCTCTTCCCACTCGTACTTCTCGATCGACGCGATGTCGATCTCGTTGTCGAAGTGGCCGATGTTGCAGACGATGGCGTTGTGCTTCATCGCGGCCATGTGCTCATGGCGGATCACGCCCTTGTTGCCGGTCGTGGTGACGAAGATGTCGGCCTTGTCGGCGGCGTATTCCATCGTCACGACGCGGAAGCCTTCCATCGCGGCCTGCAGTGCGCAGATCGGGTCGATCTCGGTGACCCAGACCTGGGCCGACAGCGCGCGCATCGCCTGCGCGGAGCCCTTGCCCACGTCGCCGTAGCCGGCGATCACGGCGATCTTGCCGGCGATCATCACGTCGGTGGCGCGCTTGATGCCGTCCACCAGCGACTCGCGGCAGCCGTACAGGTTGTCGAACTTGCTCTTGGTGACCGAGTCGTTGACGTTGATCGCGCGGAACAGCAGCGTGCCCTTGGCCGACATTTCCTTCAGGCGGTGCACGCCCGTGGTCGTCTCTTCCGTGACGCCGATGATCTCGGCGCTCTTGCGGGTGTACCAGGTGCCGTCCTCGGCGATCTTCTTCTTGATCGCGGCGAACAGGATGCGCTCTTCCTCGCTGCCGGGGTTGGCCAGCACGGACAGGTCCTTCTCGGCCTTCTGGCCCAGGTGCATCAGCAGCGTCGCGTCGCCGCCGTCGTCCAGGATCATGTTCGGGCCTTCGCCCGGCGTGCCCTTGGCGCCGAAGTCGAAGATGCGGTGGGTGTAATCCCAGTAGTCTTCCAGCGTCTCGCCCTTGTAGGCGAAGACGGGCGTGCCGACGGCGACCAGCGCGGCGGCGGCGTGGTCCTGCGTCGAGAAGATGTTGCACGAAGCCCAACGGACTTCCGCGCCCAGCGCCTGCAGCGTCTCGACCAGCACGGCGGTCTGGATCGTCATGTGCAGCGAGCCGGTGATGCGCGCGCCCTTGAGCGGCTGCGCGGCGGCGTATTCCTCGCGGATGGCCATCAGCGCGGGCATCTCGCTCTCGGCGATCTTGATCTCCTTGCGGCCCCAGTCGGCCAGCGACAGGTCTTTGATCAGGTACTGGTCTTGGGCCAGCGGCTTCAATTGGGCGTTCATGCGGACTCCTGCGAGGAAGGGCCGTCGACGCCAACGATCAGGACATGGGGAGAAGCGCTGAGGGCAATTGCTGGGGCAGTTGCCGCTCGGTCCTCACCCGGCCTGCGAAGGGTCGACGGGTGAGCGCGGTTGCCATTGCCGCGGACGCGTCGCCGCGCGGCGGTTCCGAGCCTGGCCTCGATGGGATGGGAGGTCGCAACGCTCCTCGGAACAGGGCGCGATTGTAGTCAACAATCGCCCCCCATGCGAACGATCCCTCCGCTCAGCGACTGCCCCCGCGCGGCCTGGCGCCCCCTGCGCGGGGTGCTGACGGATATCGACGACACCCTGACGGCGGACGGCGACATCGCACCGGCGGCGCTGGAGGCGCTGCACCGGCTGCATGCGGCCGGCGTACCGGTCATCGCGATCACCGGGCGTCCCGCCGGCTGGAGCGAGCCCTTCGCGATGGCCTGGCCCGTCCGGGGGATCGTCGCGGAGAACGGCGGGGTGCTGCTGCACCGGGAGGGGGACGCGCTCTCCACTGAATTCGCCCAGGACGACGTGACGCGCGCCGAGAACTTCGCGCGATTGCAGGCTTGCGCGCGGGAGATCGTGGCGACGGTCCCTGGCGCGGTGCTCGCGCGGGACAGCGGCGGCCGGCTGACCGACATCGCCGTCGACCACAGCGAGTTCGCGACGCTGGACGACGAGGCGATCGCCGCCGTCTGCGACCGGATGCGCGCGCACGGGCTGGTGGCGACGGTGAGTTCGATCCACGTCAACGGCTGGATCGGCGATCACAGCAAGTGGACCGCGGCGCTGTGGGCGGTGAAGCGGCTGACGGGCCTGGACTTCGATCCCGCCGAGTGGGTGTATGTCGGCGATTCGACGAACGATCAACTGATGTTCGAACGCATGCCGCTGTCGGTGGGGGTGGCCAACATCGCGCGTTTCCTGCCGATGCTGGATCACCCGCCGGCTTATGTCACTGCGACCGAACGCGGCGACGGCTTCGCGGAAGTGGCCCGGGCCCTGCTGCTGGCGCGCGGGTAGGCCGGTTCGTCGACGACGGGGCGGTGAGGGCGAGGTTGGCGTCCCTCGACCGGATCCCAGGCGTGGCGGCCGACCAGCGCCGAGACGCCCGGCCAGTCGTGCCCGCGCGGCAGCACGCGCGCCAGCGCCGCGTGACTGACCCGGCCGCCGACGGCGATCAGACGCTCCGCGACCTCGATCCGCCGCCGGCGCAGGCGCGGCAGCAGCCAGCGATTGGTCGGACGCTCGCGCAGCACGCTGGGATGCGGCATGCAGCGGTGTTCCGCCATCAGCAGATGGCGCAGCAGGATCTCCAGCCCGAACGGATCGAGGCTCCGCCAATCGGTGCTCAATCGCGCCAGCGCGAAGCGCAGATTGGCCTGGGCGTCGGAATGCGCGACATGGAAACGGGTCTGGCCGGTCATGAACATCGAGACCTCCGGAGGGCAGGAGCGTTGCGCCGCTGCGGCAAGCGCGGCGCCTGTCCTTGATGTCGGCCATCGTGCGAGGGTTCTGAATCGGGGGATGTCCCCCAAAACGTCACGAAACGAAAACACCCCGGAGCGCGGAGCGGCGGCCGGTTCCCCAAAAAGGAAAGGGCCGCGCGAGGCGGCCCTTCCGGTGGGGTGCTGAGCATCGTCAGCCGGCCATCGTCAGCCGGCGTCCGGATGACGCGTCTTCCAGGCGCGCAGCGCCTGCCGGTACGCATCCATCGCCAGATCGTGCAAGTCGAAGATGCACGGATCGCAGCCGTTGCCGCAGCACGCATCGATGTCCGGCTGCGGTGGCGGCACGGGCATCGGATCGTCGCCCGCCTCGAACGAGGCCGGGACGGCGGCGGTGTCGGACGGGACGTCAGTCATGGCTGGCGAAGCTCCCGCAGGGGCTGGAGGCCTCCCGCGGCAAGGCGCGTCAGCGACGGACCGGCGGTGGGCCCGAGTGGTTCGAACGCTGCAGGTGACGGAAGGTGATCCGGCCCTTGGTCAGGTCGTACGGCGACATTTCCAGGGAGACGGCATCGCCGGCCAGGATGCGGATGTGATGCTTGCGCATCTTGCCGCCCGTGTAGGCGATGACCTGATGGCCGTTTTCCAGCGTCACGCGGAAGCGCGAGTCCGGCAGGATTTCGTTGACGACACCCTGCATTTCGATCAGTTCTTCCTTGGCCATACGGCTTGCTCCATGCTTGAAGATGAAAACGGCGCCAGCCGCGGTCTGCCGCAGGCCTTCGCCTTGGATATCAGCGGCGCGCGGCTCAGTGGCTGCGCGCCCAGGCGGTGCCTTCGGTCTCCGCATAGCGCAACGCGGCGCGGCGGGTCTCGAAGGTCGGCACGAATCGCATGACACGATCAATGCTGGCCATGCCGCGTCCCGACTGGATCGAGACGGCCGCGGCGAATCCGCCGTCGGCATGGGGTTTGGTCATCGGTGAGACAAGGAATCGCCCCACCTCAATGCGTTTGTTCTGCATCATTATTTTGAGGTGTGCGCCTTGACAGGCAATCGCAATAAGCAACCGTCTTGGCGCGGTGTGGGAAGGTGTACCACTCCGATTCGATGATACGAACAGAAGGGGCACGGAAAGTGGCTTCTGATGCCGATCAGCCGAATGGCGAACAGACAGGCCGAAACCAGAAACGCTCAAGCGCACGAACCGGGGGGTGATGCTGGTGCGAGCCGCTCGCAGAAGGGTCCTTGGGAGGGACCGGAGGGGCTGCAGAAGAAGACCTGAAGAGGGTGGTCTTGTGCGAGTCAAGCGGCGATTGTAGCCCAAGCGCGAGATTCGCGCATCTCTTGAGTTCGGCGGATCGTGCAAGCGCTGTACCGGAACCGGCACGTGCGATCGCCGCCCCGTTCCTAGGATTCATCCGTCCCCCCCACCGGCCCCGGCATCCCGCCGCCGGCCGGCCCTGAATCCTCTGAACCCCTGAAGGACGGAACTCCATGAGCAAGATCTGGTTCATCACCGGCGCCAACCGCGGCTTCGGTCTCGAGATCGCCCGCGCGGCGTTGGCCGCCGGCGACCGCGTCGTCGCCACCGGGCGCAACGTCGAAGCGCTGAAGGTGGCCTACGCCGACCACGGCGAGGACGTGTTGTGCCTCCCGCTGGACGTCAGCCGCGAAGCCGAGGCCGCCGACGCGGTCGAACAGGCCGTCGCGCGCTTCGGCCGCATCGACGTGCTGGTCAACAACGCCGGTTACGGGCAGCTCGGCCTGTTCGAGGAAATCAGCGCCGACGACATCGAGCGCCAGTTCGCCACCAACGTCTTCGGCCTGATGCACGTCACCCGCGCGGTGCTGCCGGTGATGCGCCGGCAGCGCGACGGGCACGTCATGAACATCGCCTCGGTCGGCGGCTTCCGCGGCTTCGACGGCGCGACGGTGTACTGCGCGACGAAGTTCGCCGTCGACGGCTTCACCGCGTCGCTGGCGCCCGAGCTCGCCGGCTTCAACATCCGCGTGACGGTCGTCGAGCCGGGCTTCTTCCGCACCGACTTCCTGGATGCCAGCTCGGTCCGCTACGGCACGGCGACTATCGCGGACTACGCGACGCTCCCCACGCCGCCGTTGTCCACCTACGAGGCCTACAACCACCAGCAACCCGGCGATCCGGCCAAGCTGGGACGCGCCTTCGTCGAACTGGCCGCGATGCCGGCGCCGCCGCTGCACTTCGTGGCGGGCTCGGATGCGCTGGGCATGGCGCGTGAGACGTTCGGGCTGCGCATGGCCGAGATCGAGGCGCACGCGCGCTTGTCCGCTTCGCTGGACCGCGACGACGTCTGAACTCACCTGACCTCCGGCGACGGACCCGGGGCGCGGATACCATCCCGCCCCGGGACATGTCCGCCGGGGAGGGCGCGATGGGGGAACGCGGCACGCCGTCATGACGGTGGCGCATTGGGAGCCCGCCGGCCGGAGTCGGCGGCGAATCGCAGGAACGGCGGCGCTGTTCGTGCAGGCGCTTGCCTTGCTGCTGCTGTGGCGCGGTACCTTGACGGTGCGACCGGACCCGATCGGCCACAACATCGAGCCTTTGCTGCTGGTGAAGCTGGCTCCGAAGCTGGTCGACGATCCGTCGGCCATCGACGACAGGTTTCTCGGCAAGTTGCCGTTGTCACGGCCTCGCGAATACGTCCCCGCGCCCATCTTCGTCGCGCCGCCCGAGGTGACGATGTCCGCCGAGCCGCCGTCGACGTCGTTCCAGACGGTCTCGGTGCCGTCCATGCCGGCTTCGGGTGCGTCCGCGCCGCTCGGCAACGGCCGCACGACGCTCAACCTTGCGCTGCCGAAATCCGGCCCCGCCTCCGATCCGCGCGTGCGCATGGCAGACCAGATCCGCAACGACGAGCGCAGTCACAGCGCGCCGCGCACCGTCGAGTCCGCGATCGCGGACGCCGCCGGCACGCTGCCCATCGTGTCCGCCGTCTCGACGAGCGGCTCCGGCTCCAAGGTGATCCGGCAGGGCAGCAAGTGCACGCGGGTCTATGAGAACCGCGTCGCCGCGCTCAACCCGACCGACGATCGCCTCAAGGACGCCCCCGCGATGATGGGGAACTGCTTCAGCAAATGAGGACCGCGGCGGCGCTCAGGCCGTGAACCGCGAAGCCGGCGTGTCGCGCCGCTTCGCCGCATCCCGCGACGGCGGTGTGCCGTAGAGCCGGCTGTACTCGCGGCTGAACTGCGACGGGCTTTCGTACCCGACCGCGTGGCCGGCGCGCGCGACTTCGAGGCCTTCGGCGATCAGCAGCCGGCGCGCTTCCTGCAGCCGCAACTGCTTCTGGTACTGCAGCGGGCTCATGGCCGTCAGCGCGCGGAAGTGGTGGTGCAGCGAGGACGCGCTCATGTGCGCCTCCTTCGCCAGCGATTCGATGCGCAGCGGCTGCGCGTAGTGCGCCTTCAGCCAGCGGATCGCGCGGTGCACGCGCTGCGTCTGGCTGTCGGCGCGCGCGACCTGCGCCAGGCGCTCGCCCTGCTCGCTGCGCAGCACGCGGTAGACCAGCTCGCGCATCGCCATCGGCGCCAGCGCCGCATGGTCCTCCGGGTGATCGAGCAGTTGCATCAGACGCGCGGCGGCATCGAGCATCTCGGACGTCACCGCGCTGAGGAAGAGGCCGCGGCCCGGGTCGTCGCCGGCGGCGGTGCTGGTGCCGATGCCGTTCGCCGGCCCGGCAGGCGCCCGCGGCGGACCGCTGCGCGCGACCAGCTCCGCGACTTCCTCCGGATCGAAATCCAGGCGCAGGCAGAGGTAGGGGCGCTCCGGCGTCGCCTCGATCACGCGGCCGCTGACCGGCAGGTCGGTCGTGAACACCATGAAGCGCGCGGCGTCGTAGACGTAGCGCTCCTCGCCGAGCAGCACCTCCTTCGCCCCTTGCGAGATCAGGCACATCGAGGCCGGCTGCACGGCATGCGCGAGTTCGCCGCCGGGCGCGTCGAGCCGCAGGATCCAGAGCCGCGGCAGGGCCGTCGGCCAGACGCCTTCACGCGGCGCGTGGCGCGACAGCAGCGCGCTCAGCGCGTCGGTGTCGGGCTTCGGGGCGTTGTTCGGGGCGCTCGTGGGGACGCTCATGGGAGGGCCCTCATCCCGCGCGCAGCAACTGCTCGATGTCCGCGCGCGGTGGCGTGCCGAAGAGGCGGCGGTACTCGCGGCTGAACTGCGAGGCGCTCTCGTAGCCGACCTGATGCGCCGCCGCCGCCGCGTCCAGTCCCTCGCCGAGCATCAGCCGGCGCGCATGCTGCAGTCGCAGCTGCTTCTGGTACTGCATCGGCGACATGCTCGTCAGCTGCTTGAAGCGCTGATGCAGCGTGGACGCGCTCATGTGCGCGACCGCGGCCAGCTCGTCGATGCTGATGGCCTCGCTGAAGCGGCGGTTCAGCTCGTCGATGGCGCGCGACAGCCGGCGCGTCGCGCTGTCCTGCTGCGCCAGCGCGCGCAGCCGCGGTCCGAGTGGCCCCGTCAGCACGCGGTAGAAGATCTCCCGCTGCAGCAGCGGCGCCATCACGCGCTGGTCCGACGGGTTGTCCAGCAGCTGCATCAGCCGCAGCGCGGCGCTCAGCAGCGACTCCGACACCGGCGCCACGTTCAGCCCCGACTGCGCCGACGGCGACGCGTCGGTGCTGGCCGGGCCGACCTCCAGCATCAGCTCCGCCAGCGTCGCGGTCGAACAGTCGATGCGCACGCACAGGTAGGGCTTGTCCGGCGTCGCCTCGATGACGCCGCCCTTGGGCAGCATCGGCATGGACACCAGCAGGAAGTGCAGCGGGTCGTAGTACAGCGTCTCGGTGCCGAGCTCCACCTTCTTGCGCCCCTGCAGCACGATGGCCAGGCCGGGCTCGTAGAAGGCCGGCGCGGTCTTGGGCATGCTGCAGCTGGCCTTGATCAGGTGCAGACAGGGGATGGCGGTCGGGCGTGAGCCCTCGGCGTCGATGTGCCGGAGCGTCAGATCCACCATCTGCGCGCGCAGGGCCTGCAGCGCGTCGGGGAAGCCGTCGGCGAGGGGAATCGGTGTGGGTGCGACCATGCATCGGATTGTGCAAGTCCGTCGCGCGCGCCGCCAGCGTCCGCGAGCGCGTCGGACCGGGTTCCGGAGGATCGGGCAAGGACGGGCGAGCATTGCGCTGGTTCCGGAGGGGGGCGGATTCCTAAGCTCTCGGACATCGCGGCGGCCGTCCGGTCGTCGCGCTTCCACCGCTTTCGAAGGAGTGCCGCCATGACCATCATGTCCAGGGAACCGCTCAACAACCTGCCCCAACTGCCGCGTCGCCGGCTCGGCGCCCACGGACCGGAGGTCTCCGCGCTCGGCCTGGGCTGCATGGGGATGTCCGATTTCTACGGCCCCGCCGACGAGGCCATGTCGATGGCCGTCCTGCACCGCGCGCTGGACCTGGGAATGAACTTCCTCGACACGTCCGACATCTACGGCAACGGCGCCAACGAGAAGCTGCTGTCCGGGCTGCTCGCCAACCGCCGCCGCGAGGTGGTGCTCGCCACCAAGTTCGGCATCGTCCGCAATGCGGACGGGCTCTCGGCCGGCGTCAACGGCCGGCCGCTGAACGTCCACGCGTCCTGCGACGGGAGCCTGCGCCGCCTCGGCGTCAACCACATCGACCTGTACTACCTGCACCGCGTCGACAAGACGGTGCCGATCGAGGAGACCGTCGGCGCCATGGCCGCGCTGGTGCGCGCCGGCAAGGTGCGTCACATCGGCTTGTCCGAGGCGTCTGCCGAGACCATCCGCCGTGCCCACCAGGTGCATCCGATCGCGGCGGTGCAGTCCGAGTACTCGCTGTGGACCCGCGACGTCGAGGCCGAGGTGCTGCCGACCTGCCGCGAGCTCGGCATCGCGCTGGTGCCGTACAGCCCGCTGGGGCGCGGCTTCCTGACCGGCGCGATCCGCAGCGCCGACCAGTTGGCGGCGAACGACTGGCGGCGCGTCAATCCGCGCTTCCAGGACGGCCACCTGGCGCAGAACCTCGCGCTGGCCGATGCGCTCGTCGCGCTGGCCCGCGACCACGGCCTGGCACCGGCGCAGCTGGCGCTGGCCTGGCTGCTGGACCGCGGTCCGGACGTCGTGCCGATTCCCGGCACCCGCTCGATCGCGCGGCTGGAGGAGAACGCGATGGCCGCGCGCGTGCGGCTCAACGACGTGCTGCGCGAGGACCTGAGGGATCTGCTCGACGAGTTCCCGGTGGCCGGGGCGCGATACCCCGAGGTGTCGATGGCGCTTGTGAACGCCTGATCGGCGTCATTCCTCGAGGCCGAGGAACATCGCCATCCCGTAGTACGCCTCGTCGAGCGCGGCGCGGAAGGCCGCGTCGCGCGGCCGCTTGTCGATGAAGCCGGGGTCCGGGACCAGCGTCCCGGCCTCGACCTTCAGGTTGGCCCAGCCGATCATCCGGTCGCCCCAGAGCATCGGCAGCGCGTAGTGGCCCATCGTGCGTTTGGCCGGCGGCGTGTAGGCCTCGAAGCGGTAGGCCCAGCCCCACAGCCGCTCGAAGCGGCGGCGGTCCCACACCAGCGGATCGAACGGGGCGAGGAAGCGCAGCCGCTCCGGCTCGATCCTGTGGCTCCTGGCCGCGGGGTTCTCGTCGGCCGGCCAGTACCAGAACTCGCCGTCGACCTTCGCATGGCCCCAGCGGGTCTTCGCTTCCTTCAGCACGTTGCGCGCCTCGACGCGCAGGTGCGGCGCGCCATAGCCCAGCAGCGAGGTCAGGTAGCCGAGGCTGGCCGACGGCAGCGGCGCATACAGCGCCACGATCATGTCGAGCAGCGCGCCCGCCCGGGCGTGGCGGGCCTCGGGGCTGTCGTCCTGGATCAGGTGCTCGATCGCCTCGTACACCCGCGTGCCGGAATCGCGCCGCGCCACGCGCAGCAGGCCGCGGTAGTGCATGCCGTCGAGCAGCTGCGTGCTCGCGTTGAGCTCGTCGCCCCAGTAGCCTTCGACACGGCCGTGGCTGAAGGCCTGCTGCACGTGTTGTGGATGGGTGCGGCCGCGTGCGCGGATGAACTCGAGCACCTCGGCGGCCCGACTGTTCATCTCCTCGTCCCACGGGCGCTTCGCGACGCGCGGGTGCAGCAGCGCCAGCGTCTCGCGCGGCAGGAAGCCGTAGTTGACGAGGGCGTCCTCCTCGACCGCGAGCTTGGTGTATCGCGCTTCGAGCTGGCCGGCGCGGTAGTCCTTCACCCGATGCATCAGGATCAGGTCCTGCGCCCGCGCCGGCGCGCGGATCGGGTCGGCCTGCACGAAGCCCAGACGCTGGATCGCGCGCAGCAGCGTCGTCGGCTTGAAGAAGGTGCGGGCGATGGCGTGACGCCGCAGCGCGTCATGGTCGATCACGGGCATTCGGAAGCAGTGGTCGTCGAAAGCCTTGACGGTACTCCGGCGTCGCACCGGATGTGTCAGCAGAGTCGGTTGAGGCTGGTTGACTGCCGAGGCCGCTGGCCCTCACCCCCGCCCTCTCCCGCAAGCGGGAGAGGGAGCAAGAACCTCACAGCGGCGCGAAGCCGCTCGGCGCCTGCTCGACGGTGTCCATCTGCATCTCGAAGCTGAAGAAGCGGTTGCGGCCCCGCGACTTCGCGGTGTAGAGCGCGTCGTCGGAGCGCCGCAGCAGGCCTTCGACGGTCGTGTCCGCATCCGGCACGCAGGTGGTGATGCCGCCGGACAGCGTGACGTGCGGCTCCACCGAATCCGGATGACGCATGTTGCAGTTGCGCAGCGTGCGCATCACCGCCCGCGCGAAGGTCATCGCGCCGGAGCGCGGGGTGCCCGGCAGGATGAGTGCGAACTCCTCGCCGCCGTAGCGGGCCGCGCAGTCGCGCGGGCGCCGGCAGGTCTCCTGCAGCAGCAGCGCGACGCGCTGCAGGCAGGCGTCGCCGGCCAGATGGCCGAAGTTGTCGTTGTAGCGCTTGAAATGGTCGATGTCGCACAGCACCAGGGTCAGCGGCGTCTGGTCACGCCGCGCGCAGGCGATCTCCTGGGCGAGTCGGGCGTCGAAGGCGCGCCGGTTCAGCAGGCGCGTCAGCGGATCCTCGCCGGAGAGTTTCTCCAGCCGTGCGTTGCTGTGGCGCAGGTCGTCGGAGACCTCCTGCAGCCGCGTCTGCATGCGCCGCAGGCGTTGCATCGCGCGCAGCTTGGCCTGCAGCACGGTGTTGGAGACGGGCTTGACCAGGTAGTCGTCTCCGCCGGACTCGATGCCTTGCCAGAGGTCCTGGTCGCGGTCGCGGCTGGAGAGGAAGATGATCGGCGTCCAGCCGCCGTTCTCGTGCGCCCGCATCTGGCTGGCGACCCAGTAGCCGTCGTGGTCGGGCATCTCGACGTCGAGCAGCACCAGGTCGGGATGCTCGCCGTCGAAGCAGGCCAGGGCGCTGTCGCCGCCGTCCGCCTCCAGCGTGGAGTGCCCGATCGCCCGCAACTGGCTGCACAGGAACCCGCGCGTGCTCGCCTGATCATCCACGACCAGGATGCGCAGCGGAGGGAGCGAGGCAGGCGGCAGCGAGGCGGAAGCGTCCATGGCCGGGCATCGTCGACAGGCGGCAACAAGATGTGCCGGAGCCGATTATGCGGGGCCGGTCCCCTCGAAGGCAGTTCGGGTATGCCTCAAGTCGGGGACGAGCGCGGCGCGGCGGGGGGCGCGGGGGTGACCGCGCGGCGCTGCTCCGCCGTGTCCATCTGCATCTCGTAGCTGAAGAAGCGGTTCCGGCCGGTGGACTTGGCGTTGTAGAGCGCGTCGTCGGCCCGGATGATCAGGCCTTCGGCGCTGGTGCTCTCGTCGGGCAGGCAGGTCGTGATCCCGCCCGAGAGCGTGATCGTGGCGCCGGTCGGCGAGTCCGGATGCGGGATCGCGGCCAGTTCGACCGTGCGCATCAGCGCGCGGGCGTACGTCATCGCGCCGGAGCGCGGCGTGTTGGGCAGCACCAGCGCGAACTCCTCGCCGCCGTAGCGCCCGGCGCAGTCGCTCGGGCGGCGGCAGGTTTCCTTCAGCAGCCGGCCGATGCGGCGCAGGCAGTCGTCGCCGGCGACGTGCCCGGCCGCGTCGTTGTAGCGCTTGAAGTGGTCGACGTCGCACAGCATCAGCGTCAGCGGCTTGCCGTCGCGGCGGGCGAGGTCCAGTTCCTGCTGCAGCCGCGCGTCCAGCGCGCGCCGGTTCATCAGGCCGGTCAGCGCGTCCACGCTGGAGAGTTCTTCCAGCTGCGCATTGGCGGCGCGCAGTTCCTCGGACATCGTCACCAGCCGCGCGCGCATCTGCGCCAGGCGCTGCATCGCGCGCAGCTTGGCGTGCAGGATCATCGCGGAGGCCGGCTTGACGAGGTAGTCGTCGCCGCCGGACTCGATGCCCTTCCAGACGTCCTCGTCCTGGTTGAACTGGGACAGGAAGATGATGGGCGTCCAGCCGCCGGGCTCGGCGGCGCGCATCTCGCGGCAGGTCCAGTAGCCGTCGTGGCCCGGCATCTCCACGTCCAGCAGCACCAGGTCGGGCCGGTAGCGGCGGAACAGCTCCAGCGCCCACTCGGCGCTGTCGGCTTCCAGCACGCGGTGGCCGGCGCGATCCAGTTCCGCGGTCAGCGCCACGCGCGTGGCACTTTGATCGTCGACGATCAGGATGGTCAGCGGGGACGGCGAGGTCGGCATGGCGTGCATGCGGTCATTCTGCCGCGATGCTTGCCTTCATGAAACGACAAGGGCCGCGCGAGGCGGCCCTGAGTCGGGGGATCAAGTTTCCGCGTGTGCGGCAAATGACCGGTTCGGGGTGAGGGGAATTACAGACCCGCTGCCGCGCGCAGCGCCTTCGCCTTGTCCGTGCGTTCCCAGGTGAACTCCGGCTCTTCACGACCAAAGTGGCCGTAGGCCGCGGTCTTGCCGTAGATCGGACGCAGCAGGTCCAGCATCTGGATGATGCCCTTGGGGCGCAGGTCGAAGTGCTCGTTGACCAGGGCGGCGATCTGCTCGTCGGGCAGGACGCCGGTGCCTTCGGTGTAGACCGTGACGTTCATCGGACGCGCGACGCCGATCGCGTACGCGACCTGGATCTGGCACTGCTTGGCCAGGCCGGCGGCGACGATGTTCTTCGCCACGTAGCGGGCGGCGTAGGCGGCGGAGCGGTCCACCTTGGTCGGGTCCTTGCCCGAGAAGGCGCCGCCGCCGTGCGGGCAGGCGCCGCCGTAGGTGTCGACGATGATCTTGCGGCCGGTCAGGCCGCAGTCGCCCTGCGGGCCGCCGATGACGAAACGGCCGGTCGGGTTGACCAGGTACTTCGTGTCCTGCAGCCATTCCTTGGGCAGCACCGGCTTGATGATCTCCTCGATGACGGCCTCGTAGAACTCGGGCTTCATCTTGTCGCCCAGCGACATCTCGGGCGCGTGCTGCGTCGACAGCACGACGGTGTCGATGCTGTGCGGCTTGCCGTCGACGTAGCGCATGGTGACCTGGCTCTTCGCGTCCGGACGCAGGAAGGGCAGGCGGCCGTCCTTGCGCAGCTGCGCCTGGCGTTCCACCAGGCGGTGCGCGTAGTAGATCGGCGCGGGCATCAGCTCCGGCGTTTCATCGCAGGCATAACCGAACATCAGGCCCTGGTCGCCGGCGCCGGTGTTGAGGTGGTCGTCGGAGGCCTGGTCGACGCCCTGGGCGATGTCGTTGCTCTGCTTGTCGTAGGCGACGAGCACGGCGCAGCCCTTGTAGTCGATGCCGTACTCGGTGTTGTCGTAGCCGATGCGCTTGATCGTGTCGCGGGCGACCTGGATGTAGTCGACGTGGGCGTTCGTCGTGATCTCGCCGGCCAGCACGACCAGGCCGGTGTTGCAGAGGGTCTCGGCGGCGACGCGCGAGCGCGGGTCCTGCGCCAGGATCGCGTCGAGGATCGCGTCGGAGATCTGGTCCGCCACCTTGTCGGGGTGGCCTTCAGACACGGATTCCGAGGTGAAGAGGAAATCGCTCGCCAATTTAAACTCCTGTGATTCAGTCTTCGGGCAATGCCTTCTGGCGTTGCCGAGACGGGAGTCAGGCGGCGAACGCTTTAGCGGGATTTATGAGTCGCCCCGCAAGTTGTCCAGATTAACTCGGCGACTGGGGTGGGATTATAGGAAAGAGAAAAGGCCCGGCAGGGCCCACGGATGGGTGGATGGGAAAACTCGGTACATACGCGCTGATCGCGCTCCTGTGGCTGCTGCACTGGCTGCCGCTGCGCTGGTTGGCGGCCCTCGGGTGGGGGCTGGGCGGCCTGCTGCATCGCGTGGCCGGCTCGCGTCGGCGCGTCGCGTTGCGCAACGTCGAACTGTGTTTCCCCGAGAAGCCCCTGGCCGAACGCCAGGCGCTGGTGCGCGAGCACTTCGGCTGGCTGGGCCGCAGCCTGCTCGAGCGCGGGCTGCTCTGGTTCGCGTCGGACCGGCGGCTGCTGAGGCTGATGCGCATCGAAGGCAACATCAAGCTCTCCGAACAGGTCGACCGCCCGGTGATGTGGCTCATGCCTCACTTCGTGGGCCTGGACTGGATCGGGCCGGCGCTGATGCTCAACCAGGCAAGACCCGGCGCCAGCATCTACCAGCGCCAGAGCAACGCGCTGTTCGACGAGGCGCTGCGCAAGGCGCGCTCGCGCTTCGGCACGACCAAGCTGGTCGACCGCCACGAGGGCGTGCGCAGCGTGCTGCGGGCGATCCGCGACGGGTATTCGTTCCTGAACCTGCCCGACATGGACTTCGGTCCGAAGGACTCGGCCTTCATCCCGTTCTTCGGCGTGCCGGCCAACACGCTGCTGGCGCCGGCCAAGATCGCGCAGACCATGAAGATGGTGGTGCAGCCGGTGATCGTCACGATGCTGCCCAAGGGCGAGGGCATCGTCATCCACGCCCATGAACCGCTGCAGGGATACCCGAGCGGCGACATGGAGGCCGACGCCAACCACTTCCACCGCTGGCTCGAGGACCGGATCCGCGAGCACCCGGCCCAGTATTTCTGGGTCCACAAGCGATTCAAGACGAGACCGCCCGGCGAGCCGTCGCTGTATTCCTGATAATCCGCTCCCATGAAACTGCGCTTCACCAAGATGCAGGGCGCCGGCAACGACTTTGTCGTGCTGGACGCCACGCGCCACCCGATGCCGCTGACCAGCGATCAGCTGCGGCGCGTCGGCGACCGCCGTTTCGGCGTGGGCTGCGACCAGATCCTGGTGATCGAGGCCTCGAAGAGCCCCGACGTCGATTTCGGCTACCGCATCTTCAATTCGGATGGCTCCGAGGTCGAACAGTGCGGCAACGGCGCGCGCTGCTTCGTGCGCTACGTGGTCGACAAGGGCCTGACCGACAAGCGGACCATCCGCGTGCAGACCATCAACGCGCTGCTCGAACTGCGGCTGCAGGACGACGGTCGCGTCACGGTCGACATGGGCGCGCCGGTCTTCGACCTGCCGCGTATCCCCTTCGATCCGAAGGAGTCGGCGCCGCGCCACGAGAACGGCTTCGAGCGCTGGCCGCTGGACCTGGGCGATGGCATCACCGCGGATGTCGCCGTGCTGTCCATGGGCAACCCGCACGCGGTGCAGCGGGTCGACGACGTCGACCAGGCGCCGGTGGGCATCGTCGGACCGCTGGTCGAGCACCATGAATCGTTCCCGCGCCGTGTCAACGCCGGGTTCCTGCAGATCGTCAGCCGCGGCGAAGTGAAGCTGCGCGTGTTCGAGCGCGGCGCCGGCGAGACGCTGGCCTGCGGCACCGGCGCGTGCGCGGCGGTGGTGGCGGGCATCCGGCTGGGCTGGCTGGACGCCGCGGTCGAGGTGCACACGCGCGGCGGCGACCTGCGCATCGAATGGGCCGGCATGACGCCGGGCGGCCCGGGGCTGTCCGCCCCGGTCTACATGACAGGGCCGGCACAGACGGTCTTTGAAGGAGAAATCGAACTGTGAGCGGCATCGAAGGCATCACCGAACAAGACATCGCCGACTACCTGGCGAATGACCCGGCGTTCTTCGAACGTCACGCCGAACTGCTGGCCAACGTCCGGATCTCGCATCCGCACGGCCAGCGCGCGGTCTCGCTGCAGGAGCGCCAGGCGGAGCTGCTGCGCGACAAGATCCGCGGCCTGGAGAACAAGATCATCGAGATGATCCGCAACGGGCAGGAGAACGTCGCGATCGCCGACCGGCTGCACCGCTGGACGCTGGGGCTGATGCTGACGCGCGACGACCGCCAGCTGCCGGAGGTGCTGCTGCGCGAGTTGCGCCATCAGTTCCTGATCCCGCAGGCGGGCCTGCGGTTGTGGAACGTCGACCCCGGCCATGCGCTCGCGCCGTTCGCGGCCGAGGTCAGCCCGGACGTGAAGGCCTTCGTGGGCAGCCTGAACCAGCCGTACTGCGGCATCAATTCCGGCTTCGAGGCGGCGCGCTGGCTCGAGGACGACGTGGCCTCGCTGGCGCTGGTGCCGCTGACCACGGGCGCGCCGGCGCAGCCCTTCGGGCTGCTGGTGCTGGGCTCGCCGGATCCGACGCGCTACACGGCCGAAATGGGCACCGAGTTCCTGACCCGCGTCGGCGAGATCGCCAGCGCCGCGCTCTCGCGTCTGCTGGACGCCGACCCGCACGCCGCTCCTCCGGTCGCTCCCCATGTCGCCGCTCAGCCTGACTGACGAGCAGCAGCGCTACCTGGAACACCTGCGCGTGCAGCGCCGCCTGGCGGAGCGCACGCTGACGCTCTACACGGACGCGCTGCAGCGGCTGAGCGGGCTCGCCTCGGCGGAGGACCTGAACCTGCTGCGCCTGTCGGCGCATCAGGCGCGGCGTTTCCTGGCGAAGCTGCACGGCGAGAAGCTCAAGCCGCGCACGCTGGCGCTGATCCTGTCCGCGTGGCGCGGCTGGTACCGCTGGCTGGGCCAGAACGGCCTGGTCGACGCGAACCCGATCGCCGACCTGCATGCGCCCAAGCAAGGCCGTCCGCTGCCGAAGGCGCTGGGCGTCGACGACGCGGTGCGGCTCGCCGAGCACCAGCAGGACGCGGCCGATCCGGTCGCCGAGGCGCTGGAGCGCTGCATCGTCGAGCTGCTCTACGGCAGCGGGCTGCGGGTCTCCGAGCTGGCGGGCCTGGACCAGCGCCATCAGGCCTCGTCGGCCGGCTGGATCGTGCTCGAGGATGCCGAGGCGCAGGTGCTCGGCAAAGGCGCCAAGCGCCGCGCCGCGCCGCTGGGCGGTCCCTCGATGACGGCGCTGCGGGCCTGGCTCGCGGTGCGCGGCCAATGGGCCGCGGCGGACGAACCGGCGCTGCTGGTCGGACCGCGCGGCGGCCGGCTCAGCGCCGACCAGATCCGCAAGCGCCTGAAGCAGCGCGCGCTGGCGGCGGGCATGCCCACGAACGTCCATCCGCACATGCTGCGCCACTCCTTCGCGTCGCACCTGCTGCAGAGCAGCGGCGACCTGCGCGCGGTCCAGGAACTGCTGGGCCACGCCAACATCAGCACCACGCAGATCTACACCCGGCTGGACTTCCAACACCTGGCCAAGGTCTACGACGCGGCGCACCCCCGCGCCCGCAAGAAATAACCGACTGTCCCCGATGCGCCGCACCGATTCGATCTCCTCGCGATTCCCCTCCCGCCCGTTGCTGCTGTGCTCCGCCCTGATGGCGGCGCAGCTGCATGCGAACGCCCAGTCGAGCGTTGCTTCGAACGCCGCGGCTGGCACTGCGCCGAGCACGGCGTCGACGTCGCCGGTCATCACGGCCACCGACAGCCGGCCCGCCGCGTTCGAGCTGAACTGGTCGCCGGTCAAGATGCCCACGGGGCAGAAGACGGCCTTCCTGGGCGCGCACTACATGGTGGCGGTCAACGAGGACTGGGGCCTCGGTCCGGCCGCATACGGCGCGGCCAAGGGCGAATTCGGCGGCCTGTTCACGGTCGGCTTCAACGTGCAGCGGCGCTTCCGCATCACGCCGGAGGTGCACCTGGCGGCCAGCCTGTACGCGGGCGCGGGCGGCGGTGTGAGTTCGGACAAGGTCCGCGCCGGCGGCGGCCTGATGCTGCGACCGGAGCTGTCGCTGCGCGGCGAGTTCGGCAACTGGTACGCCGGTGTCGGTGTCTCGCACATCACCTTCCCGAACGGCAACGGCAACATCAAGGACACCGGGGTCGCGTTCACGATCGGGCGGATGGACAAGTTCCTCAGCTTCAATCCGAGCGATTCGGGATCGCCGGGACGCGCGGGCGACCGCACGGGCATGGGCTTCGACGAGATCGCGCTGAGCGCGGGCGTCGAGAAGCCGCGCAGCGGCAGCCGCACGCGCGGCGGCGTGCCGCTGACGGGCCGCAAGGGCAAGGCCGGCGGCGACCTGCGGCAGTACTTCGGCGACGGGTCGTCGTGGTGGGGCCTGGAAGCGTCGGGCGCCGCGTCCGGCGGACACGACGGCTACATGGAGATCCTGGCGAACGCCGGTCAGGACTGGGGCATCGGCAGCGAGCGGCTGCGCATCGGCGGCCAGTTCTCCTTCGGTCTGGGCGGCGGCGGCGACATGGACACGGGCAGCGGCTGGCTGGTGCGGGTCGGACCGACGCTGCGCTGGATCACGCCGTGGGGGCCGACCTTGCGGCTGGACGCCGGCTACATGAAGGCGCCGTGGGGGAACTACGACTCCTTCCAGGTGCGCGGTTCGCTGGCGCTGCCGCTGGAGAAGGTGTCGCGCATCCTGGACTCGCCGCCGCTGGAGTCCGGCACCGTGCGCGCGCAGGCGCTGTACCTGAGCATGCCCTACTTCAAGGAATTCAAGTTCAAGGACGGCTCCAAGGACAACGTGACCGGCCTGGGCATCGGCATGACGCGCGACTTCGGCGGGCCGTGGTACGGCGTGGCGCATGCGGGCAGCGCGGCGCTGGGCAAGGCGGGCGCGTTCTCGTACGGCATGTTCGGCCTCGGCGCGCATTCGCCGAAGTGGAACGGCGTGCGCGTCGGCGCGGAAGCGCTGGTCGGCGCTGCGGGCGGCGGTGGTGTGGCAGTCGGCGGAGGCGCCGTGTCCCAGGGCGAGCTGTGGGCGCAATGGGAAGGCACCGGCCGCGACCGCCTGCGCGTGAAGGTCGGCGTCGGCCAGTGGAAGGCGCTCGGCGGCGAGAAGCAGAGCACTCCGATGGTCAGCCTGAACGTGGGCTGGGCGTTCGGGACGCTGGGGCCGGCGGCGAAGCGTTGAAGCAACACGGCGGCCGACCTTCAAGTCTGGCCTGAGCAGCTGGCCGCAGAATCATTGGTCCCGAGTTGTTGATCGATGAATCGTGGACACCTGCCATCGCACCACCCTCGCCCGACAATGGTGTGGCGCCATGCTGGCGCCATCGCTGTTCGATGACGCATCACATGGGCTTTTCCTTCTGACGCCAGAAACTGAGCTTTCGGGATTCGTCGAAGGGGAACTGCGCGAAGCGTTCTTGAAGTCGGGCTCGATGGTGATTCATCTGGCGCTTGGCGACGTCCCTTCCGGTCGGCTTTGGGATGCGATTGCCGCTTCCGCCAGGGGGCTGATGCAGGGACTGCACCACGACGATCCACCTGCTGTTGTCTCGCCCCACCGCGTCTCTCTTCTCGAGGAGCTTCAGCGATTGCACGCCGCCACGAAGGCTGCGGTCATCGTGATGCTGGAAGGCGTTGAGAGGACAGGGCATGAAGCTCATGTCGACGATTGGGCGGCGATGTTCGCTCTCAAATCCGCTCGCGATCAGATGAACCGACCCTGGCTGTGCCGCCTGGGTTTGGTCATGACGAGCGCGTCCGAACGTTCTCTCGCGGGGTTGCTGCGCTCAAACGCCGCTCCGTTCTACGGTTCGATCGTCCGCAGGCTTGAGACAGAGCCCATTTCCCAATCTGCCTGATTTGACACAGGGGCCTCTACGTCAGCTGGGCGACGACTGACCCCTCGCCATCGCGGACAATCCGCCCCATGAAATCCATCCGTCTCCGCGAGGGCAAGGAACGCTCGCTCCTCCGCCGCCATCCCTGGGTCTTCGAGGGCTCGATCGCGCGGGGCAAGGCCGACGCCGGCGAGACCGTGCGCGTCGAAGCCTTCGACGGCAGCTTCCTCTGCTGGGCCTCGTTCAGTCCGGAGTCGCTGATCCGCGTGCGCGCGTGGAGCTTCGACGAGCAGGAGCGCATCGACACGGCCTTCTTCGAGCGCCGCATCGCCGCGGCGCTGGCGCTGCGCGCGCGCATGCCGATAGCCTCCGACGCGGTGCGCCTGATCCACGGCGAGGCCGACGGCCTGCCGGGCCTGATCGTCGACCGCTACGGCGACACGCTGAGCGCGCAGTTCCTCTCCGCCGGCACCGAGCGCTGGAAGCAGACCATCGCGGACCTGCTGCTCGCGCAGACCGGCCTGGCGCGGATCTACGAGCGCTCCGACGCGAACGTGCGCACGCTGGAAGGCATGGAGCCGGTCACCGGCTGGCTGCGAGGCGAGGGCGGCACCGAGCTCGTCATTTCCGAGAACAGCTGGAAGCTGAGCCTGGACGTGGCCGAGGGCCACAAGACCGGGTACTACCTCGACCAGCGCGACAACCGCAGGAAGTTCGCCGAGGTCGTGAAGCACTACGGTTGCCAGTCGGTGCTGAACTGCTTCAGCTACACCGGCGGCTTCTCGGTCGCCGCGCTCGCGGGCGGCGCGACGGAGGTCATCAGCGTCGACTCATCCGGCCCGGCGCTGGCGCGCGCCACGGCGCACGTCGCGCTCAACGGCTTCGATCCGGCGCACCACACGGCGCTGGATGCGGACGTCAACCATACGCTGCGCGACATGCTCAAGCAGGGCCGCAGCTTCGACGCGATCGTGCTGGACCCGCCGAAGTTCGCGCCGACCGCCGCGCACGCGGAGCGCGCCGCGCGGGCCTACAAGGACATCAACCGCCTGGGCCTGATGCTGCTGAAGCCGGGCGGCCTGCTGTTCACCTTCTCATGCTCGGGCGGCGTGGGGCCGGAGCTGTTCCACAAGATCGTGGCCGGTGCCGGCATCGACGCGGGCGCGGACGGTCTGATCCTCGACCGTGTCGGCGCGACGCCGGACCATCCGCAGACGATCTACTTCCCCGAGGGCGAGTACCTCAAGGGCCTGCTGATCCTCAAGCGCTGATCAGGGCCGCGCCGCCGGGAGGGCCAGGCGCGGCTCGAACTTCGCGCGCTTGACGCTGAAGAACGCCTTCACGTTCCGCACGTTGGCCTGCTGCGTGAACAGTCGCTGCACCAGCGCGTGATACGCCGGCATGTCCGGCACCTGCAGCACCAGCACGAAGTCCGGCCCCGGCGCGACGCGCCAGCACTGCTGCACCTCCGCCGCCGCGACGGCGATGGCTTCGAACGCATCGAGGTGCTCCGCGCCTTGCCGGTCGAGCGTGATCTCGACCAGCGCCGACAGCCCCGCGCCGAGCTTCTCCGGCGACAGGATGGCGACCTGTTTCTCGATGACGCCGGTCTCGACGAGCCGGCGAACCCGACGCAGGCAGGTGGCGGGCGACACATGGGCACGCTCGGCCAGGGCCTGGTTGGACAGCGAGGCGTCCTGCTGGAGCAGGTCCAGTACCCGCAAATCGATGGCGTCCAGGGTGATGGAAGATTCCATGGAAGCGATGCAGATGGAATATTCCATCACTATCAGTCATTGGTGACTAATTCTTTCATGAATGATCAAACGTTGAAAGCATCCACCTCGACAAGCTGCCTAGCATTCCGCCATTCGCAAATTCATCCGGACATCCGGGGAGACACATCATGTGCGGCATCGTCGGCGCGGTCAGCCAGAAAGACATCGTTCCCATCCTGATCGAGGGCCTGAAGCGCCTCGAATACCGCGGGTACGACTCCTGCGGGGTGGCGGTCCACCAGGACGGCCAACTGCGCCGGGCGCGCAGCACCTCGCGCGTGGCGGAATTGCAGGCGCTGGCGGCGCAGGACGGTGTGGCGGCGGGGACAGGTATTGCCCACACGCGCTGGGCGACGCACGGCGCGCCGGCGGTGCACAACGCGCATCCGCACTTCTCGCACGGCCCGGGCGCCGACGCGCACCAGCAGCCGGGCCGCGTGGCGCTGGTCCACAACGGCATCATCGAGAACCACGATGAACTGCGCGCCGAGCTGAAGTCGCGCGGCTACGTCTTCCACAGCCAGACCGACACCGAGGTCATCGCCCACCTGGTCGATTTCCACTACCACGGCGACCTGCTGGAGGCGGTGCAGACGGCGGTGGCGCAGCTGCGCGGCGCCTACGGCATCGCGGTCTTCCACAAGGACGAGCCGCACCGCGTGATCGGTGCGCGCGAGGGCTCGCCGATGGTGCTGGGCGTCGGCAAGGACGAGTACGCGGGCGCGAACTTCGTCGCCTCGGACGCGATGGCGTTGGCGGGCGTGACCGACCAGATCGTGTACCTGGAGGAGGGCGACGTCGTCGACCTGCAACTGGGCCGCTACTGGATCAGCAACAAGGATGCGACGACGGGACGTTTCGTCAACGTCGAGCGCGAAGTGAAGACCGTGCACGCCCACAGCGGCGCGGCCGAGTTGGGCCCGTACCGTCACTACATGCAGAAGGAGATCTTCGAGCAGCCGGTGGCGATCGCCAACACGCTGGACGCGGTGCAGGGCATCAGCCCGGAGCTGTTCGGCGACGGCGCGTTCCGCGTGTTCAAGGAAGTCGACTCGGTGCTGATCCTGGCGTGCGGGACCAGCTACTACGCGGGCTCGACGGCGAAGTACTGGCTGGAGAGCATCGCCAAGATCCCGACCAGCGTGGAGATCGCGAGCGAGTACCGTTACCGCGACAGCGTGCCGAACCCGCGCACGCTGGTGGTGACCATCAGCCAGAGCGGCGAGACGGCGGACACGCTGGCGGCGCTGAAGCATGCGCGGTCGCTGGGGATGCTGCACACGCTGACGGTGTGCAACGTGTCGACGAGCGCGATGGTGCGGGAATGTGCGCTGGCCTACATCACGCGGGCGGGCGCGGAGATCGGCGTGGCCTCGACGAAGGCGTTCACGACGCAGCTGGTGGGCTTGTTCCTGCTGACGCTGGCGCTGGCGCAGACGCGCGGCCACCTGAGCGAAGAACAGGAACAGGAGCACCTGAAGGCGCTGCGTCACCTGCCGGTGGCGGTGCAGGCGGTGCTGGCGCTGGAGCCGCAGGTGATCGCGTGGAGCGAGGAGTTCGCGCGCAAGGAGAACGCGTTGTTCCTCGGCCGCGGGCTGCATTACCCGATCGCATTGGAAGGCGCGCTGAAGCTCAAGGAGATCAGCTACATCCACGCCGAGGCGTATCCGGCGGGTGAGCTGAAGCACGGCCCGCTGGCGCTGGTGACGGCGCAGATGCCGGTCGTGACGGTGGCGCCGAACGACACGCTGCTCGAGAAGCTCAAGAGCAACATGCAGGAAGTGCGCGCGCGCGGCGGCGAGCTGTTCGTGTTCGCCGACGGCGATACGAAGATCGACAGCGAGCCGGGGCTGCATGTCATCCGCATGCCGGAGCACTACGGTGCGCTGAGCCCGATCCTGCACACGGTGCCGCTGCAGCTGCTGGCGTATCACACGGCCTGCGCACGCGGGACGGACGTGGACAAGCCGCGCAACCTCGCGAAGAGCGTGACGGTGGAGTGAGAGGGCAGGTGGCAGGCATCCAGCCTGCCACAACCAGCCTCCAGACCGATCTGGATGGAGGCTCAGATGGAACAAGCGGATCAAGCTGCCGACGATGATTCCGTGATTGCTGCGTTGCAGTCCATGCACCGCCAGATGGAGGCGATGACCGAAGCGCTTTACGCACTCCATCTGCAGGCGACCAATCTTCAGGCCCTGCTCTGCGCGGCGGTGGATACCCATCCTCAGCCCGTGCAGCTGCAACGGTGCTTCGAGGAGCAGATCGAGCACACGCTTCGACAGGTCCGGCCGCACCACCTGAAGGCACTCAACGAGCAGACCCAGGCATGGCTGGACCGGATCGGCAGGCGGGTCCGGCTCCTGGAATCGCGGGATCTCGACCCGCATGCCGCGCATTCAAAGGTGCCCTACATGCAGTAGGGCAACGGTGTGCGGTGGCTCCTTTCGCAGTCCTGAGGTGAACGCCGAACGACGTTCGGGGAGCGACCTGAGTGGCACAAACCTTGCCCGTGGAATACCGGAACCGGCGGCGGGCGCCGCCGGATTCGACAACCGGTTTGAGGCTTTAAAGGAGTCGCCATGAACCAGTACGGACAACGAGGAAGACAAGACCAACGCCCATCAAGTGCCTGGGACGAAGAGGACCGCGATCGCGGCAACTACGGAAGCCATCGATCGGACCCGTCGCGCGATCGGAACGAGCCGGCCTATCAGGGCAGCAGCTTCCAGGCCGACCGCGATGAACCGCATGGCAGCGGCTACGGCGGATACGGCGGTGGCCGGGAGTACCGTGATGATTACCGCCGGGATTACCGTAGCCATGGCGATCTGCAGAGCCAGGGCGGTTATCGAGGTGGCTATCAGAATGAAGGCTGGGGTGCCGATCGTGGTCGCTCGATGAGCGGCAACTACGGCGGCGGCAGCTTCGGCGGACAGGACAGCTACAGCGGGTCCGGCAACTACGGCAGCCCGAGCTACGGCACCTCCAGCGGCTATGGTCAGGGCGGCTCCGGCCGCTATCGCGACCAGGGACCGCGCCATGAAGGCTGGCGTGAGGACAGCGGGCGACGCGACTACGGGCGCATGGCCGGCTCCGGCGCGGACAGCTACGCCAACACGCTGGGTGAGCACTACGGCGGCACCCCCCAAGAGCGCGACTACCGGGGAAGCCATCGGGGCGGATCCGGTCAGGCCGAATGGCAGTCGCAAGGACGGCAACAGCACTACGACCCCGACTACGAACAGTGGCGCCACGAGCAGATGCGCACGCTGGACAACGACTATCACGGCTGGCGTCAGGAGCGATACCAGAAGTTCAGCGAGGACTTCAACAAGTGGCGCTCGGAGCGGTCGACGCGACAGGGCGCCGGAGGAAGCGGTGCGGGATCGAGCGGCGGCATCTCGCAGCAGGCCGGGCAGGACAACCTGGATGCGACCCGCTACGGCCAGGGCGGCAACACGCTCGGCAGTGGAACCGGCACCCATGGCGATCGCGGCTTGACGGCGGCGGGCAGCGGAAGCTTGTCCAGTACGTCCTTGCCTGGCGCCACGAGCAGCTCCTCGGACGCGTCGTCCAGCAAGACGAAGTAGCGACGGCGTCCGGCTGCCCGTCCAGCGGGCGGCGCGCATCGTTCTCCAAGGCCCGCGGTCATCCGCTTCCACCCCGCGTTCATCGGGAAGGTGCTGAAGCGGAGGCCTGCGGGCTCTCTGAAGGCCAGGAGCGTGTGGAAATTTGGCGCTCGCGAGCGGGTCGCGGTGGCCTAGGGCAGTGATCCGAAGTCGTCGGCGTGTCGTAAGACTCCTGCCCACCTCGCTGAGCCGGCAAAGGAAGATTGCCCGGCTTTGCTCATCTGACGGATGCACGCCACGGCCATGCCAAGCGCAGACCTCTCCGGAAGAATCGTCTACATCGAGGACGACCCCATCAACGGGTTGCTGATGCAGCACTGGGCTGCACAGTACCCGGACCTGAGGCTGGAAGTCGCGATGACTGGCGCCACGGGGCTCGCTTCCTGTGAACTCGAGCCCCCGGATGCGGTACTCCTGGACAGGCACCTGCCGGACCTGGACGGGTTGGACGTGTTGCGAAGGTTCCGTGCCGTCGCGTCGTTCGCGGACATCCCGGTCATCGTGCTCTCGGCGAGCAATGAGCCCGTGGACGTCGAAGCCTCGCTGCGTGGTGGCGCTTCAGCGTATTGGTCCAAGCCGTTCGACTTCAAGCAACTGGAGCGCGGCCTGATCGACCTGATGGCCAAGGCGAGAAAGAACGGCGACACCTGAGATCGAGCGCCACACCGGGATGTCCGCTTTGGGCGCCGCTTCTCGTACAGGTGGAGAGAGGGTCAACCGACGGAGCCGTCCACCATGTTCCCACGCTCGTATCGCCTTGGTTGTGCGTCGGTGCGCGAGGCTGCCCCGGCAGGCCCCTTGCTCGTGGCGCTGCGGCCGCCACGCGCTGGACGCGATGCCGATCCGCCCCAGGTGAAAGTGCGGGCACCGACGTCGACGAGTCTCGGCAGCTGGCGACGAGCCGCCGGATGGCTGGCCCTGGCATCGACAGGTCTCGCAACGCAGGCGCGAGCGGACGTCATCGGCGATTGGCATGACCGCGCCGTCGCTGCGGTGTACGCGGCCCGTCAGTCGCCGGTGGCGCAAGGGCGCACCGTCACCATGGTCGACCTGGCCATGTTCGAGGCCTTGAACGCCATCACGCCGCGCTACAGGCCCTACCTGACCCCGTTGCCCGCGTCGCCTCAGGCGTCGACGCAGGTGGCGGTGGCCAAGGCGGCACACGATGTCCTGGCCAGCCTGTGCCCGACCCAGGCTGCGGCGCTCGGGCAAGCCCTGCAGGCCGCGCTCGCCACCGAACGCGACGACGACGCACGGCGCGACGGCGACGCGCTGGGTGCCCGGGCGGCGGCTGCTCTGCTGGCGGACCGCCGCAACGACGGCAGCGACCGGCCGGACGACTACCGTCCTGCCACGACGCCCGGCACCTACGTCCCGACCCCACTGCCTGCCGCGTCCCAGTGGGGGCTCGTGAGACCTTTTGCGCTGGCCGGGGGCGCCCAGTTCCGTCCGGGCGCGCCCTATGCGCTGACCAGCGAAGACTGGGCGCGCGACTACAACGAGGTGCGTCGCCTTGGCGCGAAGAGGAACTCCGAGCGCAACGCCGAGCAGAGCCAGATCGCCAGCTTCTGGGAGATCGTCGGGCCGGCCACTTACAGCCCGCTCGCTCAGCAGGTGGCTGCCGGCAGGCACCTCGACCTGCTCAGCCACGCGCGCCTGCTCGCGCTGGTGTCGATGGCCACCTCGGACACGGCGGTCGCGGTCTTCGATGCCAAGTACGCCTACGGGTTCTGGCGTCCGGTCACGGCCATCCGCAACGGCGACCGGGACGGCAACGACGCGACGACGCGAGATCCGGCGTGGGAGCCGTTCCTGCCGACGCCGATTCACCCGGAATACCCGTGCGCCCATTGCGCCATCCAGGGCAGCGCGGCGAGGGCGCTGGAACTGCTCGTGGGCAACGACATCGCGACCGTGACGTTGACGAGCGAGACGGCACCCGGCGCGGTGCGCCGCTACAGCCGGTTGACGGACTACGTGGAGGAGGTCGTCAACGCGCGCATCTACGGCGGCATGCACTACCGCCGCTCGGGCGAGGTGGGCGTCGAGTTGGGAAGGCGTGTGGCCGAAGAGGTGATGAAGCGTCAGCTGCTGCCCCTCTGAGACGAAGACGACCCCAGCTCCGCTTCGAGCGGACCTCGTCACCGCCCTCGATCAAAGCCCAGCTCCGCTGGGCTTTCTGCTTTTCTGGCCGCGCAAGCTCATGAGCGAATCGTGCTGTCGCCAGCAGGAACGATCAGTGACTGTGGGGGACCGAGCCGGCAACATTTCCCTCGTTCAACGCCCGCGGTTTGCGCGGGCGTTCCTACACATCCAACGAGAGGGAAAAACAGTGAAGCTGAAGCGACTGATCGCAGGCCTGGTGATGATCGGCCTGATCCATGTCCACGCCCATGCACAGGTTCCGCAGGAGGCGACAGGCGCGGACCTGATCGTGCACAACGCGAAGATCTTCACTGGCAATGCCGCGCAACCCGAGGCCTCGGCCCTGGCCGTCAAGGGCGGTCGCATCTACGCGGTCGGCACGGAAGCCGAGGTGCTGGCCTTGAAGGGCGCCAGCACGCGACTCATCGACTCCCGCGGCCGGCGGCTCATCCCGGGCCTCATCGACGCGCACACCCACGTGCTCAACGAAGGCGGCTACAACTACACCTTGCGGTGGGACGGCGTGCCGACACTGCGTCGCGCCCTCGCGATGCTGAGCGAGCAGGCCAAGCGGACCCCGGAAGGCCAGTGGGTGAAGGTGGTCGGCGGCTGGTCGCCCTACCAGTTCGAGGAGAAGCGCTTCCCCACCATCGAGGAGATCCGCAAGGCCGTCCCCAACCGCCCGCTCATCGTCCAGTACGCCTACAACCGCGCCTTCCTGAACCAGCAGGCGATGGAAGCCTTCGGCGTGGGCACGGACAAGTTCCCCAAGCTGCCGGACACCGTGCTGGAGAAGGACGCGCAGGGCCGCTACACCGGCGTGATCCAGGGCAACACCTTCATGTTCATCGCCCTCGAGACCATGGTCCCCCAGTTGAGCTTCGATGAGGAGGTCAGCTCGCTGGTCCAGACGGTCCACAGCCTCAACCGCGTCGGGGTCACGTCCATCGTCGATGCGGGCACGGGATTCCGCGGCTATCCCAAGGCGCAGCGCACCGTGGACGTCCTCGCCCGCGACAACCGCCTCAACATCCGCATGCCCTTCGTGGACATCCAGTTCGCCGACAACGTGGTGGACGCGCAGATCACGGCGATCACGAAGACGGCGCCCATCAGTCCCGGCCAGAACCTGCACCCGCGGCTCGCGCACGGTCACACCTATCGCGGCGCGGGCGAGCTGCTGTCGGCGGAGGTCCACGACCACGAGAACTTCGACCGCCCCGCGATCGTCATCCCGCCGGAAAAGTGGCGCGAACTGGTGGAGCGGGACATCGCCAAGCTGATCCAGCGGCGCATCCCTTTCCGTGAGCACATCAGCTACGACGAGAACATCACGCCCTTCCTCGATGCGCTCGAGAAGTTGAACGAGAAGACGCCGATCGACGGCCTGCGGTGGAGCCTCGAACACGCCGAGACCATCAGTCCCGCCAACATCGCCCGCGTGAAGGCGCTGGGCGGCGGCATCGCCCTGGACACCAAGATGGCGCTGCACGGCGACGGCTTCATCAAGACCCACGGGCGCGACAAGGCGCTGATGACCCCGCGCCTGCGTCAGCTCGTCGACAGCGGCATCCCCCTGGCCATGACCACCGACGCTTTTCGAGCGGCTTCGTTCAATCCGTGGGTCGGCATCAGTTGGATGGTGTCCGGGAAGTCGGTCTCCGGCACCGAGGTCCTGGCGAAGGACAACCGTCTGACACGCGCCGAAGCGCTGGGGCTCTTCACGCGCAAGGCGGCGTGGTTCATGCACGCAGACGCCGAGGCTGGCGTGATCGCCCCCGGCTACCTCGCCGACTTCGTGCTGCTGGACAAGGACTACTTCAGCGTCGCGGAATCCCAGATCCCATCGATCAGCGCCGTCCTGACCATCATGGACGGGCGCGTGGTCTACGGCGCGCAGGACTACGGTGCGATGTCGCCGGCCCTGCCGGAGATCCTGCCCGCCTGGTCACCGATCAAGCAGTTCGGCGGCTACTACACCGCTCGATGAGGCCCCCCGGACTGGCTCATCCCCCACGGCGCTGGCCATCGACGGGCGGGGTGGTCGCGCGCGCGACGCGACTCGGCCTGCTCCTGCTGCCGCTGGTGGCGGTCGATGCCGCGCTCGCCCAGTTCCGGTCCTTGCGATACGACGACGATGTCCGCGCTCAGCGCCAGTCGTGCAACGAGCAGGCGGACAGCGGCGGCATCGCCTGCTGGAAGGATCGCCCGGTCGGAGACGACCTGCGCCTGAGCGTCGGCGGCGACCTGCGCTGGCGCTACGAGCATGCCGGCCATCCGCGCTACGGGCTGGATCGCCAGGACCGATGGGGCGTGTTGATGCAGCGCGCCTCGGTCTTCGCCGACCTGAGCGCTGGCGAGCACTGGCGCGGCTTCGCCCAACTGGCCAGCTCGGTCACCAACGGCCGCGCCGGCGGCCCGTCTCCGGTGGACGAGGACCGGCTGGATCCCACCAACCTGTTCGTCGAATGGCGATCGCCGGTCGGGGAGGGCAGCATCGGCCTGCGTGCCGGCATCCAGGAGCTGCAATTCGGAACGGGACGGGCCATCGATGCCCGCGAGGGTCCGAACGTGCGACGCAGCTTCGATGCCGTCCGCGGCTTCGTGACCCAGGGTGCCTGGCGAGTCGACGCCTTCACCGCGGCGCCGCGGCAGAACCGTGCCGGCAGCTTCGATGACGCCCGATCGAGGACGCAGACGCTGCGCGGCCTCTACGCGACCCGCACAAGCGCCGTCACCTCCTGGGACGTCTACCTGCTGCACTTTGAAGACGAGGCCGGCCGCTACGCCCAAGGCGTGGCGCACGAACGCCGCTGGTCGCTCGGGACCCGCGCGTTCGGCGGCCGTCAGGCCTGGGACTGGAACTGGGAATTCGCCGTGCAGGGCGGACGCTTCGGCGACGCCGACATCCGCGCCTGGTCGCTCGCCACGGACACCGGCTACACCTTCGAGGGTGTGGACGGTCAGCCGCGGGTGGCGATGCTCCTTGCCGTCGCCAGCGGCGACAAGGATCCCCACGACGACCGCCTCGGCACCCTCCATCCGTTCTATCCGCGCGGCAACTACTTCGGCGACGAGGCGACGCTCGGACCCCGCAACTTCTTCAACATCCATCCGGCGCTGAGCCTGAAGGTCGCGCCGCGGGTCCAACTGAACGCCAGCCTCGACTTCTTCTGGCGTCACAGCACCCGCGACGGCGTGTACGCGCCCAACGGGATGCTGTTCCGCGCCGCGGGGGACAGTCGTGCCCGCTATGTGGCGACCATCGCCTCACTGGGCGCCACCTGGGCGGCGGCCCCGGGCTGGTCCACCACGGCGGTCGTCGCCTGCGCGGAGCCCGGCGCGTTCCTGCGCGAGACCGGCGCCAGCGACGTGCTGAGCTTCGTCAGCCTCAGTGCGCAGTACCGGTTCTGAACCCGTGAGGGCCACTGCAACAGGCCACGCGCGCACTGAAGAAGAGACCCCGATGACCCCCTCTATCGACAACAACCCGGCCGTCCTGCGGCAGGCCAGGAGCGACCACGCGTTTGCGGATGTCGTCGTCGTGCATCGCCATCCGCTCATGCGGGCCGGCATCGCCGCGGCCCTCTCGCCGACCCTGCTGGCCTGCGACGCCGGCGGCGCCACCGTGCCCCTCTGGACGGGCCCGGTCCGTCCGCGCCTGCTCGTGGGCGATCACGACGACGCCCTGCAGGCGCGCCTGGACGTGCCAGGTCGCGACGGTCCCGAGGGCGTCACCGGTCCGCACTGGCTCATCGTCACCGCCACGGTGACGAGCCGGCGGGTCAGGCTGGCCTTGGCCGCCGGCGTGACCGGTTATGTCCACGCGTCGTGCACGCTGGAAGAGCTGCGGGACGCCGCCTGCACGGTCGTGGCGGGCCGGCGCTACCTGTGCCGCACGGCAGCGGCCGCAGTGGCGGAAGACTGGCCCGGCGATGCCTTGACGCCGCGCGAGCTCGACGTGCTCACCCTGCTGTGCGTCGGCCTGGACAACAAGTCCATCGGCTTGCGACTGGGCATCGCCCCGGGGACGATCAAGACGCATGTGAAGACGCTGCTGCACAAGCTGAACGTGCACAGCAGGACGCAGGCCGTCATCGAAGCCATGCGTCGCGACCTGCTCGACGAGTGGCCCTCCGATCACGCTTCGCCGCCCGCCGGCCCATTGGCGGGCGCCATGAGGTGTTCCGATTTCCGCGACACAGTGTGGCGCCCCAGA
>NZ_DASVNZ010000033.1:0-17309 GCF_036486225.1 Roseateles sp. | reverse complement strand
CACCGCCGGCGGAGGTGAAGGCCGAGTCCGAGAACGAAGAGCCGGAAGACCTGTCCCCGCCGCATGACGACGACGGTCCGCCTCCCTGGATGGATGTGCCGCCGCCGTCCGACGAAGACGCTTCCGTCGGCATGTCCATGTCCGACATGGACGATCCGATGCCGTCGTCCGCCGAAGCCGGCAGCGGCGGCGGAAGCGGCAATGGCGGCGGCATCTATGTCTCGACCGCCATCGAGGAGGTCGAGCTGGTGCCGACGGCCCTGGGCGAGCGCTGGTACGCCGTTGTCCCGCAACTGGGCCTGAACGCGCTGGCGCGCGAGCTGGCGCTGCAGGCCGAGTGCCTGGAGATCGACGAGTCCGTCGAGCCGCAGCGCTGGCGCTTCCGCGTCGAGCGCGAGTCGCTGCGCCAGCCGGGTCTGCTGGAGAAGCTCCAGTCGGTGCTCGCGGGTTTCGTTGGCAAGCCGGTGCGGGTCGACATCGAAGCCGGCCGCGCCTCCGATTCGCCGGCGCTGCGCGACACGCAGGCGACGCGCTCCCGCCAGCGGCAGGCCGAGTCCATCATCCTGGGCGATCCGGAAGTCCAGCAGCTGCTCGCGCAGTTCAAGACGGCGCGTATCCTGCCCGGCTCGATCAAGCCCGTCTGACGATCCGGCCGCGGCCCGCGGGACACCACGACGAGGCGCCGGCGCGGGCGCGCGCCGTGGGCGACAATCCCGCCCATCGCATCGACCTCCGGGTCATCTCCGGATCGGCCTTGTGCCGGTCCTTTGAATCTCTGAACAAGGACTCACGATCATGATGAAGGGTCAACTCGCAGGCCTGATGAAGCAGGCGCAGGCGATGCAGGACAACCTGAAGAAGGCGCAGGACGAGCTCGCCACGATCGAGGTCGAAGGCCAGTCCGGCGCCGGCCTGGTGAAGGTCACGATGACCTGCAAGCATGACGTCAAGCGCGTCGCCATCGACCCCAGCCTGCTGGCCGATGACAAGGACATGCTGGAGGACCTCGTGGCCGCCGCGTTCAACGACGCCGTGCGCCGCGCGGAAGAGGTCAGCTCGGCCAAGATGTCCAAGCTGAGCGCCGGCATGCCCCTGCCCCCGGGCATGAAGTTCCCGTTCTGATCGGGCCCCGGTGACCGCGCTCGAGCAGTTGATCGAGGCCCTGCGGCGCCTGCCCGGCGTGGGCCAGAAATCGGCCCAGCGCATGGCCTACCACCTGCTGCAGCACGACCGCGCCGGCGCCGACGCGCTGGCCCGCGCGCTGCAGGCCGCGACGACCAACGTGCGCCATTGCGAGCGCTGCCACACCTTCAGCGAGACGCCGCTGTGCCCGATCTGCTCGGACCGGCAGCGCGACGCGCGGCTGCTGTGCGTCGTGGAGTCGCCGGCCGACCAGGCCGCGATGGAGCGCACGGCGTCCTACTTCGGCTATTACTTCGTGCTGCAGGGGCGGATCAGTCCGCTGGACGGCGTGTCGACGCGCGAGATCGGCGTCGACCAGTTGCTGGAGCGGGCCGCCGACGGGTTGGTGGAGGAGGTGATCCTCGCCACCAGCTTCACGGCCGAAGGCGAGGCGACCGCGCATGTGCTGGCCGAGGCGCTGCGGGCGCGCGGCCTGCGCAGCACGCGGCTGGCGCGCGGAGTGCCGGTGGGCAGCGAACTGGAATACGTCGACCTCGGCACCATCGCGCATGCGTTGGTGGATCGGCGGTCGACTTGATCTGCCGGCACTGGTGAAGGACACCGCATGACCGTCGCCAACTACTGCCTGATCGTCGCCTGCCTGATGCCGGTGTTGTGCGCCGCGCTGGCCAAGTCGAGAGGCTTCGGCAAGCGGCGCCGCGAGGGTGGGTTCGACAACCACGATCCGCGCGGCTGGCTGACGCGGCAGAGCGGTTGGCAGGCCCGCGCGAATGCGGCGCAGGCCAACAGCTTCGAGTCCTTGCCGCTGTTCATCGCTGGCGTGCTGGCGGCGCAGCAGATGCAGCATGCGCAATCGCGCATCGACCTGCTGGCGATCGCCTTCGTCGTCACGCGGGTCGTCTACGTCGCGCTCTACATCGCGGACCAGCCGAGCCTGCGCAGTCTTGCGTGGGCGGTCGGCATGGCGATCTCAGTGGCGCTCTTCTTCGGCTGAAACAGTCCTGTACTTCCACCGCCGCTGGCCCTCACCCCCACCCTCTCCCGCAAGCGGGAGAGGGAGTGAGAACGCATCGAGCGGGACCGTACGGCTCCCTTCTTTCCCCCTCTCCCGCTTGCGGGAGAGGGCAGGGGTGAGGGTTGCGGTCAGCGCAGGGCGGTCTTGGTGGCCACCGTGCGACCACCCTTGCCATCGCTGGCGGCGACCTTCGCGCTGCGGGTCTTCGCGCCGGCCTTGGCCGGCTTGTTCGCCGCGCTGGACGCGACCTTGGTGACCTTGCCCGACTTCGTGCCCTTGGCTGTCGTCTTCGAGGTCGTCGCCGACGGCTCCACGGCGGCCAACTGCTGACCCTCACGCACATACGCGACGACCTGCTGCCCCGGCTTGAAAGTGGCCTTGGTGCTCACGCGGTTCCACTGCGCCAGCTGCGTCGTGCCCAGGCGGTAGCGGCGCGCCACGCTCGCCACCGTGTCGCCCTTGTTGGCCTTCAGCGTGACGCGGCGCATCGGCGGCACGTCGGGCGCGAAACCGATGCGGGCGTTGTCGGCCAGATGCTCCGACACGTCCTGGTCGCGCGACGCCGTGCGCGGCACCAGCAGCGTCGAGCCCTGCGTCACCAGCATCCGCGCCGGGATGCGGTTGATCTCGCGCAGGCCGGCCTCGCTCATGCCGACCTGCTTGGCCGCGTCCGCCGGCTTCATCGTCTTGGGCACGACCCACGCCGTCCACGACGCCAGCGGGCCGCGGTGCTTCTCGAGGTTGGCCACGAAGGTGCTGGCGTTGTCGTAGGGCAGCAGCAGCTGGCCGCTGCTGGCCGCCAGGATCACCGGCTTGTTCATCGACGGGTTGAACTGGCGGAAGGTCTCCTCGTCCAGCTCGGCCAGTTGCGCGGCGCGGGTGACGTCCATGTCGCGGTCGATGTTGACCGACAGGAAGTACGGATGGTTCGCCACCGCCGGCAACTGGATGCCGAAGGCCTCCGGGCGCATCAGGATGTTCTTCACCGCCTGCAGCTTGGGCAGGTAGTAGCGCGTCTCGTCGGGCATGCGCAGGCTGTCGTAGTCGATCGGCAGCCCGGCCTTCTGGTTGCGCGCCACCGCCTTGCTGACGTTGCCCTGGCCCCAGTTGTAGGCGGCCAGCGCCAGTTGCCAGTCGCCGTCGAACATCTTGTTCAGGCGTTGCAGGTAGTCCAGCGCCGCCTTGGTCGAGGCCAGCACGTCGCGGCGGTCGTCGCGGAAGATGTTCTGCTTCAGGTCGAAGTCGCGGCCCGTGGCGGGCATGAACTGCCACATGCCGACGGCCTTCGCGCTGGACTGCGCGTCGTTGCGGAACGCGCTCTCGACGAAGGGCAGCAGCGCCAGCTCCATCGGCATGCCGCGCTTCTGGACTTCCTCGACCACGTGATAGAGGTAGAGGCTGCCGCGGCCGGTCATGCGCGCGACGTAGTCGGGCCGGGTGCTGTACCAATCCTCGGCCTTGCGCACCAGGTCGTTGTCGAGCTCGGGCATCGCCATGCCGGCGCGCATCCGCGCCCACAGGTCGACGTGGGTCTTCGGGGCGTCGAGGTCGACCTTCTCGCCGGGGTTGAGGTTGTCCTCGAGCAGCACGTCGAGCTTCTCTTCCGGCGCCGTGGCGACGCGCGCCACCGGCGTGGCCGGCGAAGGCACGGCGGAAGCCGCGGCTTCGACCGCCTGCACCGTCTGCTGCGCGACGGCCTGCGCTTCCTGGTTGTCGGCCCGCAGCGCGTTCGTGGCGCAGGCGGCCAGCACCAGCGGCAGCAGCGCGGCGATCAGCGTCAGCGCGGGGCGTTTTTCGGGGCGTTTGCCGGCGGCGGAAGGAATGGAGGAGGCGGCATCCGCGCCGGTCGCGGCGCGGGAAGAACGGGACGGCAGGGAGGTCGGGTTCTGGTGTCGATGCATCGGGGGCTCAGCGAAATTCGTTCTTCCATTGACGCAGCCCGGCCAGGACCGAGACCGGCTGCGACGTGACGCTCGGATCGTGGCGCTGGGCGGCCTCGCGGACGTCGGCGTGCTCGCAGCGCAGGAAGGGGTTGATCTGGAGCTCCACGGCGATGGTGGAGGGCAGGGTGGGCAGCGACTGCTCGCGCCGGGCCAGACACCAGGCCTCGTGGCGCGCGACCGCCTCGTTCTGGGGCTCGACTGTGCGAGCAAAACGCAGATTCGACAAGGTGTACTCGTGCGCACAGCAGACACGGGTTTCCCCGGGGAGGGCCGCGAGCTTGGACAAGGAGTCGTGCATCTGCGCGGGCGTGCCTTCGAAGAGCCGGCCGCAGCCGGCGGAGAACAGCGTGTCGCCGCAGAACAGGATCGGCGCGCCGCCGTCGCCCGGGTGCTTCAACACGAAAGCGATGTGACCGGCGGTGTGGCCGGGGACGTCGAGCACGTCGAAGCTCTGGCCGAGGAGTTCGAATCGGTCGCCTTCGCCCAAGGGTTCGACGTCCACCGGCATGGATTCACCAGCAGGCCCCCAGACCTTTGCGCCCGGGCTCAGCAAGGGCAGCAATTCCCGCACCCCGCCGACATGATCGGCATGGTGATGGGTCACTAGAATGCCCTGCAGGTCCAGTCCCAGCGAGCGCAGCGCCTCCTTCACCGGTGCGGCGTCGCCCGGGTCGACCACGAGCGCCGACCGGCCGTCATGCAGCAGCCAGAGATAGTTGTCTGAGAAGGCGGGAACGGCGACCAGGTTCATGCAGGCAAGGGGATCAGGTCCCAGCGATGAAGACTCCGGGCCAGGACGACGACAGCGACGAGAAGCCGCCGATTGTAGAGGCGCACTTCCGGCCGGACGCCGCCGCGGCGGCGTTCGCGCACTGGTTGCGCACGCCTGCCGGGCGCTATCTGCTGGCGTGGGAGCAGCGCTTCATCGACGCGGCCGTGATCGACTGGTTCGGATATCACGCGCTGCAGCTCGGCTTCCCGCAGCTGCACGGCCTGCGGACCAACCGCATGACCAACCGCTGGCTGGCCTTGAACCATGGACCGTACGAGGACGGCGTCGCCGGGCCGCCGCGGCAGGGCCTGAGCGCACATCCGCTGGAGTACCAGCCCGAACCCCAGGCCGAGCTGGCGCCGGGCCTGAACGGCGCGGGCCGCGCGGCGGTCTATTGCGAGTTCGACGCCTTGCCCTTCGAGGCCAACAGCCTGGACCTGGTGCTGCTGCCGCACACCTTGGAGCAGGCCGCCGATCCGCACCGCTGCCTGCGCGAGGTCGAGCGCGTGCTGAGGCCCGAGGGGCGCGTCGTGATCCTGGGCATGAACCCGGCCAGCCTGTGGGCGGTGAGGCAGAATCTGGCCCGCGTCAACGGCCGCATGCTGGGCCGTCCGCCGCGGCTCTACCTGCCGGAGGAGCGCGAGTACCTCGGCTACTGGCGGTTGCGCGACTGGTTGCGGCTGCTGTCGTTCGAGGTCGAACGCGCGCAGTTCGGCTGCTACCGGCCGCCGCTGCTGAGCGATGCCTGGCTCGCGCGCTGGCATTGGATCGAGAAGCCCGGTGGCAAGTGGTGGACGGTGCTGGGCGCGCTGTATGGCGTCATCGCGGTCAAGCGCGTGCACGGCATGCGGCTGATCGGCATGGCGCGCGGCAAGAAGCGCGCCGCCAAGACCGCGCCGGCGGTCGCGGCGGTCCATCATCACCATCATCATCGCGACGATGCCGAGGTCGATTGACATCGATCCGACGTCGACCTGACTCCGCCGTTCCAAGTCCTTCTCCGACCTGTTCCTTTCCGATCTGTTCCTTTCCGACCTGTTCATGACCGACACCGAACCCTCCGCATCCCCAGCTCCTGCCGCGCCGAAGATCGCCAAGCCGCCTGTCGTCATCTACACCGACGGCGCCTGCAAGGGCAATCCGGGCCCGGGCGGCTGGGGGGCGTGGCTCAAGAGCGGCGACCACGAGAAGGAGTTGTTCGGCGGCGAGCGCAACACCACGAACAACCGTATGGAGCTGACGGCGGTGATAGAGGCGCTGACCTCGCTCAAGCGCAGCTGCAACATCGTGATCTACACGGACAGCGAGTACGTGCGCAAGGGCATGACCGAGTGGATCTCGGGCTGGCAGCGCCGCGGCTGGAAGACGGCGGACGGCAAGCCGGTGAAGAACGCCGACCTGTGGCAGCGCCTGGATGCGCTGCGCAAGCTGCACACGGTGGACTGGCGCTGGGTCAAGGGCCACGCCGGCGATCCGGGGAATGAGCGCGCGGATGCGTTGGCGAACAAGGGTGTGACGGTCGCGAAGTGAGTCAAGGCGCTTCGGCGCCAACGTCCGCGCATTGAGCGTCGCTCGCCTGGGAAGGCGTGCGCTCAAGCGCTCATGCGATCAGGCTCTCCACATACGGACGCATCACGTTGTCGACGCGGTCGATCTTGGCGAACCGGCGAAGGTCGCTCGATTTGAAGGATTGCTGAGCCCAGCCATCACGCAGCGCTTCGATGCTGACGTCCAGGCCGACCTTGTTCCGGAACTTGAAGCAATCGGCGACGGTCTTGGCCGGGCTGAAGATCGGCACGCGGACGCCATCGATCTCGTGCTCGATGACGCCTTCGGTCAGCGCGTCGCCCGACATCCGGATGATGCGCACCGCTGGCGACTGGATACGCGGTGAGGCCGCGCTGGACGGGAGCGCGATCCAGACGTCGTGGGGTTCCTGCGTTCCGATCTCGTGGAAGCGCAGCGCGGACAGCAGGCAGACCACCGCGCGAGGCGCCCGCACGCACACCTCTGCGAGCGAGACGTGTTCGGAGACGTCGCGCTCGCTTGGTGCGTAGATGCCATGGCTGATGCGCTGCAGAGAGCCGGCTCGCACCATCCGGCTCAGCACTATCGACGGAATTCCTTCCTCGACCAGATCCCGTGCACGCAGGAGCGATCGCTGCTGCGCGAGCGCGAGAATGACCTCCTCATGGGAGGGTGGCGGCGGCGGACGGCGAGGCATGCCAGGAAGTGTGTTGGAAAAGCTCGGTACAAGTCCACAAGTACCTAGCAAATGCAACAGGGAAAGAGGGGGCTTGCCCCTCAGCGCAGCGCTGGCAACAGCCCCTGCACAATCTCCCGCGGCGTGCGCCCCAGCAGCCGCTTGAGCGAATGGCTCATGTGCGCCTGATCGGAGAAGCCGAGCTCGGCGGCGACCTGCGAGGCGGCCTTCCCCTGGCGCAACAGCTCTGCCGCCTGATGCGCCCGCGCGATCTGCTGCAGCGTCTTCAGGCCGAGTCCCGCCACCTCCGCGAAGTGCCGCTGGATGCTGCGTTCGTCGAGCCGCTGGCGCGCGCCCTGCATCGCACGCAGCACGACCGGATCCCGCTCCAGCACGCCCTGGCGCGCCAGCGCCGCCACGAGCTGCTCGGCGTTGTCGAAGCGGGGGATCTCGAAGCGTTCCTCGCCGATGTGGAACCGACCCGCCCGGTCGGTCGGGCAGACCACGCCCTGGCCGACCATCAGGCGGCCCGGCAGGCGGGGCATGTAGACCTCGGTCTTGAAGGCGATGCTCAGGACCTCGTCGCCCGCGCGGTTGTCGATCGTGAGCGGGGCGGTGATCTGCCCCGTCTGGATCACCGTCACGGGGCCGTCGCCGCGGCGCACGAACAGCAGGTCCCAGGAGCCGTCGGGGAGCGTCGTCTCCCGACTGTCCGCGAGATGGCGGACGCGGCGGATCTTCGCCACCAGGGGCGAATCCGCCGGACGTTCCTCTTCAGCGATCGGTCCTTCCATCCAGACCCTCTCGGGGTGTTCGGGACGCGGGTGCCTGCAGCGCGCCGAAGAACCGGCGCAGGTCGTCGATGACGAGTTGGGGCTCCGTCTCGTTGGCGAAGTGGCCGCCGCGCGGCATCTCGGTCCACTGTAGCAGCCGGGTGTGCGAGCGCGCCGCGAAGCCGCGGACCGAGCGGAAGTCGTCGGGGAACACGGCCACCGCCGTCGGCGTGGGGTTGGGGAGGTCGCGATAGCCTGCGCCGCTGGCGGCGTTGGCGAAGTACATCTCGGCTGCCTGTCCGCCGGTGCCGGTGAACCAGTAGAGCGACAGGTGCGTCAGGAAGCGGTCGCGGTCGACCTCCGCGACGCGTTCCCCTTCGAAGCCGAAGAACAGCTCGGCGTTCCAGGCCAGCAGCGCGGCGGGCGAATCCACCAGGCCGAAGGCGAGGGTGCCGGGCCGCTTGGACTGGATGTCGACGTAGCCGGCGTACTTGCGGAAGTAGTCCAGGCGCTCGAAGCCCGCCATCTCGAACGGGGTCAGGCCTTGCATCTCGTCGGGCGCGCCGGAGGGAAACGCGAAGATCTGCTGGACGTGGATTCCGGCCAGGCCTTGCGGCGCGAGGATGCCCAGCTCGCGCGCGACCAGGGCGCCGACGTCGCCGCCCTGCGCGCCGTAGCGCTCATAGCCAAGGCGCTTCATCAAGGTGTCCCAGGCGGTCGCCGTGCGGGCCGCGTCCCAGCCGGCCGACGCCAGCGGCGACGACAGGCCCATACCGGGCACCGAGGGAATCACCAGATCGAAGGCGGGAGCGTCGGTCAGACCGTGACCGCGCGGATCCGCCAGCGGACCGATGAGGTCCAGGTACTCCGCCGGCGAGCTCGGCCAGCCATGCGTCAGGATCAGCGGGAAGGCGTCCGCTTCCGGCGACTTCACGTGGATGAAGTGGATCGTCTGGCCGTCGATCTCGGTCGTGAACTGCGGCAGCGCGTTCAGGCGCGCTTCCTGGGCGCGCCAGTCGAAGCGCTCGCGCCAGTAGTTGGCCAGTTCCTGCACCAGCGACACGGCCTGGCCGTGGCTGAAGTCGCGGACGACCGGCTGCGGCCAGCGCGTGGCGGCCAGCCGGGCGCGCAGGTCGTCGATCTGCGACTGGGGGATCTCGATCCGGAACGGGTGGATGGCGGTGTTCATGGCGGTTCCTTGGGTGGGTGGGGATGGCCTCACTGTCGGACAAGGGCGCCGCCGGGTCTTGTAGAAAACCGACACGGCGGTTCGCGGGCGCCGCGATCGCTTCGCGGGTCGACGGCCCGGGCGCCACGAGGCGGTTGGCGCTCCACTACACTTCTCCGCCTTCCTGGACCTTCGCGTTCTCCCCGTCATGGACAACCAACCGCTGATCGACTGGCATTCGATGTTCATGGGCGTGGCCCTGCTGGCCGGCGCCCGTTCCAAGGACAGCCGCAAGCGCAACGGCGCCTGCATCGCGAGCTCCGACTACAAGATCGTCGGGGTGGGCTACAACGGCCTGCCGCGCGGCTGCGACGACAACGACCCCGCCTACTGGTCCGACGACGACGCCGATCCGGCCAACTCGCGCCACAGCTACATCGTTCACGCCGAGGTCAATGCGATCCTCAACTGCGTCGTGCTGCCGCTGACCGGCAGCACCATCTACACGACGCAGTACCCGTGCCCGCGCTGCGTGCAGTCCATCATCCAGGTCGGCATCCAGCGCGTGGTCTACCTGGAGAAGAAGGACCACCAGATCGGCCTGAACGCGGCCTCGGCCAAGATGCTGACCGACGCCCGGATCAACGTGCTGGCGCTCAACGAGCTCGACGTGCCGGCGGCCGTCTGGTGCACGGACCTGTCGGGCTTCATCGCCAAGCCGCGGCCCTGAGCTCACTCGCCCCGACGGGTGATCCGTCGAACTGGCCGGAAAACACCCTGCTTTTCCCGCTCAAGTTTCAGGCGGCTCGATTCATGATCCTTCCCACGCCGACATGAATCGTTCCGAGGCCGCCATGCACACCACCGCCATCCCGCCGCACCTGATGCCCGAAACCGCCCAGGCTCCCTGGGGACTGGTGCCGGATCTCGGCCTGACGGTGGCCGGTTCGGCCGGCATGGACGAGCTGTACGCGCTGCAGGACCTGATGGCCGGACAAGGCCTGACCCTGCAGCCGACCCGCATGCTGTACGACCGCCTCTACGCGCTGGAGCGCCTCAACACCGCGTACGCTCGCGGCGACTGGCAGCTGCAGGCGGCGGCGCAGGAGCTGTTTGACGCCTACCAGCGTCGCGGCGAATGGATCGGCCTGGTGCACTGAGCCGGCTTCCCGCCCCCCGATTCCGAAACGAAGGCGCCCGTGAGGCGCCTTTGTCGTTTTCGGCATCGTGGGATTGGCGGTGTGTCTAAGATGGTTCCGCCACTTCAGGAGGACCGCATGAACGCACCGCGCTCTCCCCGAGACTTCCCGCCCGGCCTCTTCGGCGGGCTGGAGCATGACGACGAGGACCACCGTGTCGGCGAGACCGGCCAGAAGGGGCCGGAGGGTGACGGCGACGTCGATCGCGCGCACCACGAGCAGCAGGATCGCGACAGCCCCGACGACCGCTCGCGACCGCCCAAGCGCTGAGCCGGCCACCCGAACGGGCCTCTGGACGCCCCCCTTGAGCGACCGCTGAACGGTACGCTGACGGTTACCTTTCGCCGTCTTGGCGACTTCATCTCCCGCGTGCAGAATCCGCGATCGAAAAAAAGCCGATACAGCGGTTGAACTCGGGAGGAAAAGGCGATGCCATTCGTCGGATTGGGTGTTCACATCCTGTTGGCGCTGTTCTGCGCCGTTCACGTCGTGCGCAACGGGGGGCAGCTGTACTGGCTGATCATCCTGTTCTCGTTCCCGCTGCTGGGCAGCCTCGTCTACCTGCTGGTGTTCGTGGTGCCGCACTCGCGGGTCGAGCGCAGCGCCAAGCGCGCGATGCGCGCAGCGGGTCGCGCGATGGATCCAGGCCGCGAGCTGCGCGAGGCGCGCGTCGCCTTCGACGAAACCCCGACCGCGCAGAACCAGATGCGCCTGGCCACCGCGCTGCTGGATGCCGGCGAGGCGGCGCAGTCCGCCGAGCAGTTCCAGGCCTGCCTGCGCGGCCCGTTCGCGAAGGACCTGGAGATCAGGCTCGGCGCCGCGCGCGCCTTCCTCGCGGCGGGTCAAGCGGCTCAGTCGCTGGAGCACCTGGCCTCGATGCGTGCCGAGAAGGCCGACTTCCGCGCCGAGGCGGTGTCCTTGCTGACGGCACGTTCACTCGCGGCGCTGGAGCGCCCGGTAGAGGCGCGCGCCGAATTCGAATCCGCGTCGGAGCGCTTCGGCAGCGTCGAGGCCTGGGCGGAGTACGCGATCTGGGCGCTGGATCGCGGCGACGACGCGACCGCGCAGCCGCTGTTGGCCAGGATCGACAAGGTCAGCGCGAAATGGAATGCGCTGGCGAAGCAGCTCAACGAGCCGGTGATGCGAAGGCTGCGGGCGGCGCGCAAGGTCTGACCCCTGCGAGTGCGTTCGGCCTTGTCGGTTAGAGGCCAAGCAGCGCGAGGAAGCAGCCCAGCGTGAAAACGACGCCTGCGCCGAAGATGGCAAGGGCTTTCACTGGAACGTTCAGCTTCTTCTGGTCGAACCATGCCAGAAGCCCCAGGAGCGCGAACATGGGCGTCACTGCCGCCGTGCGAAGTCGTTCAGGGAAGGCTCGCAGAAGGGCCGCCGTGCAGAACAGGATCGATGCGAGTATGCCCATCAGGGCGGCCGATGCAGATGCCGCGCCGTAAGAGAGCCATCGCTCGCCGTGAGTGATCTGCGCGGAGCTGGTCCAGGGCGAGAAGAACGCAACCGTGACCCGGTTCCACAGCAACTCCGGGATGACGACGCCTCCGCCGACGAGGACCGGAACATTCGCCGCGACGCCCGCGCCCACTGCAAGCAGCATATAGGCGGCCGCGGCCGACAGGACCATGCAGTATCCAGTCCGGGAGGCGCTGCCGGGGATGGACCATCGAACAAGCGTGTGGGCAATGAACGCATCGATGGGGAACATGAGGACGGCGGTCACGATGGTCGGAAGGAACAGGTAGGTCCTCCATCCCGCTGACTGGAGCAGGACCAGCCGGTGCCCCATGTTCTGGCCGAGAAACGCAAGCTCTGCGGCGCAGATGGCCATTCCAAGAAGAACGCCGAGCCCCATCAGGCGCAGGAAGTAGCGTGGCGAGCCGAAGGCGACTTTGCCGACCAGTCCGCTCAGCAGCCTGTCCGCCAGTCGAGTTGCCGCCTTGGCAAGCTCCGGGATGGAGGTCTGGCTCAGGTTCCCGAGCATGGACAGCAGCCTGCGCTTCTGATCGGCGCGTCCCTTCCGCTCAAGGAGCGGGCTGCCCTTGCGAAAGTGAAAGATGAAAGCTGAAAGGGCGAAGCAAAGCGTCGAGGTAATCAAGTTCTTGGGCTGTTGCTGGTTCTCGAGGCGCCAATCCCGACGCCTTCATGAATGGGACGGCGTCTGTAGACGAACAGGCGCGGGAGGGCTAGGTCATGACAATGAGCCATTTCTCCTGCGCGCTTCCTGCTCCTGATATGCCTTGGAGGCGACCGGATATCGAGACGACTTAAGCGGATCCGGATCGCACGGCGAAGTAGCGGCGCGCCTCGTCGTCAATCGCTGTAAGCCCTTCACGCGCTGACGAAGGGCCGCTCCCGCATCCACTTCGTCGCCACCCATTTCTCGCCGCGCGTGACCGCGCTGCTGGCGTGCAGCGAGGCGTGGTCCAGTTCGCCGTGTGAGTTGGCGTACTCGAAGTAGACGGCGTTGCCGCGCTGCGGCGAGACCGCCCAGCCCGCCGCCGGGAACACCGTCTCGCCGCCGGCGGGCACGTCGTTGAGGTAGGTGACCAAGGTGCTCACGCGCTGGCCGCTGCGCGCGATCGACGCCTGGTTGGCCGGGTTGGACGGCACCAGGAAGTCGTAGTGTGGCGCGCTGCCCGCGCCCTCGGGGTAGTGCAGGATCTGCAGCCCTTCGCCGTGCGAGACCGGCAGGTTCATGATCTCCGCGATGCGCCGGTCCAGGCGCGCGATCAGCGGCGTTTCCGCCGGACGGAAGAACATGCCGAGACTGCTTCGCAAGCCGCTCACGACGTCGCGCCCGGTGCGCGGATCGACGAGCGTCGACGGCCGCAGACGGCCCCGCGCCAGGGCGATCACTTCCTCGCATTCCTCCGCGCTGAAGACGCCGTTGAGCACCGCGAGCATCGGGCGCTCCGCGCGAGCGGCCACGCGGACGATGCGATCGTCCGTCGCGATCGACGTGCCCGGGCGGAAGCGCGGCGTCTCGTACCGATAGGGCGGAGCGCCGTGGAGGGCCGATGGCATCGGCTCGGCCGGCAGGTCGACCTGATCGATCGGCATCGCGCGCTCGCCGCGCCGCGCGCGCACGAAGGCGTCGACTATCGCCTGCGCCGCCTCGGCCGCGATGTCGCGCTCCTGCAGCGCGCCGCGCAGCTCGCCCGGCGCGACGCCATTGTCCAGATGCTGGCGGACCCAGTCCCCCAGCGCGGGAGGAAATCGAACGACGGTCGTCATCGCGTTGTCCGCCTCAGAGCAGGTCGACGGCGACCCACCCGGTCTCCGTCTTCTTGAACGTTTCCTGCAGCTGCGCAGTGCCCGCGCCATGGATCACTTGCGCGACGACAGGGAAGACCTTCTGCAGCTCGGCGTCGCCGGTCCACGGCGCGGCCTTCACCTGGTAGGTGTAGCTGACCACCGCGTGGCGGTCCTTGCCTTCGCCGCCCAGTTCCCAATGCACGACCTTGTCGAGGCTGAGCTTGGCCGCGCAGAAGTCGCCACGCGTCTCCTTGCCGCCGTCCGCCTTCGGCTGCTCGCGCGTCACGTAGAACTGCTTGCCGGTCTCGGTCAGCGCGTAGCGGCGGACCTTCATGTGATGCGAGACCTCGTTGTCGTCCTTGACGTCGACCTCGGCCACCGTCGAGCTCGCCAGACCGAGCCGCTCCAGCACCGGCAGCTGCAGCGCGTTGCGCGCGCCGGCGTCGATCTCGCGCTGGGTCAGGTCGATCGGCCAGTCGCTCTTGGCCAGGCACAGGTCGCCGCGCTTGGCGAGGTAGTCCGTCATCCCGGGCACGAAGTGATCGGCGGTCGGCTCCGCCGATGCCGCAGGTCCGGCCGGCTCCGCAGGACGCGAGCAGGCGGCGAGCATGGACAGCGCGAGCGCTGCGGTCGTGAGACCGGCGGCACGCGTCAGACGTTGAGAACCACGATGAGGAGCGCGATGAAGCGCTGAAACGGAGGTCATGCGGAAGATGGACATGGGGAATCCGGAGAATTCGGGAGAGAGGTTCACGACGTGCAGGCGCCAGCCGCGGGCGCTTTCGCCGGCTGGGTGTCCTTGTCGTTGAGCGTGTTCAGGAAGCAGATCAGGTCGGCGATGTCCTGCTCCGACATCGGCGGCTTGCTGTGGGCCGCGCGGCCGTCCAGCGGCATCTGCGTGTCGATGTTGCCGACGAACTGCTGGGGCAGGTCGTCGAACTTGCGCACCTTGCCGCCGACGTACTGCGTGGTGATCAGGCCGTAGGTCGGGAAGTCGGCGTCCGGCGTCGCCTTGGGCGTGCCGCCCTCGGTCGGATACCAGAGCTCCGGCATCGTGTCGCGCGTGTTGTAGAAGCGGATCGTCTGCTCCAGCGAATGGAAGATCCCGTTGTGGAAGAAGCTGCGGCGCGTCGCCACGTTGCGCAGCGTCGGCGACTTGAACATGCCGCAGAAAGTGTTGCCCTTCACCGGCGCGTGGTCGGTGCGTAGCGGGCCGCACAGGCCGATGTCGACGTAGGACGCCTCCGCGTTGGCCGGGATCGCCGCGTTGCGCGGCACGCCGATGGCCTCGTAGGAGAAGTCCGTGAAGATTGCCGTGCTGCCGTTCAGCCCGGCGCCCTGGTAGTGGCACGACGCGCAGTTGCCGCCGTTCGGGTCGGCGAAGACCTTCAGGCCGCGGGCCTCTGCCGCGGTCAGCACGCCGCCGATCTTGTTGCCGATGTAGAGGTCGAACTTGCTCGAGTACGGATGGAAGCTGACGTCCTCCAGCTGGAAGGCCTGCAGCGCCTTGCCGGCCGCGGCGAAGGCCTGGTCCGCGTTGTCGAAGATCGTCGCGCCGAAGGCCTGCCGGAACAACTCGGCGTAGGGGCCGGTCTGCAGCTTCTTCACGACGTCGGCGGCGCTGGCGTTGGCCATCTCGTTGGGGTCCAGCAGCGGCAAACCGGCCTGCTCGGCAAGCGTCGCCGCGCGGCCGTCCCAGGCGAAGCCACCGCCGGGACCCGGCACGCTGACGCCATCGGGGTTGTCGAGCAGGTCGGCGTAGGGCGGCGTCGCGTCCTTGTAGCGCAGCGAGGGCACGGCGCGCAGGCCGGCGTTCTTCAGCTCGGGACCGCCGAGCTGCACCGACAGGTCGTTGGACGGACCGTAGGCGTTCTTGGGGTCGTGGCAGGTGGCGCAGGCCATGCGGCCGGAGCCCGACAGCGTCGCGTCGAAGAACATCTTCTGGCCGACCTGCGCCATGGGGCTCAGCGTCGTGACCGGGTTCAGCGCGGTGCCGGCGCTCGATGCGGCATTGGAGGGCGCGACATCGACGTCGCCCTTGCCGGACGGACCGCACGCGGCGAGCAGGGCGCCGAGACTGACGCACACGCACGCGCCAATGAAGGCGGCCACCGAGGCGCGCACATGGAAGAGGACGTCACGCATGGAAAGAGGGGGAAAAGAAATGCGAGGGCCGGCGGCGCTTGCGCGCCGCCGGCTTCAGACGCGGAGGACCGCGATTACTTCTTCAGCGCCCAGACGTTGGTCTGGACCGTGTCGGCGCCGATCTGCGCGGCCGTGTTCACGTCGGCCGACTGCTTCTGCGTGTAGTTGACCGGGGCCTTCCACGCATGGTTGATGGCGCGCACCGAGTCGAAGTGGGTATCGGCGCTGCCGGCGTACTCAGGCAGGTTGAGGATGTTGGCGGCGATGAACTTCTCGGTGTACTTCGAGCGGTTCATGTACGACGCGTCCACCGCCGGGTCGGCCAGCTGGAACATGTCCTGCAGCGTGCGAACGAACGAGAAGTGGCTGTACGCGTCGCCGTCCGACACGCCCTTCGGAGCGTCGGCCTGGTTGGTCAGGATGCCGAAGATGCTCTCGCCGTGGCCGCGGTTGCCCTTGGTGTAGTTGTTGACGCTGGCGTCGACGGTGACCGCGCCGGTCTTCGCATCGACCACCACCGGCTTGGATACCGCGCTGTTGGACACGTTCCAGCCGCAGCAGGAGTTGAAGCCCGAGGTCGCGTTGCCTTCGTCGAACATCAGCACGATGGCGACGCGCTTGGCCGGGTTCTTCCACAGCGCGGAGGCCTGGATCTTCTTCACCAGCGCGTCGACGTAGTTGTCGCCGCGCGTGATGATGTTGGCCGCCGAGGTCTGCGCCACGTTGTTGGACACGCTGCCGCAGTCGCTGGCCGTCGCGGCGGTGCCGTCGGTCAGCTTGCCGATGACGCTGATGCCGTGCATGTCGTCGCACTGGTCGGGGACCAGGAAGTTCAGCGTGCCCACCTTGCCGGAGGCCAGGTCGGTGCCGAGCTGGTCGACGTCGTAGTTGGCCGGCACGGCGTAGGCGGCGCTCTTCTTCATGTTGGCGTCCCACTGACCGCCGCCCATGGTGCGGTTGCTGTACTTGAACTCCGGCGCGCTGCGGACGTTCTGGTAGGCCATGCCCGGATGGTGCTTGGTCTTGTACAGGCCGGCGGGCATCGGCAGCGTCAGGCCGGCGTTGCCGACGGCGGCCGTGTTGCCGTTCAGCGTGCCGGGTGCGTAGACGTTGTCGACGGCGGTGACGGCGGCATCCGCCACGGAGTCGGTGCGGAAGTCCTGGCCCGGGTTCATCGACTCGCTGTAGGTGCGCCAGGTCATGCCGGCGGCCGTGATCGCGTTGAACAGGTTGGGCTTGCCGACGATGTTGTGGTTGACCGCGGCGGTCTGCGTGCAGCTGGCCGTGAACGGCGAGCTCGCCAGACCCGGCTGGGTCTTGTCGGGCACGGGCAGGTCCTGGACCGCATTGGCGCCGGTGGCGTCGCAGTTCCACTGGCTGTCGTCGGTGATGCCGAAGTCGTCGGCGCCGCCGAGGGCGGTGTAGTTCGGCTCGGACGGGTTGCCGGTGGCGTAGTAGCTGGTCAGCTGGTTGCCGGACGCGAGCAGCGCGTTGATCTTGGGCGCCCAGGGCGAGCCCTTGATCGACAGCGTGGCCTTGTTCTCCAGCATCACGATGAAGATGTGGTCATAGCGCGGCACGCCTTCGAGCGCGAACGCGGCCTGCTGCGATTGCGCGAAGGTGATCTTCGTGCGCGCGTCGGTGCCGGTGGGCGCGGTGGCGGCGCTCACGTTGGCGGCGC
>NZ_DASVNZ010000022.1:0-22737 GCF_036486225.1 Roseateles sp. | reverse complement strand
CGCGCGAGCTCGCGCGGCATGCCTGCCTGTTCATCCGCGAGAGCGATGAGACCTTCGGGACCTGGCACTTCCAGCAAGGGGCGCGCAAGGAGACGGTGAAGGTGCGTGGGCCGCTCGCGGCCAACGATGGGGAGAGCGTGCTCGCGTGGGGGCTCGATGGACACGGGGTGCTGATGCGCTCGTTCTGGGAAGCGGCGCCGATGCTGCGATCGGGGCGGCTGCGGCCGGTGCTCGCGGACTGGTCGATGCCACCGGCGGACATCCACCTGATCTATCCGCCGCGCGCGCAGCTGTCGGCGAAGACGCGCGCCCTTGTCGACTTCCTGCTCGAGCGTTTCGAGCCTCAGCGCGAAGGCGACGACGGTGGGTGGTGATCCACGGCCGCTGGCCCTCACCCCCGCCCTCTCCCGCAAGCGGGAGAGGGAGTGAGAATGCACCGAGCTGATCGGAGCGCGCTTCACTTTTTACTCCCTCTCCCGCTTGCGGGAGAGGGCAGGGGTGAGGGACAGCGGCGGTGGAAGTGCAGAGGCTCTCTTGTCGATGAAGAGGGCATTTCGTCCTAGGACGTTTTGTCCTTGGACAGCTTGTCCTAGGACGATCTGTCCCTTCCGCGATCGGTCCGCTTTCGGAACACTGCGCAGCCATGGACACCCTGATCCTGGCGCGCATGCAGTTCGCGCTCAACATCACCTTCCACATCCTCTTCCCGACGATCACGATCGCGCTGGGCTGGGTCGTGCTCTTCATGCTCTGGCGCTGGCGGCGCACCGGCGAGTCCGCGTGGCTCTCGGCCTACCAGTTCTGGACCAAGGTCTTCGCGCTGAGCTTCGCGCTCGGCGTCGTCAGCGGCGTGACCATGAGCTTCCAGTTCGGCACCAACTGGCCGGGCTTCATGGAGCGCGCCGGCAACATCGCCGGACCACTGCTCGGCTACGAGGTGCTCACCGCCTTCTTCCTCGAGGCGGGTTTCCTCGGGATCATGCTGTTCGGGCGCGACCGCGTCAGCCCGCGCGTGCACTTCATCGCGACGGCGACGGTGGCCTTCGGCACGACGCTCAGCGCGTTCTGGATCCTCAGCCTCAACTCGTGGATGCAGACGCCGACCGGCTACGAGATCCGCGACGGCGTCATGCACGCCGTCGACTGGTGGGCGATCGTCTTCAACCCCTCGTTCCCGTACCGGCTGGCCCACAAGCTGCTCGCGTCGGGGCTCACGGTGGCCTTCCTGCTGGCCGGCGTCAGCGCGTGGCAGATGCTCAAGGGCAGCGAGTCGACGCAGACGCGCCGGGTGCTGCGCCTTGGCCTGACGCTGGGCGCGGTGCTGATCCCGCTGCAGATCGTCGCGGGCGACCTGCACGGGCTCAACACGCTGAAGCATCAGCCGGCCAAGATCGCCGCCATGGAAGGCGTCTGGACCACCGAGCGCGGCGCGCCGCTGCTGCTGTTCGCGCTGCCCGACGAGCAGGCGAAGGAGAACCGCCTCGCCATCGGCGTACCGCGCCTGGCGAGCCTCATCCTCAGACACGACGTCGACGGCGAGATCCGCGGTCTCAACGAATTCGAAGGCGCGCATCCGCCGGTGCGGCCGCTGTTCTTCGGCTTCCGCGTGATGGTCGGCGTGGGCCTGCTGATGCTCGTCTTCGCCTGGGGCGGGTGGTGGCTGTTCCGGCGCTCGGGCTGGTTGCGGCTGCCTCGTCCGTGGCTGTGGGGGCTCTCCTTCATGAGCTTCTCCGGCTGGGTCGCGACGGTGGCCGGCTGGTACGTCACCGAGATCGGCCGGCAGCCCTTCATCGTCTACGGCGTGCTGCGGACGCAGGAGGTCGCGGCGAACAACCCGGGGACTCTGGTCGCCGCCTCGCTGGCCGGCTACGCGACGGTCTACCTCGCGCTGCTCATCGCCTACATCGCCGCGATCAAGCGGATGGCCGAGAAGGCCGGCGCCACCGTCGACCCCGCGTCGGCAGGCACAGCAGCAGCAGCAGCAGCAGCAGCAGCGGCACCCGTGCCACCCGGACCACGCCCCATCGCCGCGCCGGTCATCTCCAGGAGCTTCACATGAGCGCGCTGCCGGTGATCTTCATGGCCCTGATGGGTCTGTCGCTGCTGATCTACGTCGTGCTGGACGGTTACGACCTCGGCGTCGGGATGCTGTCCGCCACGGCGGAGGAGGCCGACCGCGACCGCATGGTCGCGGCCATCGGGCCGTTCTGGGACGCCAACGAGACCTGGCTGGTGCTGGCCGTCGGCCTGCTGCTGATCGCCTTCCCGAAGGCGCAGGGCGTGGTGCTCACGGCGCTCTACGTGCCGGTGGTGCTGATGCTGCTCGGGCTGATCCTGCGCGGCGCGGCCTTCGACTTCCGCGCCAAGGGCGATCCGGCCCACAAGCGGTGGTGGGATACCGCCTTCGCGGGCGGGTCCGCGCTGGCCTCGCTGACGCAGGGGTGGATGCTGGGTCGCTACGTGACCGGCTTCGAGGACAGCGCCGCGGCGCAGGTCTTTGCCGCAGGCATCGCGATCGCGCTGACGGCCTGTTATGCGCTGCTGGGCGCCGGCTGGCTGCTCATCAAGACGGAAGGCGACCTGCAGCGCCGCGCCGTCGGTTGGGCCAGGCGTGCGTGGCCGGCGGTCGTGGCGGGACTGCTGGTCGTGTCGATTGCGTCGCCGTGGCTGAGCCCGACCGTGAAGGCGCGCTGGTTCGACATGCCGGGCCTGATCGCGCTGGCGCCGCTGCCGCTGATGGCGCTGTTGGCCATGGCGGCGCTGCGCGCGATGCTCAACTCGCACCGCGTCCTCGGCAAGCTGAGCTGGGCGCCGTTCGCGCTGACGGTGGTTGTGCTGACCTTGAGTTTCTTCGGACTCTCCTACAGCCTCTATCCCTTCGTCGTCATCGACCGGATCACGATCTGGGACGCTGCGGCCGCGAACGAGTCGCTGAGCTTCCTGCTGGTTGGCGCGGTGCTGACGATGCCGGTGATCCTCGCCTACTCGCTGTTCTCCTATCGCGTGTTCCGCGGCAAGGTCCGCGCCCTGGCCTATTGACTGCGACCGCCAAGCGCGGGCTCTCCGCACTTCAGAGGGCCGCCCCCTGCTGCGCGGAGAGCCCGCGCTTGGCGACGGAAGTCCAGGAGATGGCAACATGCCGCCTTCCGCTGAGAAGCGAGCCTGCCAAGAACTCCATGGACCTCCCGTCATTACTTTCCCTGGCCGAGCTGGCCTGGCCGGTGCTGTTGAAGGGCACCGGCTACACGCTGCTGTTCGCGGTGATGGCGATGATTTTCGGCCTGCCGCTGGCGGCCGTGATCACGCTGGTGCGGGTGCTCAAGCTGCCGGTGCTGGACCGTGTGATGGCGGTCTACGTGAGCGCGATGCGCGGCACGCCGCTGCTGGTGCAGGTGTTCATCGTCTATTACGGGCTGCCGAGCATCGGCATCGAGTTCTCCCCGCTGGTGGCGGGCGTGCTGACGCTGACGCTGAACGTCGCCGCCTACATGAGCGAGACCTTGCGCGGCTCGATCGCCGCGGTGGCGCAGGGGCAGTGGCTGGCGGGCACCTCGCTGGGGCTGAGCCGGCCCCAGACGCTGCGTTTCGTGGTCGGACCGCAGGCGCTGCGCGCCGCCGTGCCCAGCCTGTCCAACAGCCTCATCTCGCTGATCAAGGACACCTCGCTGGTGTCGGTGATCGCGGTGACCGAGCTGATGCTCGCCACCAAGGAGGTCATCTCCACCACCTTCCAGCCGTTCCCGCTCTACGTGGCCGCGGCGCTGATCTACTGGGTGCTGAGCTTCGCCTTCGAGCAGGTGCAGAAATGGATGGAGAAGCGGCTCGCCTATCCGCATTGAACCGATCAAGCCGCACTGAGCCCGCCCGTACTGCCTTTCCTGCACTGATGACCTCTTCCGCCGCCGTTTCCCCCTCGCTCCTGTCCGTTCATCTGCGACTCGTCGGCATGGCCGTGCTCTGGGGCGCTTCCTGGCCCATGGGCCGCGTGCTCGCCCAGACGATGCCGCCGCTGGCGGCCGCGGCGTGCCGATTCCTCTTCGCGGGCGCGATCCTGATGTTGTGGCTCGCGAGGACGGGCCGGCTGGCCGCCTTGCGCGACTGGGGCGCCAGGCGCTGGGCGGGCATGGCGCTGGCCGCCAGCTTCGGCGTCTTCGGTTATGCGACCTTCTTCATGAGCGGGCTGCAGCATGTGCCCGCCGGCAAGGGCGCGCTGGTGATCACGCTGAATCCGGTGATCACGCTGCTGCTGGCGGCGTGGATCTTCCACGAGCGCCTGAACAAGCGGATCGGGCTGGGCATGGCGATGGCCGCGGTCGGCGCCGCCATCGTGATCACGAAGGGCGAGCCCTGGCACGTGCTCGACGGCCGCGTCGGGATCGGCGAAGTGCTGCTGCTGGGATGTGTGGCCTGCTGGGTCGCCTACACGCTGATCGGGCGCAAGGTGATGGCCGGCGTGGACGCGCTGACGACCACGGCCGTCACCGCGGCGATCGGCGCGTTGATGCTGCTGGCGCTGACGCTGGTCGTCGATGGGACGGCAGGCGTGGCCGGGGTGCTCGCCGCGCCGCGCCATGCGTGGCTGTGCATGGCCGGGATCGTCGTCGGATCCACGGCGCTGGCCTACGCGTGGTACTTCGACGGCGTGAAGGCACTGGGTGCCGGCGCGGCGGCCGGCTACATCACCCTGGTGCCGGTGTTCGGCGTGGTGTTCGCCGCGCTGGGGCTCGGCGAGGTCATCGACGCGTCGCTGCTCGTCGGCGGCACGATGGCCATCGCGGGCACGGCGCTGATGAACCTCGGCCGGCGCTGAGGCTTACTTCCGGCCCGCGCCTACCAACACGACGCCGCCGACCGCGATGGCCGCGATGCCGGCCCACAGCGGCACGTTGACGCGCTTGGTCTCCTCGACCTTCAGTTCGATCGGGCCGACCTTGGCGGCGGTGTTTTCCTTGGTGTACGAGAACCCGCCGTAGACCAGGCCCAGCACGCCCGCCACGATCAGGATCACCGCGATCAATCGAATGCCACCCATGACGTCCTCCAGTGTTTGCGATGTGATGTTGAGATGAAACGTGAGATGAAACGCCCCGGCCGTCGCCTCGCATGTCGTACGGCGTCGGGTGGCTCATTGAAGCGCTTCGCTTGGCGCACGCGCGTAGGACGCCGCCGCGTCCGGATGTCGGCCTTCGTAGGTGGCGGTGATCAGGCGCTGCTCGCTGGCGCGTGACACCGCCTGCGTGCGGCTGGAGGCGCGCAGCTTGTCGAGGATCGCGCTCACGTGGGTCTTCACCGTCGTGACGGAGATGGCCAGCTCGCGGGCGATGCCCTTGTTGCTCATGCCCGCCGCGATCAGATGGAGGACGGCTGTCTCACGCGCCGTGAGCGGCGTGCGGGTCATGCCGTCCGCCAGTTGATGGACGACCGACGGGGACAGGTGCCTTGATCCTTGCGCGACGGCCGTGGCTGCTTGCCGCAGCTCGGCGACGCCGCATCCCGGCGCCAGCAGTCCGCCCACGCCGGCGCGGAGCGCGACGCGGATCTCCCGCTCGCCTTCGACGGACAGGAGGATGAGCAGCCGCGCGCCAGGCTGCGCGAACTGCTCCTTGGCCCGATGGATCCAGGCCAGGCCCTGGCGGTAGTCGGCGACCACCAGGCGCGCGCTCAGACCGAGCTCCGCCGTGCTCCGGCGCGGGTCCCGCCGCAGGCAGGGCAGGCCGCCGAGCAGGGCGCGGATACCGGCTTCGACGATCGGATCGTGGTGCAGCACCAGGAGATCGAGGTCGAGGCTGGCGTTCATGGTTTCTGCATCCGCCTTTCGGCCGGTGGTTGGTCAGCCACCGACTCTATCGACCGTCGCCTCCGCCACGCGGCCGCGATTGTGAAGCCGCCGTCCATGCCGCATGCCGCCTGGGTACGCAATCGCGGGCGGCCGGACTGATTGTGAATCTGGCCTTCAGAGCGCAACGCCGCCCCGTCGATTCACCGCGACCTGCTGCGTCCCTACGCTTCGTCCGTCGTTCATTCCCAAGGAAACCCCATGTCCGTCGTCAATCTCCCTCCCGTGAATACCGGCAGCCCGTTCTCTTCGATGAAGGGCCACCATGTCGCCGTCCGCGTGCCCAGCTTCGAAGCGGCGATCGCCTGGTACACGCAGAAGCTGGACTTCCGCGTCGTGCATCAATGGCCGTACGCGGACCAGAAGCTGGCCTACCTCGCCCCGGCCGCCGACAACGAGTTCTTCATCGAGATCTTGGGCGACGGCAGCCCGCCGCCGATTCCCAAGCCGGTCTACACGGACCTCGGGGACAGCCTTCGCCTGGCCGGATACCACCACTTCTGCATCAACGTGGACGACATGAACCGCACGGTGGAGGAACTGCGCCGGCGCGGCGTGCAGATCGTGACCGAACCCTTCGAGCTGCCGGTGATCGGCCGCAGGCTGGCCTTCATCGCAGACCCGTTCGGCAACCTGATCGAGCTGGCGCAGGTCGTCGCCTGAGGCGGCCTGTCCTCGAACGCACCTCACGAATCCACGGAACGTCATCATGACCAAGACACTTCTCACCATCGCGGCCGGGCCCGGCATGAGCCTGTCCACGGCGCGCCGCTTCGCGGCCGATGGGTACCGCGTGGTCCTCGCGGCACGGGACCCCCAGGCCTTGCGCGAGCGGCTCGCGGCCACCGGACCCGTGGACTTCGAGTTCGACACGGTCGATGCTTCGAACCCGCAGGACGTGGCCGCGCTGGTGGCCCGGCACGCCGGTCAGCTCACGGCGCTGCACTACAACGCGGGCGTGCTGCATTACGACGCGGGCGGTAGTCTGCAAGCGCGTCGACTGCAGGACGAGACCGTGTCGTCGCTGATCTCGGACCTCCACGCCAACGTGACCGGCGCGCTGGCGGCGATCGGTCCCGCCGCGGAGGCCATCGAGAAGAACGGCGGCGGCAGCATCCTGCTGACGGGCGGCGGCTTCGGCATCGAGCCCACGCCGGACTTCCTGTCGCTCAGCGTGGGCAAGGCCGCGCTGCGGGCCGCTGCGAAGGCGCTGTTCGAGCCGATGAAGGCCCGCGGCGTCCACATCGCCATGGTGTCGGTGAGCACGCTGGTGAGCCCCGATTCACGGCAGGCGGAGGACGTCGCCCGGGCGTTCTGGCACCTGCACGCGCAGCCGCGCGAGGCCTGGACCTGGGAGACGGTCTACGCCGGCTGATCTGCCGCCGGCGCTGCTGTCCAGTCGATGCCCTGCAGGAACTGGATGAGCGCGCGCAGCTTGCCGGGCATCTGGCCGCGATTGGGGTAGTAGAGGTAGAAGGTCTCGGTGGGCTGCGTGTAGGCCTGCAGCAGCGGCACGACCTGGCCCGCGCGGAGCGCAGGCGCGGCGAACTGTTCGAAGACGATGGCGAGGCCCTCGCCGAGGGCCGCCGATTCGAGCGTGCAGCGCATTTCGCTGAACACCAGCCGGCCTTGCACCTCGATGGTCGAGGGCTCGTCGCCGGAGACGAAACGCCAGGCCAGGAACTGGCCGCGATTGCCGATGCGCTGGCGGATGCAGTCGTGCTGGAGGAGATCCTCCGGCGTCGACGGCTTGCCGCGCGCCTTCAGGTAGTCCGGCGAGCCCACCACGATCAGGCGCTGCAGCGGGCCGATGGGCACGCCGATCATGTCCTTCTGCAGCGCGTGACCCAGACGGATGCCGGCGTCGAAACCGCCGGCGACGATGTCGCTCAGGCCGTTGTCGACCACCATGTCCAGCGTCACCTCCGGGTAGCGCTGGAGGAATTCCCGCAGATGCGGCTGCAGCAGGGCGGCGTGCGCCACGTAGGAGGTGTTGATGCGCAGCTGGCCGTGCGGTTGGCCGGAGACATCGCCGACCTCCTGCACGGAGCGCCGGATCTGATCGAGCGCCGGGCCCAGCGTGCCCAGCAGCTGAACGCCGGCCTCGGTCAGGGCGACGCTGCGCGTGGTCCGGTTGAACAGGCGGATGTCCAGGGACGCCTCGAGCTGCCGGATCGTGCGGGAGATGGCGGTGGTGGTGACCGCCATCTCGGTGGCGGCCCGGGTGAAGTTCATGTGCCGGGCCACGCACTCGAAGGCGATCAGCGCGGGCAGGCTGATCGCGGGACGTGGCGCCGCGGCGGGACCGGCTGGTGGCGTCATGGGGGGCGAGTATGCCCGCCGCGGCGGGCGAGAATGCGCCGATGCGCGTCCTTCGAGTCCTCGCCGTCACACGGCGTCATCCGTCCGCGATCCTGCTGATCGTGCAACTGCTCGGGCTGGTGCTGTACCCTCTGCTGGAAGGGAGCCGGTCGGCGCCGCTGGCGCTGGGCGCCTTCGGGATCGTGGTGCTGATCTTCACCACGCGCATGGTGCGCAGCACGCCGGGGTTGACCTGGCTGAGCGTGACGATCGCGCTGCCCGCCATCGCGCTCCTGCTGCTGCAGGCGTTCTGGCACATGGAGCAGCTGCTGCCGTGGTCGTCGGCGCTGGAGGCGTTGTTCTACTTCTATGCCGCCGGCAGCCTGATCTCCTACATGATGAGCGACTGGCACGCGACGACGGACGAGCTGTACGCCGCCGGCGCGACCTTCACGCTGCTGGCGTGGGGATTCGCGCATGTGTTCGTGGTGGTGCAGGCGATGCATCCGGGGAGCTTCGCGGCGGCGGTGGATCCGCAGTCGCCGCGGACGTGGACGGAGCTGATGTTCCTCAGCTTCGCGCTGCTGTCGAGCACCGGCATCGGCGATGTGATCCCGGTGAAGCCGCTGGCAAGGGCGATGACGACGATCGAGATGTTCGTCGGAGTGATGTATCTCGCGGCGGTCGTGTCGCGCTTGATCGGGCTGACACTGATCCAGCATCGGAAGTTGTCGGATCTGGATTGAGGTCCAGCGGCGGTGGCAGTGCGATGACGCATTCTTGCGATCGGTCAATCCGATCGCCGCACCTGTGCACGCAGCGCGCGCCGCGGCGATGCCACCTCCTATCGTCGCCGCCTTTCACAACGATCGGGAGGCGGCGATGCCGATGGAACTCTTCAACGGCGGCGGCCATCGCTGCCTGATGTTCAGCGACTTCGGGCATGAGGACGGCGTGCAGGCCAACCAGTTCCTGATCGTCGACGGCAACACCGGCGCGGTGATCGATCCGGGCGGCAACCTGGCCTACAACGACCTGTACCTCGGCATGACGAGCTGCTTCCCGCCGCACCGGCTGTCGGCGATCCTGGCCTCGCACGCGGATCCGGACATCATCGCGTCGCTGGACCGGTGGATGACGGCGACGGCGGCGCCGGTCTACATCTCGACGATCTGGGAACGCTTCGTCCCGCACTTCTGCAAACCGGGCAAGACGGCGGGCCGCGTGATCGGCATCCCGGACCGTGGCACGCGCATCGCCGTCGGCGCCAGCGAGCTGGTCGCGCTGCCGGCGCACTTCATGCACTCGGAAGGCAACTTCCAGTTCTGGGACGCGACCAGCGGCATCCTGTTCTCGGGTGATCTGGGCGTGTCGATCGGCGTCGATCCCGCGCAGCCGATCGCGGAGCTCGCGCCGCACATCGCGTCGATGGCGGCCTTCCATCGGCGCTACATGGTCAGCGGCAAGGTGCTCAAGCTGTGGGCGGAGATGGTGCGGCCGCTGCCCATCCGCATGATCGTGCCGCAGCACGGCGCGCCGCTGGTCGGCGACGCGGTGCGGCAGTTCATCGATTGGGTGGGAACGATCAGCTGCGGGATCGATCTGGTCACGCAGCGGGACTATGCGATGCCGTGAGCGCGATGCCGCTGGCGCGTCAGTGCTTCGTCGGCGGGTCGTCCCGCTTCAGCAGCTTGTCCACGCCAGTCGTGTCGACCACGCGGATGGTCAGGTCCTTGGCCCAGTTGAGGCCCTTCTTCGCGACATCCACCGCCTGGTTGGCCGCGTCCGCCGTGGTGTTGCGGACCTGCTCGGCGGAGGGCAGCTGCTGCTGCGTCCAGTCCGCCGTCTTGCGCGCGGCGTCCCAGGCCTGCGTCGCGGCGGTGGCCGTGGTGATGCGGACCTGGTCGGCGCTCGGCAGTCGTTGCTGCGTCCAGTCCGCCGTGTCGACCAGCACCGTGCGCACCTGTCCGGCCGCGGCGCCCGCCAGCGTGACGGTCTGGTTCCAGCGCTTGGAGAGCTCGCCCGGCGGCGCGGTCCCGAGCAGCCGCACGACGGTGTCCAGCGAGGCGGTCTCCTCGGGCGTCAGCGGACCGCCGGCCTCGAGCATGCCGCGCATGAAGACACCGAGGTCCTTGGCGATCGTGGCGTGGTTGCAGTCCGGGTTCAGATGGAGGAAGCCGGCGCCTTCGATCGCCATGGCCTCGAGGTCGCTGCCGCCCAGCCGCGCCTCGACGGCGGCGACGGACTGCTCGACGAAGGCGCGGTTCAAGCCCCAGTCGGCTATCAGGTGGTCGATCAGGTACTGGCGTTCGGCAGGTTCGACTTCGCCGTCGACCGCGGCCAGGCGCAGCGAGAGCGGCGCGATCAGGTCGAACAGCGCCAGGCCCAGCGTGTCCAGCGGCGTGTTGAGGTACTTGGGAATCTCGATGACGCGTTCGCCTTTGGTCGAGCTCAACAGCCGGTACATGCCATAGCAGGCGCCGCCGGAAGCGAGGGCGGCAAAGGCGACCCAGCCGATCGGCGTGGCGGAGGCGCCGAGCAGCGACGCGACCATGCCCGTCTTCGCAACCGCCGCGCCCGCACCCGCGGCGCCGAGCACGTCCCAGACCTCGCGGCCGCGGTTGATCATGCGCAGCGAGGCGTAGGCGGCCTCGCCGATGGCGAGCCTGGCCTTGAAGCGCAAGGGATCGGCGACGACCTGGTCGACGCCTTTCAACTCGGGCGGGGGCAGCAGCAAAGGCGCGGGGGCAGGCATGAGGAGGAACTCCAGTCGGATAGGAGGAGTCTAGCGAAGTGGCATGACCTCCTTCCGACGGAGCTCCTCGGGGCCCGCATTGGCCCGCATTGGCCCGGATGAGCCCTCACGGGCTCACCGACTCACTTCTTCACGTAGGCGTCGATCGCCTTCCTCGCCAGGAAGGACTGGTCGCTGAACAGCCCGTCCATGCCGAGCTTCAGGAAGGCCTCGATCTGGCCGGCGAGGTTGCCGATCGCCGTCGGATCGGCGCTGCTGTCGAAGTCGTCGGGCAGGAAGACGTTCTCCGCGCGGAAGGTCCAGCCGTGCACGATCAGGCCGGCGGCGTGCGCGTCCTTCACCAGCGTGGTCGGCGTGCCCAGGCGACCCGCGACCAGCGGGATCATCAGGTTGGTGTTGGCGCCGATTCCCTGCGCATAGCTGGAGATCTCGGCTAGGCCCGCCGGCTTGACGAGGTCGGCATAGGTGCGTGTGTCGCCGCTCGCCGTGAAGTCGTACGGCTGGCCCGATCCGTTGATCAGCTGCACCAGCGGCACGCGCGTCATGCGGTTCAGCTTGCGCAGGTTGCCGACCTCGAAGGACTGGATGAACACCGCCGAGTCCGGGCTGCGGTAGCCGTACTTGTTGAGCGTGCGCACCAGCGGTTCTTCGAGCGGCTTGCCGATGCCGGCGAAGTAGGTCGGGTGCTTGGTCTCGGGGTACACGCCGATCGGCTTGACCTTGGCGCCGTGGTGACCGTGACCCCGGCCGTCCTTGCCGGCCTTCTCGGCTTCTTCCCTGCGGCGCTCGTTGGCCTGCGCGACCAGTTGCAGCACCTCCTCGAAGGTGGGCACCTCGAACATGTCGTTGAAGCGCGTGTTGGCCGGGCGGATCTGCGGGATGCGCTCGCGGGCGCGCAAGGTCTTGAGCTCGGCCAGCGTGAAGTCCTCGGTGAACCAGCCGGTGATCGCGACGCCGTCGATGGACTTGGTCGCCTTGCGGGCCGCGAACTCGGGACGTTCGGCGACATCGGTCGTCGCTTCGCGCACCGATCCGTCAGGATTCAGGATCGCGATGGCGTTCTCGTGGCGCGCGACCAGCACGCCGTCCTTGGTCAGCACGAGGTCGGGCTCGACGTAGTCGGCGCCTTGCTCGATCGCCAGCCAGTAGGCGGCGAGCGTGTGCTCGGGCACGTAGCCGCTGGCGCCGCGATGCGCGATCAGCAGCGGCTCCTTGGCACGCGGCGGTTGTTGGCCGCCGTGGGCGCAGGCGGCGGTCACCAGCGAGGCGGCGGTGACGGTGGCGAGGACAGCAGTGCGTAGCAGCTTCATCGGAGGTCTCCTTCGGGTGGAATCGACGTTCGACGCGTCGTCACCGTTGCGTACTGGCGCATGTTGGTGTGCGGTGACGATCGCGTTGGAAAAACGTGAGGCCAGATGGCGCCCGAAGGGTAGGGCCCGGCGGATGAAGTTTTGATGATGACCTTGAGGGGGGCAGGTCCCCTGAAACAGGTCTTACATCCCGCCGGCCAGCGGCAGTACCTCGTCGCCCTCGGCGGCGCGGCAGTCGGCGGGCAGCGGCTCCCAGCCCCGGCGGACGACGATCGTGGAGCCGGTGGCGCAGAACTCGACGCGCTGCGCGTCGGGCACGAGCCGATGTGCGAAGGCTTCGAGCGCCGCCGGCGTGGAGACCTTCAGGCGCATCGCGTAGAGATCGTCGATCGGGTGATCGTCGCTGTGGATCAGCGGCACGAACTGGGCCGCGAACATGACGGCGTGCGACGGCACGACGACCGGCGCAGGGTCGTAGCCCAGGTCCTTCAGCCAGCGCTGTGCCTGCTGGCGCGCCGGGGTCTCGCCTGCATCGTTGCCATCGCGCGGCGCCCAGGCGAAGCCCATGAGTTCCGCCACCCATTGGTTGCAGTTCTGATAACGCGTGCTGAAGGCGTAGGCGCTGGCGCTGTAGCGTGGCGACAGCAGCGCGAGCGCGCGCCGGTTGTCCAGCGCGGCGGCGGCCAGGCGGGCGCCCTCGCGCTCGGGCCAGGTGACGATCGACAGGCGGATCGGCTCGGTGCGCCCGGCGCTGAGCAGGAAGCCGGCGAGGCCCTGGTCGTAGAGCTTCGCTTTCGATTCGTCGCAGGCGTAGTAGAGCTGCCGCACCGACCACGGGCTGTTGCGGCTGTCCTTCAGCGCGATGCCGCTGTGGGAGTAGCGCAGGTCGAAGCGGCTCAGGTCGGTGCCGGAGCGCGAGACGAGCGCGGCGGAGGCGCCGCTCGCTTCCAGCGCGCGGCGCGCGATCGCGACGACCTGGAGCTGGCGGTCCTGTTCGGTGGCGCTGACTTCGTTGCCGCGGTCGCAGAAGGTGGCGGCCTGGGCGGTCGATGCCACGCCGAGCGCCACAAGCGCCGCGAATGGCGTGAGCGCCTTCGACGCCGCAAGGGCCCGCGTGCGGGGCCCGATCGAGATCACAGCGTCACAGGATGCGATTCGAGTTCGCGATGCCAGTCGTCGTGCAGCGCGAGCAGGAAGGCCTGCTTGTTCTCGGCACGGGCGAACTCGTAGCCGTAGTCGCGCTTCTGCGCCAGCACGTGATCGCCGACGCGCAGCGGCTGGCCGGCGATGGCCTGCTTGGGCACGTAGAGGAAGAACTCGGTGCCGCCTTCGGCGCGAACCGGCTGCAGGCGCAGGCGCTGCGTGTCGGCGCGGCCGGCGGCGTCCTCGACGGCGAGGACCTTGTACTCGCCCTCGGCGACCTTGCGGTCCTTGCTGGAGCTGTCGCTGGACTGGCCGATCGAGTCGGACAGCTGGCGCGAGGACACCGAGCCGGCGCTCGAGGCCGAGGTGGCGATGCTCTCGGCCTGCGCGGGCAGGGCGGCGACGCCCATCAGCGCGGTGATCGCTGCGGCGGTGGAAACTAAGGACAAGCGGGAAGAACTGTGGCGCATAAAACCGTCCATGGGCTGGTCAGTCCTGCCGCGGAACAGCGGCCGGACGGCGCAAGCATAGGGGATGCGGTGCGCCGGACTGGTTACCGAGCGCATTCTTTGCGGCAGACGAAGGTGCGATCAAGAGTTGGGGTCGGCGCATGTCTGGAAGACTGCTTGCACACCCTCAAGCTGGCGATCCATGGACGCCTTGTCCGTTTGATCTTTGAGTTTGTAGTCGGCGCCCACGCGACGAGTCAATTGTTGTGAGAGAAGCTCTCCAAGAATCCTCGACCGCTTCATGAGCTCCTGGCCGCAATCGGGGTTGGGTGCCTGCAGGCGCCCAATCAACTGAGCATGCGTTCCGCCTTTCGGGCTGTGTCGACTCTTGTGCGGGAGGAGACCTTCCCAACGTGTACAGCGATGATACGAAGCGTAATAGGCACGCGAGATCACGGATCGGCGCCTGGCGTCGGTGACCGCACCTGCGGCTTGTTCTTCGGCGTCCCGCCTGATGTGTTTGGCAGTGGTTTGCATGGCGCGCTCACTCCCCATCGTCGTCGTCGTCGTCGTCGTCGTCGTCGAACGTCGAGACTGCGCGAGGCGGCCAGTCGGCCGGATTCCATGGGTGAATGGAACAGATATCGACCCCGAATCCGGCGCTGCGGATGTTGGAGTCGATGACAAGATGCATGAGTTCTTTGGTGAGGCAGTAAGCACGGTAGCCATCGACGTCGGCCCAGATCGTCACGGTGACGTACTGGAAGCAGCATTCATCCTGCCAGAGACGAACCCCCGCAGGACCTCGGCAAAGCTGGACGGAATTCGAGGAGAGGACGGCCAGCGCCAGGCGCACCCTCATGTAGGCATCCACGCACCGCGACTCGTGCTGCTCGAACATGCGCCGGAACGTCTCTGGAAGGCTTTGCCAATCCACCGCCTCGCGGCTGGTCGCATGCAGCGCGCTGAGGTTGTAGACGTGGATCTTCTCGGGGTAGCGCAAGAGATAGACCAGAGCGTCGACGCCGTCCTCCCGTAGGCCCGGCGGAACCTCGGGCAGCGCATCGATCGCCGCAGTCTCCGTCATCAAAACTTCCTTCAACACCGCACTCATCTCGCTCATCCTTTCAAGCTGCAAAGTCATCGCCAATGACCAGCAGTTTCGACAGGCGGCGCGATGAAATCACTCCCTCGGAAGAGCGCTTCGATGGGGGATACACCTCTGAGTAGGTCATTCCCCCGACGAATGCAGATTGTTGGGATTGGTGGCGGAGGGCTCAGTTCAGTTGAGCTCCCCTGCCGGCACCTCCGGCAGCACGAGGCTCGACGGCCTCAGCGGCCCGGCGTAGATCGTCGTCACGTTGCCGTTGGCCTGCTGCTGCAGCGGCGTCGGCCAGATGCCCTGCGTCTGGTTGCTCGCGCTGACTGCGATGCGCAGCCGGTGCCCCGCGCGGACCAATGCCGCGACCGGGAAGACCTCGACCGGCACCAGCATCGGCTCGTCGGCCACCACCGGCAGCGCCGCGCCCGCCGTGAACGGATGCCACGGCTGGATCATCGTGCCGTTGACGAAGCGCGACCGGCTGGTGTCCACCGCGCGGTGCGCCGCCGACATCAGCCCGTGCGTCAGCGGCTTGACCGCGCCGGTGGATGGATCCACGTCGTCGATCCGCACCGACAGCGCCGCCTGCGACCGCGAGGCCGAGATCCACAGATCCGCCTGGACCGGTCCGTTCAGGTAGAGGTCCTGCGCCAGCGGCGCGGTCTCGTAGACGGCCGCGCCCTGCAGCGATTCCACCCGCGCACTGTCCGAGTAGCACGGCTTGGGCAGCAGCCCCGCCAGGCCGAGCGTCCATTGCACCTGGCTCGCCGAGCAGTCGCTGTGATCGCGGATCTGCACGCTCGCGGTGAAGATCGTGCCCAGCACCGTGCCGCGCGTGGCCGTCGGCGCCGGCGGCTCGGAGACCGTCCGGCCGGACGCGGCCGTCGGGATGCCCGACGCCAGGCTGCCGTCCGGCTGCAGGTACCAACGCTGCGGCGTCATCTTCGGATGCGGCCAGTCGCTCGCCGTCGCGAAACGCGGCGTGCCGCCACTGCCGTAGCCGTCGACGAACTGGGTCACCGTCGGCAGCGCGTCGGCCCGGGCCGGGCGCCCCTGCAGGTACTGGTCGAACCACTGCAGCAGCAGCGAGGTCGTGCTCGGCGGACCGTACGACGGCGCGCCGCCGAAGCCGCTGATCCCCCCTTGCACCGACTGCAGGTGCGAGCCCGGCAGGATCGCGAGCTTGGTCGTCGCGTTGCGCTTGATCTGCTCGTACAACAGCGGCTGGTCGCGCTGGAAGATGTCCAGCGACGCGCCGACGATGAAGGTCGGCACGCGGATCCGTCCGGCGCTCTCCACCGGCGAGCGCCCGGCCCAGAACGAGCCGTCGTCGGTCGCGATGCCGCTCGCGTTGCCGACGAAGCCGTCGAAGGTCGGCGCGTACCAGGTGTCGATCGCCGCGACGTGATCGCCGGTCGCCGCGTTGATCTGGCTCGCGTACCAGGGATTGAGCAGCAGCTCGGGTGCGTTGGCCACGCTCAGCGACTGCGTCAGCGGCAGCCAGGTACTCAGGAACTGCGCGTTGAACAGCCCGCCCGTGGCCGCGACGCCGCGGTAGGCATCGCCCATGGGCACCGTCGCGAACGCGGCCTTGATCGCCGGATGCTGCTGCCCCGCCGTCAGCAGCGAGCTGATGCCGAGGTAGGACGTGCCCGCCACGCCGATGCTGCCGTTGAAGAACGACTGCCGCGTCACCCACTCGACCGCCTCGCGATAGGCCTGCTGCTCGTCGGGGCCGATCAGCTGCGTGACGCCGCCGCTCATGCCGGTGCCGTGCGCGTCGATCGCGACCGTCACGTAGCCGCGCCGCACCATGAACTGGTCCAGCCCGCCGATCAGCAGCGTGTTGCCGCCGGCCGGCGTGAACACGCCGAGGAACTGCCCGACGTCGATCCGGTAGGCGGTCTGCGTCAGGACGACGGGATAACGCCCGGATTTGGGGAAGCCCAGGAAGTCTGCCGGCATCGAGACCAGCACCGCCAGCTGCTTGCCGGACGAAAGCCGGATGAACTGCAGCGGCAGCGTGACCGCGCGGGCATGGTCGGGGCCGCGCGCGTAGGCCGCGGCCGGCCAGGTGACGCCCGCGTTGGCGGTGACGGCGGGATTGGGCGCGGCGAGCGTGCCGCGCGTGCCCAGGGTCGTCGTCTGCGCGACCGCACCGAGCGCCGTGCCGGCGGCGAGCGCCACGATCAATTCGCGGCATCGCGCACGGCACTGCGCACGCCAGGGGCGGACCGAGCCGCGCTGCGTCGGGAAGGCCAGGGTCATGTCTTGTCTCCAGGTCCCGAGGGTCGGGCGGTCGCTGAGCGACTCTGTGGGGCATGAGGGGGCGACTATGCCAAAAGCGCGCAGGATGTCACGCCCCCAGGACCCGGCGATGTCGGGTTCCGCGGGCCGGGCGCCGCTGTAGGTCAAGTCCCTACAGCAGCTGCGGGAGGCGACGCTCATCGCGAGTGGGAACCGCTTGATGGTGACGACGGCCCGCGGCGACGACGATGACAGCCATGAACATCGCCGTCATCGAAGACAACGTCCCCGTCCGCCAACTCCTGGTCCGCCGCGCCCAGAGACTCGGCGGCATCACCGTCGTCGCGCAGGCCTCCGGCGAGGACGAGGCCGTCGACGCCGTCATGGCCACCGCGCCCGACGTCGTGCTGCTCGACCTCAACCTGGCGCAGGGCACCGGCCTGTCGGTGCTGTCCCGCCTGCGCGACCAGGACTACGACGGCCGCGTCTTCGTGCTCAGCGCGGAAGACGCCAGCACCCACGCCGCACCGTGCCGCCGCAGCGGCGCGGACGGCTTCTACGACAAGGCCTTCGATTTCGAGCAGCTGCTCGCCGACCTGCATGAGCTGTGCAAGCGGGGAGCCGCCAACGTCCCGTGGAGCGCCGGCCCCCGCGCCGTCGCCAACGGCTGAGTCACCGATCCACGAACCGGCACCCACAGACCGGACCGTCCGCATCCACCGACCTGGGAGGACCTGCCATGAAGCGCTCGATGACACTGCCCCGGCTGCCGCTTCAGCTGCGTTTTCGGCTGCCGACGCTGTCCTGGGCTTCGCGCGGGCCCATGGCCTCCTGGCTGCTGCTCGGCAACCTGCTGATGATCGCGGCGCTGGCCGCGATGACCGCGCTCAGCCTCTGGAACCACCGCGAGACCGAGACGGACCGGGCCCGCGACGTGGTCGAGAACCTCGCGCAGAACATCGCCGTCGAGGTCGGCGCCGAGCTGCGCAACACCGACAACGCGTTGGCCACGATCGCGCTGCGCTACCGCAGCACGCGGCAGTCCCCGGACCAGGCGGCGATGGTCGCGCGCCTGCTCGAGGAACAGCGCGGCCTGCTGCCGCAGGTCGTCGCGCTGCGCGTCGCCGACATCCACGGCACCGTGACGACCGGCCTGATGCCCGGCGAGCGGCCCTTCAACGTTGGCGACCGCGCCTACTTCGCCCAGGCGCGGCAGACGGACACGATGGTCATCTCCGAGCCGCTGAACAGCCGCGCGCAGAATCACTGGTGCATCATCCTGGCCCGCCGCCTGATCGACCACGACGGCAACTTCGACGGCATCGTCTACGCCGTGGTGACCGCCCAGCACTTCGTCGACCGCTTCAGCGGCGTGGCGCTCGGCCCGTCGGGCGCGGTGTCGCTGCGTTCCGACGGCCTGAACCTGGTGGCGCGCTACTCCGCCAGCGAGCCGAGCTCGACCAAGGGTTTCGGCACCAAATCGCTGTCCGAGCAGGCGCTGCGCTCGCTGGCGCAGAACCGCGAGCGTGGCGTCTACATCACTCCCACGGCGCTGGACCGCGTCGAGCGCATCACGGCCTATCGCAAGGTGCCGGGGTATTCGATGACGCTGTTCACCGGCATGAGCAGCAACTACTTCCTGGCCGGCTGGCGCGGTCAGGTCGTGCAGCAGTCGCTGCTGGCGGTGCTGGTCGCGCTGGCCGTGGCCGCCGCGTCGGCGCTGATCCACCGCATCCATCGCCGCGAACGCCGCGCCAAGGACGCGCTGCAGCTGCTGGCGCGGGAACAGGACGCGATGCTGCGCAACGACCTGATCGGCATGGTCCGCATCCGCGACAGCCACGCCCTGTGGGGCAATCCGGCGATGGAGCGCATGTTCGGCTACCAGCCCGGCGGGATGGTCGGCCAGCCGGCGCAGACGCTCTTCCTCAGCCCGCAGGAACATGCCCGCATCCGCGAGGCCAGCCTGGCGACGATGCGTTCGGGCGGCCGCTTCCACACCCAGCTGCGGATGCGCCGCCTGGACGGCACGGAGTTCTGGGTCGACCTGCACGGCACGGTGCTGTCGGAGCACGAATCGATGTGGATGCTGGTCGACATCGACGGCCTCAAGCGCAGCGAGGAGCAGGCGCAGCACCTGGCGCTGCGCGACGTGCTGACCGGCCTGCCCAACCGCCGCCTGTTCCAGGAGAAGGTCGGCGACGCGATCAACGCCGCGCGACGTACCGGCCGCGGCTTCTCGGTCTGCTACCTGGACCTGGACGGCTTCAAGGCCATCAACGACCAGCACGGCCACGAGGCCGGCGACGAGGTCCTGGGCGAGATCTCGCAGCGCCTGCAGGCGCTGGTCCGCAGCAACGACGTCGTCGCGCGCCTGGGCGGCGACGAGTTCGCGATCCTGCTCTCCGGCGTCACCCGGCCGGAAGATGTCGAGCAGACGCTGCAGCGCTGCCTGTTCTCGATCCAGCGTCGCATCACGCTGGACAGCGGCGAGAAGGTGTCGGTCGGCGCCAGCATCGGCGCGGTGATCGGCGGCGGCGGCGACGCCTGCCGCGAGCTGCTGCACGCCGCCGACGAGGCGATGTACGCGGTCAAGCGCACCGGCAAGGGCCAGATCCAGATCGCCGGACACGTGCACTCCGAATGGGCCGTGGCGGCCTGAGCCGGCGCGGGTTTTCTTCCTCACTTCGGGGGAGAGAGACGGGCGAAGAGGGGGCACGCCCCGCTGGAAAGCTCGGCCGTCACGCGCCATCATGGCGGCTCCTGTCGACAAAAGGGGGAGCCGAGATGAACTTCGCAAGTTGGCGTCTGTCCACGCAGTTGACCGTGTCCTTCATGGCGCTGGTGGCGCTGTGCGCGCTGGTCGGTGGCATGGGCCTGCTGCAACTCAACCGCGTGCATGACAGCACGACCGAGATCGCCGAGGATTGGCTGCCGAGCATCCAGAACATGGCGGCGATCCGGGTGAAGGCCAACCAGATCCGGCGCATGGAGCCGGACCACCTGCTGTCCGAGGACCAGCAGGAGATGGCGCAGATCGAGCGCAACATCGCCCACGCCCGCAAGGAGCTGGCGGAGGCGGAGAAGGCCTACCAGCCCTTCATCACCAATGACGAGGAACGCCGGCTCTACGGCGAGGTCGTCGCCGCGCGCGACGCCTACTTCGCGGCGCAGGAGCGGCTGCTGCACCTGTCGCGCAACGACGGCACGGACGCGGAGGCGAAGGCCTTCTTCCGCACCGACTCCCGCAACAGCTTCAACACCTGGGTCAAGGCGATCGAGCGCAGCGCCGACTACAACGCCGCCGGCAGCGAGCAGTCGCGTCTGGACGCGCAGAAGAGCTACGCGGCCGGACACGGCTGGAGCCTGTCGTTGACGGTGGTGTCGGTGGCGGTGGCCGTCGGGCTGGCGTTGCTGCTGCTGGGCCATGTGCGACGCCAGCTCGGCGGCGATCCGGCGGAAGCGGCCCGTCTCGTGCGGCAGGTCGCCGAGGGCGACCTCAGCGGCGAGATCCGTGTGCGGCCCGGCGACGACCGCAGCCTGATCGCGGCGCTCAAGGCGATGCAGATCGGCCTGCGGCAGGTGGTGGGCGGCGTGCGCGAGGGCAGCGAGTCGGTGGCCAGTGCCAGCGGGCAGATCGCGATGGGCAACCACGACCTGAGCCAGCGCACCGAGGAACAGGCCAGCGCGCTGGAGGAGACCGCGGCGACGATGACCGAGCTGGGCGAGACCGTGCTCCAGACCTCCGACAACGCGCAGCAGGCCGACCGGCTGGCGCGTTCCGCCAGCGAGGTGGCGCAGCGCGGCGGCGCGGTGGTGTCGCAGTTCGTCGAGACCATGCGGGGCATCGACGAGAGCAGCCGCCGGATCGCCGACATCATCGGGACCATCGACGGCATCGCGTTCCAGACCAACATCCTGGCGTTGAACGCCGCCGTGGAGGCGGCCCGCGCCGGCGAGCACGGCAAGGGCTTCGCGGTGGTGGCGTCGGAGGTGCGCGCGCTGGCGGGTCGCAGCGCGGAAGCGGCCAAGGAGATCAAATCGCTGATCGCGGCCAGCGTCGAGCGTGTCGAGCAGGGCACGGGGCAGGTCGAGCAGGCCGGGGCGACGATGGCGGAGATCGTCGCGGCGATCGGCCGTGTGACCGATGTCGTCGGCGAGATCAGCAGCGCGACGCGCGAGCAGTCGCAGGGCGTGAACCAGGTCGGCGAGGCGGTCAACCAGATGGACCAGGTGACGCAGCAGAACGCCGCCCTGGTCGAGGAATCCGCCGCCGCCGCGGAAAGCTTGCGTCAGCAGGCGCAGGCGCTGGTCGCGTCGGTCGCGAAGTTCCGCCTCAGCTGATCCTTCTCCCTCTCCCGCTTGCGGGAGAGGGCCGGGGTGAGGGCCAGCGGCCGTTGCAGCGCTCAGACCGGAACAGGGAAGTCGACGTCCGTGTCGTTGACGCGGTTCACGAGGTTCGTGAACCCGATCAGCGAGATCGTCAACAGCGCCTCGACGACCTGCGCCGAGGTCCAGCCGGCGGCCAGTACCGCCTGCACGCGCTCCGCCGCGACCGTGCCGGTCGTCGACGTCACATGCCGGGCGAAATCGACCAGCGCCTGACGCTTCGCGTCTTCGACGTGGTCTCCGCCGCGCAGCTGACGCAGCTCGTCCGCCTTCAATCCGACCATCTTGCCGATCGCCGAATGCGCGGCCACGCAGTAGTCACAGCCGTTCTGCGCGCTGACCGCGACGCGGATGGCTTCGATCTCGACCTTGGACAGCGTGCCGCGCGACAGGGCGGCGTCGCCTTCCATCGCGACCTTCAGCGCGGCGGGGCTCAGCGCGCCGATCAGCGCGTAGGCGTTGGGCACCTTGCCGGCGCCCTTACGGATGGCTTCGAACAGCGGTTGGGCGGCGGCGGGGGCGTCGGCAATGGCGGGGGCGGTGAGGCGGGACATGGCGTTTCCTTTCGAAGTTGTAGGGCCGTCGTTCCGGATGCTTTTTCAAGGCTTTCTCCGGGGTGGCGGCGCTGCATCGCTGCAGTGACTCCACTGTAGAAATCGGAGGCTCCGGCGCCCATGCCCGTCCGAGCCTGTCTAATGCCCGTTCGTTTCAGACTGGCCGTGTCGACGGTCCAAGAGAGGGAAGAGGCGATGGCGGACGCGAGGGAAGCGAAGGGCGCGAGCGGCACGAACGCAACGAACGCGACGAACGCGACGAACGCGACGAACGGCACGGCGGACGCCAAGGACGGCGCCGGTTGGCTGGACCGGCTGCTGGCGCTGGTCGACGTCGATGGACGGCTCGACATCCGCTGCGACCTGGGCGCGGGATGGTCGCTGGACCAGGCGGCGAAGGTCCCCGAAGCCGCGGACGCCGGCCATCACATCCCCTTCCATGTGCTGCTCGACGGCGAGGCCGTCGTCGACGCCGACGGCCTGCGCGGCACGCCCATGCACGCGGGCGATGTGCTGATGCTCCCCGGCGGCGGCGCGCACCAGCTGCGCGACCGCGATCCGGCCAGCCTCCAGCGCCCCGGCGAAGGCACGCTGCTGTGCGGCCGATTCATCGTCCCGGCCGCGTCGTCCAAGCTGATCCGCGCACTGCTG
>NZ_DASVNZ010000017.1:0-25050 GCF_036486225.1 Roseateles sp. | reverse complement strand
CGGGCTGCTGCCCGTGCTGGTGCTGATGATGACGAGCTTCACCCGCTTCGTGATCGTGCTGTCGCTGCTGCGCCAGGCGCTGGGCCTGCAGCAGGGTCTGCCGAACCGGCTGGTGACGGGCATCGCGCTGATCCTGACCATCCTGGTGATGAAGCCCATCGGCACGCAGGTCTACGAGCAGGCGATGCTGCCCTACGACAGCGACCAGGTCACGCTGATGCAGGCCTTGGCGATCGCGGAGAAGCCGATCTCGCGCTTCATGCTGGCGCAGACCGGCAAGAGCGCGCTGGCCCAGATCGCGCAGCTCGCCGGCGAGACCGGCGTGGCCAAGCCCGAGGACCACAGCTTCCCGGTCAAGCTCGCGGCCTTCACGCTGTCGGAGCTCAAGACCGCGTTCCAGATCGGCTGCATGCTCTTCATCCCCTTCCTGGTGATCGACCTGGTGGTGTCCTCGGTGCTGATGGCGATGGGGATGATGATGCTGTCGCCGCTGGTGATCTCGCTGCCGCTGAAGCTGCTGCTGTTCGTGCTGGTGGACGGCTGGACGCTGACGGTGAACACGCTGGTCTCGAGCGTGCGCGGGGTCGCGGGATGACGCCCGAGATCGCCGCCGACCTGATCGGCGAGAGCCTGCATCTGACGATGCTGCTGGTGCTGGTGCTGATCCTGCCGGGGCTGGTCACGGGCCTGGTGGTGGCGCTGTTCCAGGCCGCCACGCAGATCAACGAGCAGACGCTGGCCTTCCTGCCGCGGCTGCTGGTGACGCTGCTGGTGCTGGGGCTGGCGGGCCGCTGGATGGTGGGCCTGCTGATGGACTACTGCGTCTCGATCTTCGAGCGCGCCGCGCAGCTGGCTTCGTAGCCGACGCCGCAGCCCATCTCGACGCGGAGCATCCCCTTGGACATCGACTTCAGCCAGCTCACCGCCTGGCTCAGTGCGCTGTGGTGGCCCTTCTGCCGCATCCTGGCGATGCTGGTCGCCGCGCCGACGATGGGCGACGCCGGCATGCCGATGTCCGCGCGCGTGCTGCTGTCGCTGGTGCTGGCGGTGGTGATGATGCCGATCGCGCAGTCGACCGCGGTGGCGATCCCCGTGTTCTCGATGCAGGGCGTGCTGGCTGCCGCCGAGCAGGCCGTCCTCGGCCTGGCCATGGGGCTCACCTTCCACCTCGCGATCGCGGTGATCGGCGTGTTGGGGTTCCTGCTGTCGTCGCAGCTGGGCCTGGCCATGGCCGTGATGAACGACCCGATCAACGGCAGCTCGTCGGACGTCGTCGGCGCGCTGCTCAACATCCTGTGCGTGCTCGCCTTCTTCGGCATGGACGGCCACCTGCTGTTCACCGCGGTACTGGGCGAGAGCTTCCGCGCCTGGCCGCTGGGCGCCGGACTCTCGCTGCTGACACTGCAGAACCTGGCCTACAACCTCGCGTGGATGTTCTCCGCGGCGCTGCTGCTGGCGCTGCCCGTGGTGGCGGCGACGCTGGTCGTGCAGCTGGGCATGGGCTTCCTCAACCGCGTGGCGCCGGCGCTCAACCTGTTCTCGCTGGGCTACTCGCTGGTGACGCTCTTCGGGCTGTTCATGCTGACGCAGATGCTGGCCAACGTGCCGGCGCATTACCTGCGCATGACGCAGCAGCTGCTGCGCATGCTGGAACAAGGCATGCGCGGCGTGCCCGGTACCGGAGGGGCCCATGGCTGAATCCGACACCGCCGACAAGAGCGAGAAGGCCTCCGAGCAGAAGCTGCGCAAGGCGCGCGAGCAGGGCCAGGTCGCGCGCAGCAAGGACATCGGCGCGGCGATCGGGCTGCTGGTCGGACTGAAGCTGCTGATGATGATCGCGCCGTCCTACCTCGAGGACTTCGCGCGGCTGTTCCGGCTGGCGCTCGCGCCGCTGGACGGCAACGGCGCACTGCAAGGACTGGACGCGCTCTGGGGCGAGGCGGCGCACGAGTCGCTGTGGCTGCTCGCGAAGATGGTGATGCCGCTGCTGGCCTTGCCGGCGGCGGTGATCCTGGCGACGCAGCTCGGCGGCGGCCTCGTGTTCACGCCCTCGCAGTGGGCGCCGAAGTTCTCGAAGCTCAATCCGCTGAGCAACCTCGGCCGGCTCTTCAGCGCCAAGCATTACACCGAGCTCGCCGCCACGCTGATGAAGACCGGCGGCGTGCTCGCCGTGCTGTACTGGGTGACGACCGCCTACGCGGCGCAGTATGTGCAACTGCAGGCGCTGAGCCTGCCGGTGGCGCTGGCGCGCGCGGCCGCGCTGGTGATGGACGGGCTGCTGACGCTGGCGGCGGTACTCGCCTTCTATGCGCTCATCGACGTGCCCTTGCAGCGCCTGCTGTTCCTGCGCAACCAGCGCATGAGCAAGCAGGAGGTCAAGGACGAGTACAAGCAGAACGAGGGCCGGCCCGAGGTGCGCCAGCGCATCCGGCAGCTGCAGCAGCAACTGGCGCGGCGCAGCGTGCGCAAGGCCGTGCCCGAAGCCGACGTCGTCATCGTCAACCCGTCGCACTACGCGGTCGCGCTGCGCTACGACAGCACCAAGGCCGAGGCGCCCTACGTCGTCGCCAAGGGCGTCGACGAGATGGCGCTCTACATCCGCTCGCTCGCGCGGGAGCACCGCGTGCAGCTGCTGGAACTGCCGCCGCTGGCGCGCGCGCTCTACAACAGCGCGCAGGTGCAGCAGCAGATTCCCGCGTCGCTGTACCAGGCGGTCGCGCAGGTGCTCAGCTATGTGATGCAGCTGAAGGCCTTCCACGCGGGCCGTCGCCCGACCGAACCGAGCCTGGCGCCTGATCTGCCGGTGCCGCGCCACCTCTCCGATCCGGAGTCCGAATGAAGTCCTCCCCGCCCTCCTCCACCGCGTCGCCCGCCGGGATCGCCCGTTTCGGCCGCCTCGGCCAGCAGCTGCGCGACCTGCGCGTCGCGGCGCCGCTGTTCCTGCTGGCCATCCTGGCGATGGTGATCCTGCCGCTGCCGCCGGTGCTGCTGGACGTGCTGTTCACCTTCAACATCGTGCTGTCGCTGGTGGTGATCCTGGTCAGCGTGAACAGCCGACGGCCGCTGGACTTCTCGATCTTCCCGAGCGTGATCCTGGCGACGACGCTGATGCGGCTGTCGTTGAACGTCGCGTCCACGCGCGTGGTGCTGCTGCACGGACACGAGGGTACGCACGCCGCGGGCAAGGTGATCGAGGCCTTCGGCAACGTCGTCATCGGCGGCAACTTCATCGTCGGCCTGGTGGTGTTCGTGATCCTGATGGTGGTGAACTTCATCGTCGTCACCAAGGGCGCGGAGCGGATCTCGGAGGTGTCGGCGCGCTTCACGCTGGACGCGCTGCCCGGCAAGCAGATGGCAATCGACGCCGACCTCAATGCCGGCCTGGTCAACCAGGAGCAGGCGCAGAAGCGGCGCCAGGAAGTCGGCACCGAGGCGGACTTCTACGGCGCGATGGACGGCGCGAGCAAGTTCGTGCGCGGCGATGCGATCGCCTCCATCCTGATCCTGCTGATCAACCTGGTGGGCGGCGTGGCGATCGGTGCGCTGATGCACGGGCTGTCGCTCGGCGAGGCGATCCGCCAGTACGGCCTGCTGACGATCGGCGACGGCCTGGTCGCGCAGATTCCGGCGCTGCTGCTGTCGGCGGCTGCGGCGATCATCGTGACGCGGGTCAGCGACTCGGGCGAGTTCGAGCAGCAGGTCAGCGACCAGATGCTGGCCTCGCCGCAAGTGCTCTACAGCGCGGCGGGCGTCATGGGCGTGCTGGCGCTGATCCCGGGCATGCCGTGGCTGGCCTTCGGCGCGTTCGCGGTGGCGCTGGCGTATGCGGCGTGGCGCATGGGCGACCGGTCGCGCGACCGCATCCAGCCGGCCGCGCCGGTGGAGAGCGCGCTGGTCGCGGGCACGCCGCCGGAGATCGACTGGCGCGCACTGCCGGTGGTGGAGGCGGTGTCGGTGAGCCTGGGCTACAAGCTGGTCGGGCTGATCGATCCGGCGCAGGGCGCGCCGCTGCAGACGCGGGTGCGCGGCATGCGGCAGTCGCTGAGCGAATCGCTGGGCGTGCTGCTGCCGACGCTGTCGGTGCGGGACGATCTGTCGCTGAAGCCGAGCCAGTACGCGATCTCGCTCAGCGGCGCGGTGGTGGCGCAGGCGGAGGTCTACCCGGACCGGCTGATGGCGATCGCGTCGGGCCAGGTGTGGGGCGACGTGGACGGCGTTCCCGGCTTCGATCCGGCGTATGCGATGCCGGTCACCTGGATCGAGGCGGAGCACAAGGCGCACGCGCTCGGTCTGGGCTACCAGGTGGTGGACGTGGCCAGCGTGGTCGCGACGCATGTCTCGAAGGTGCTGCGCGAGCAGTTGCCGGAGCTGCTGAAGTTCGACGACATCGCGGCGCTGATGGAGCGGCTGAACGCGATCGCGCCCAAGCTGGGCGGCGCGCTGGACAAGGCGTACACGCATGCACAGCTGCTGAAGGTGATGCGGCTGCTGCTGGCCGAGGGCGTGGCGGTGAAGGACATCCAGAGCATCGCGTCCACGCTGGTGGAGAACGCGGAGGCGACCAAGGATCCGGTGCTGCTGGCGGCGGAGGTCCGCTGCGCGCTGAAGCGGCAGATCGTGTCGCAGCTGCAGGGGCCGCAGGGGGCCTTGAGCGCGCTGAAGGTGTTCAACCTCGGCAGCGATCTGGAGAACCACCTGCTGAACGCGCTGAATCAGGCGCGCGCCGGCGGCGCGAAGGTGCAGCTGGACAGCTACCCGGTGGATCCGCAGCTGCTGTCGCAGCTGCAGCAGCACATGCCGGGCGCGCGGGACCAGATGAAGTCGCTGGGCGCCCCGCCGGCGCTGCTGGTCATGCCGCAGGTACGGCCGCTGCTGGCGCGCTATGCCCGGCTCTTTGCGCCCGGGCTGGCCGTGCTCTCGTACAACGAGGTGCCGGATCAGAAGGAGATCGCGGTGGTGGGGACGCTGGGGTGACCTGCGGCGACGGCCGGATCCCCCCGCTCGCCCGCTACCATCGGCGCCATCGCCAGCACGACGCCAGCATCCACCTGCGAATCAATGAACGGACCTGACGATGCTCAAGCATTTCCGCGCACATCCCCTCCTCCTCGCCGGCCTGATGACGCTTGCCAGCGCTGCCCACGCCGCACCGCCACAAACGCGAGACCTCAAGCAGGAAGAGACCAACCGTGTGCTGGTCGTCGATTTCTACGACCGCTTCTTCAACAAGCACGACATTGCTTCGGCGCGCGTGGTGGCGGACAGCTACCGCCAGCACAACCCCGACGTGCCGGACGGCAAGGCGCCGTTCGTGTCGTACTTCAGCGGCTTCTTCAAGGAGCACCCGAAGTCGACCTCTCGCATCGTGCGCAGCGCCACGTCCGGGGATCTGGTGTACCTGCATGTCCACTTCAAGGTCGAGCCGGCGGACCGCGGTCAGGCCGTGGTCGACATCTTCCGCGTCGCGGACGGCAAGATCGTCGAGCACTGGGATGTGGTGCAGGACGTGCCCGAGAAGGCGGAGAACAAGAACACGATGTTCTGAGTCCGGGGCGAACGCGGTTCAGGCCTGGCTCAGTTCATTGAAGGTCGGCCTCCGACGCTGCGCGGCCCTCTGGGTGTGTCGCGATCTGGTCTCCCTCAACGGGCTTTCGCCCCTTGGAACCTCGAAAGGTTTTTTCCAACCACCGCCCGCGATGCACTCTGTTGCGCGCGGTAGCGGAGTTCCCGGCTTTTGCAGAAATACATTGGCAACAAACCAGCCAATGAGCCCGCATCCATGCAGAAGCAACGCCTCCTCCGCCGCCCGCTCCTGGGCATGAGCCCGATCGCCGCGGCGTTCTCGCTGTCGATCCTCACGGCCTGCGGGGGCGGATCGGGATCGAGCGAGGCCTCGCCACCGCCGGTGGCGACTGCTCCTCCAACGACAGGCGCGAGTTCGCCGACGACGCCAACTACGCCGTCCGCACCGGAGACGCCGACCACCACGCCGGTGCCCGCACCGGTGCCCGCGCCCGTGCCCCCTGTCGGCACCGACGATCCCCCGACGGTCGCCACCTTCACCGCGACCGACGCCGAACTCCCCAACCCCGAGCGCGGCTTCTACCGCTGGACCTGGGCCAACCTCGACACCTTCACCCGCGCCGATGCCGATGACGCCTACAAGGCCGGCTATCGACTGCTGTTCTCCAAGCTGGACCTGTCGGCCTATCGCGGTTCAGACCTGACCCCGGCGCTGCTCGCGCAGGTCGAGACGGCGTTCGACCACGCACGCTCCGCGGGCGTGAAGCTGGTGATCCGCGTCGTCTACAACTATCCCGAGTCCGAGGTCGACTACCAGAACGCCAAGGACGCGCCGCTGTCCCGCGTGCTCGCGCACATCACGCAGTTCAAGCCGGTGCTGCAGCGCAATGCCGATGTCATCGCGTTCATGCAGGCGGGATTCATCGGCGCGTGGGGGGAGTGGCACACCTCCTCCAACAACCTGACCGCGGCGGCCAGCCGCAACCGGATCCGCGATGCGCTGCTCGCCGCGCTGCCGGCGAGCCGCTTCATCCAGTTGCGGTATCCGCCGTATGTGATGGACGGCACGCCGACGCTGCCGACCTTGAGCGCGGTGCTGGCCGGCAGCCTGCGCGTCGGGGTGCACAACGACTGCTTCCTCGCCAGCAAGACGGACGTCGGCACCTACGACGACAACACGACCACCGCGGCCAAGCAGCGCGACTACGTCGACCGGCTGGGCGATCTCGCGCCCTTCGGCGGCGAGACCTGCAACCCGGCCGACGAAGCCGGCGCCGTGCCGCGCAGCCAGTGCGCGGACATCCTCGGCGAGGGCGCCCGCTACAACCTGACCTACCTCAACGACGAGTACTACCGCACCGCCTTCCACGACAAGTGGGTGCAAGGCGGCTGCATGGCCGAGGTGCGCCGGAAGATGGGCTATCGGCTGGCGCTGGTGAAGGTGTCGCACGCGGCGTCGGTGACCCGGGGTCAGTCCTTGACGCTGAAGCTGGATCTGCGCAACGACGGCTGGGCGCGGGTCTTCAATCCGCGCGGCGTGCAGCTGGTGCTGAAGAACGCCACGAGCGGCGAGGTGCGTCGAATCGATGCTTCGGGGGCGGATCCGCGCACGTGGCTGGCCAGCGGTGTCGAGCAGGCGGCGACGCTCGCCGCGGCGTTGCCGGCGGATCTGCCGGCCGGTCGTTATCAGGTCAGCGTGGCGTTGCCCGACGGCGATGCTCGTCTGGCCACCGACGCGCGCTTCGCGATCCGGTGGGCCAATGCGGATAACGCCGCGTCGGGACAGCGGTGGGACGCTACCTTGGGGGCCTTCTCGCTCGGCACGGTCGTCGAGGTGAAGTGACGGGATCCTGTTGACTGCCCAGGCCGCTGGCCCTCACCCCTGCCCTCTCCCGCAAGCGGGAGAGGGAGAAAGAGGAGCCAGTGCTGCGAGTAGAGCCGGTCGGGCTCCCTCTCCCGCTTGCGGGAGAGGGCGGGGGTGAGGGCGGGGGTGAGGGCCGGGGTAAGCGCCGAGAGGACGCCCGACGATCAGCGCGAGGCCATTGCCTCCGCTTGAAGACGACCGATGGCCGTGATGCGCTGAAGGCGCCGCAGGGCCTGATGCGCCGACGGCCCGTCGCAGTCGTCGTGTTCCAGCGTCGCGGCCAGGGCTTCGCGCAGTCGCGGGATGTCGTTGGCCGAGGCCGCCCGGCGGAACCAGACACTGAAACACAACGACGTCAACGAAGCGCGCTCGCGTTCATCGAGTGACGCAAAGTCGCGCTGCCATCGCGGCACGAACGGCTTGGCGGGCAGCCTGTCGAGCAGATCGTCGCTGGGCACGGGTTGCATGCCCGCGAACCGCGCCGCGAGTCGCGTCCCCCGCGGCGCCTCCCGCGGCGCCCCCCGAGGTGCCTCGAGATGCGGCTCCACGTCTGTCTGCAGCGCGACGGCGCACAGCATGCCCATCACGAGCGTCGCGTGATACGAGGTGCGCAGCACCACGTCTTCGTGCGAGAGCCCGCCGCCCGCGCGCTCCGCCCATCGCGCGTAGTCCGGCCCCGGCAGGAACGCATGCTCGTCCTGCACCTGCGTCAACAGCTCGAACGCGAAGACCGCCGCCGCACTCCACCGCTGATGCAGCATCGGCCAGGTCCACAGCAGCTCGGCCGCCAGATCGAAGTTGTCCGCGTCGAGCGCCGCGGCCAGACCCGCTTCCGCCTCGGCGAGGATGTCCTCGGCCGGCCGCGGCAGAGGCACCGTCCGCCGCCCCATGTCGGAGGCGTACATCACCACGTGCGTGAACATGTAGAGGTCCAGCGTCGAGCAGCCCAGCACGTCGAGCGGCCACCCGATGCAGGTGGCGACCAGCAGTTCCTCGTCGATCGGCTCGACCTCGACGCGACCGCGCCGGATCTGATCGAGCCAGGCGCATTCGAGCTGGTGATTCGGCAGACGCTCCGGACCGCAGGCGTCCTCGCCGTCGAGGATGTCGGCCAGCAGCCGATCGAAGGCCTCGTCCGGATACCCGGCATCGCCGAGGAACAGATGCGCCGACGCATGCTCCAGCGCGCGGCCCGCGTCGTTGCACAGGCGCTCCCGCACCCGCGCCCCGCGCGCCTGCGCCACGAGCTGCACCGCGAGCAAGCGGGCCTCGACGTCGAGCGTCTCGTCCTCCCCGCGCAAGGGCGCCGTCGTGCGCAGCAGCATCGCCGCCTCGCCGACGACCTTGCCCAGCACCAGCGCGGCCGGCCGTGGCGACGCCTCCGGGCCGCTCCTGGCGAGGCCCTCCTCCTCCGCGGCCACAGCGGCCTTCAAGGTTCTCCGGGCCAGGCGCACCGCGAGGTGCACGCGGCCGAGCAGGTCGTCCCGACGCCGGGTCGCGACCGACCGCCTGCCCCCCATCGGCCGGATCACGGGCCTCGACACGACCGCGCTCATGGCCTCACCCGCGCAGTTGCGGGCCGTCGCGCAGGATGTCGAGCTCCGGCCCCGGCCAGCCGCAGTTCCAGATGGCGTGGCGGTTGATGATGGTGACCAGCGGCTCGCCCTGCAGCAGGGCGCGCTCGCCGAACTTGGCGAAGGTCGCGCTCACCGCGTCGATGTTGATGGCCTTGCTCTCGACGAGCGCTTCGATGACCTGCTGCTGGAAGGCGGTTCTCGCTTCGGTTCTCATGGCTGACTCCTTGGTAATGCCGTGATGAGGCCGTCACATGGCCCCGGCGCATCGGGAACAAAGCGGACTGCTTTCCCTCGATCGCCTACCGGTTGTAGATGCCGCTCCTGCAGCCGACCACCCCTAGCTCTCCCCCCTCTGAAGTGGTCCCTCCAATGGGCGCCCGCGAATGAGCGCCCACCATCGGGGGATGGCTGCGCGAAGAACGATTAGGTGATTACCCGCAGTTGTACGACATCCCTCTTGAACCGTGATGTCCTGCTCGCTACCATCCGCTCACGCTGGTACCGGTACCAATCCAGGTGCGATGAAGGGTCCAGCGCTGTTGTAGCCACGGAGACAAGCCCCTCATGACCTCGCCCCAAGCCCTCAAAGAGACGATTTCCCACGGCCTGCTGTCGTTCCCGCTGACCGACTTCGACGCCCAGCTGAACTTCGCGCCCAAGCCCTACGCCGAGCGCCTCGAATGGCTGATGCCCTACGGCGCCACCGCCCTGTTCGCCGCCGGCGGCACCGGCGAGTTCTTCTCGCTCGAGCCCAAGGAATACAGCGACGTCATCCGCGTCGCCGTCGAGACCTGCAAGGGCCGCATGCCCATCATCGCGGGCGCCGGCGGCCCCACCCGCGTGGCCATCCAGTACGCGCAGGAAGCCGAACGCCTGGGCGCCCAGGGCATCCTGCTGCTGCCCCACTACCTGACCGAAGCGTCGCAGGACGGCCTGGTCGCCCACGTGCAGGCCGTGTGCCGCAGCGTCAGGTTCGGCGTCATCGTCTACAACCGCGGCGCCTGCCGCCTGACGCCCGAATCGCTGCTCAAGCTCGCCGACACCTGCCCCAACCTGATCGGCTTCAAGGACGGCTTCGGCGACATCGAATCCTTCGTCTCCATCCGCCAGACCCTGGGCGACCGCTTCAGCTACCTGGGCGGCCTGCCCACCGCCGAAGTCTTCGCCGGCGCCTACCGCGCCATGGGCTGCCCGGTGTATTCGTCGGCCGTCTTCAACTTCATCCCGAAGACCGCCATCGACTTCTACAACGCCCACGCCGCCGGCGACACGGCCACGACGGACCGCCTGATCAAGGAGTTCTTCCTGCCCTACATCGCCCTGCGCAACAAGGGCCACGGCTACGCGGTCTCCATCGTCAAGGCCGGCGCCACCCTCATCGGCCACACCGCCGGTCCGGTGCGCCCGCCGCTGTCCGACCTCAAGCCCGCCGAAGTCGACGAGCTGGGTGCGCTGATCTCCAGGCTGGGTCCGCAGTAAGGCCTCAGCGGCGCGCGCCGATCACGACGGCGCGCGTTCCCCCTTCTCTCGCCGCATCCCCGATGGCGACGAGCGAAGCGCAGTCCAAGACAGAGAGCAGTCAGTCATGTTCAAGAACCTCATCAACGGCGAGTGGGTCGACGGCCCCCGCGCTTCCCGCAACATCAACCCGAGCGACACGCGCGACGTGGTCGGCGAATACGCCCAGGCCGACGTGACGCAGACGCGTGCCGCCATCGCCGCCGCGCGCCACGCCTTCGGCAAGTGGAGCCTGGCCACGCCGCAGCAGCGCTTCGACGTGCTCGATGCCGCGGGCACCGAGATCCTCGCGCGACGTGCCGAACTCGGTGACCTCCTTGCCCGCGAGGAAGGCAAAACCCTGCCCGAAGCGATCGGCGAAGTCGCCCGCGCCGGCAACATCTTCAAGTTCTTCGCCGGCGAGGCGCTGCGCGTCGGCGGCGAGGTCGTGCCCTCCGTGCGCCCCGGCGTCGGCGTCGAGGTGACGCGCGAGCCCATCGGCGTCGTCGGCCTGATCACGCCGTGGAACTTCCCGATCGCGATCCCCGCGTGGAAGATCGCGCCCGCCCTCGCCTTCGGCAACAGCGTGGTGCTCAAGCCGGCCGACCTGGTGCCGGGCTCGGCCTGGGCCCTCGCCGACATCCTCAAGCGCGCGGGCCTGCCCGACGGCGTCTTCAACCTCGTCATGGGCCGCGGCTCCGAGGTCGGCGCCGAGCTGCTGGAGAACGCCGGCGTCGACGCCATCAGCTTCACCGGCAGCGTGGCCACCGGCCAGCGCGTCGCGGCGGCCTGCGTCGCGCGCGGGGCCAAGTTCCAGCTGGAGATGGGCGGCAAGAACCCGTTCGTGGTGCTGGACGACGCGGACCTGGACGTCGCCGTCGCGGCCGCGATCAACAGCGGCTTCTTCTCGACCGGCCAGCGCTGCACGGCGTCCTCGCGCCTGATCGTGACCGAAGGCATCCATGACCGTTTCGTCGCCGCGATGGTCGAACGCATGAAGACGCTGAAGGTCGACGACGCCCGCAAGGCCGGCACGGACATCGGCCCGGTCGTCGACGAGCGCCAACTCGCGCAGGACCTGGAATACATCGCCATCGCCAAGGCCGAGGGCGCGACGCTCGCCGCCGGCGGCGAGGCCGTGGCCAGCAGCAGCGCGGGCGCGCCCGGCTTCTACCTGACGCCGGCGCTCTTCACCGAGACCGCGCCGGCCATGCGCATCAACCGCGAAGAGATCTTCGGACCGGTCGTGAGCGTGATCAGGGCCAAGAACTACGACGAGGCGCTGCACCTGGCCAACGACACGCCGTTCGGCCTGGCCACCGGCATCGCGACGACCTCGCTGAAGCACGCGACGCATTTCAAGCGCCACGCGCAGGCCGGCATGGTGATGGTCAACCTGCCGACGGCGGGCGTCGACTATCACGTGCCCTTCGGCGGTCGCAAGTCGTCGAGCTACGGTCCGCGCGAACAGGGCCGCTACGCCGCCGAGTTCTACACGACGGTGAAGACGGCTTACACGCAGGCTTGAGTGAGGCAGGCCTGAACACCCAGGCCCGCGGACACCGCTGATCCCGAGCCCGACCCCGGGCCATTCCGACAGGCAAGCCGGCGCAGACCGGCCCTCGATACGATTCCGGAGACAACATGCAGTTATCCCTCTCCTCCTCGGCCGCGACCGGCATCGGCCGCGCGCGCTTCGGCGTGCTGGCGATGATCTTCGCCGTCACGGTCCTGAACTACGCGGACCGCGCCACCGTCGGCGTCGCCGGCCCCGTCCTGTCCAAGGAACTGGGCATCGACTCGATCCAGATGGGCTTCATCTTCTCGGCCTTCAGCTGGTCCTACGTGCTGGGCCAGCTGCCCGGCGGCTGGCTGCTCGACAGGTTCGGCGCCAAGCAGGTCTACGCCTGGAGCATCCTGCTCTGGTCGCTGTTCACCATGCTGCAGGGCAGCGTGCACCACATGGGCATGGACGCGATGCTCTTCGGCCTGCCGCTGGCGGTGGCCTCGCTGTTCCTGATGCGCCTGATGGTCGGCCTGGCCGAAGCCCCCTCCTTCCCCGCCAACGGCCGCATGGTCGCCGCCTGGTTCCCGGTGAAGGAACGCGGCACGGCGTCGGCGATCTTCAACTCCGCGCAGTACTTCGCCACCGTGCTGTTCGCGCCCATCATGGCGTGGATCGTGCACGCGATCGGCTGGTCCGAGGTCTTCTACTTCATGGGCGCCCTGGGCATCGTGATGAGCGTGGTGTGGATGCGCACCATGTACAACAGCCCGGCCGAGCACCCGACCCTCTCCGCCGCGGAGCGCGAGCACATCGAATCCGGCGGCGCACTGCTGTCCGGCGACGGCAAGGCGAAGGAAGCCTCGGGGCCCAAGCTCGGCTACCTCAAGCAGCTGCTGGGCAACCGCATGCTGATGGGCGTCTACATCGCACAGTACTGCGTGAACGTGCTCACCTATTTCTTCCTGACCTGGTTCCCGATCTACCTGGTCAAGGAACGCGGCATGTCGCTGCTCAACGCCGGCATCGTCGCGGCGCTGCCCGCGATCTGCGGCTTCGCCGGCGGCGTGCTGGGCGGCGTGATCTCGGACTGGCTGCTGCGCCGCGGCCACTCGCTGACCTTCGCCCGCAAGGTGCCGATCGTGGTCGGCATGCTGCTGTCGACCTCCATGATCGCGTGCAACTACGTAGGCATCGAAGCCGTCGTCGTCGGCATCATGGCGCTGGCCTTCTTCGGCAAGGGCCTGGGTGCGCTGGGCTGGGCGGTGGTGTCGGACACCTCGCCCAAGGAGATCGCCGGCCTGTCGGGCGCGCTGTTCAACACCTTCGGCAATGTCGCCGGCATCGTGACGCCGATCGTGATCGGCTACATCGTGCAGACGACGAAGTCCTTCAACGGCGCGCTGGTGTTCGTCGGCGCGCACGCCCTGATCGCGGTGGCGAGCTACCTGCTCATCGTCGGCGAGATCAAGCGCGTCGAGTTGAAGCCCGTTTGAACGCCTGAGCGCGAGGGCGCCACGGACGGCGCCCTCGCCCGACCCCGATTCCATTCCCGATTCCCCCAGGTTGAACCGACCCAGGACACGACCATGATCACCTCCCCGCTGACCATCCAGATGCACGAGGCCGACAACGTCGCCATCGTCGCCAACGACGGCGGACTGCCCGAAGGCACGGTGCTGCCCTCCGGGCTGGTGCTGCGCAACCAGGTGCCGCAGGGGCACAAGGTCGCGCTGGTCGACCTGCCGGCCGACACGGCGGTGCTGCGCTACAACGTCCCGATCGGCTACGCGCTGCAGGACATCCCGGCCGGCAGCTGGGTGCACGAGCGCCTGCTGCGCATGCCGCCGGCACGCGAGCTCGAGGGCCTGCCCATGGCCACGGTGAAGGCGCCCGCGCTGGAGCCGCTGGAGGGCTACACCTTCCAGGGCTACCGCAACGCGGACGGCTCGGTGGGCACGCGCAACATCCTGGCGATCACGCAGACGGTGCAATGCGTGGCGGGGGTAGTCGAATTCGCGGTGGACCGCATCAAGCGCGAGCTGCTGCCGAAGTACCCGAACGTCGACGACGTGGTCGGCCTCGCGCACACCTACGGCTGCGGCGTCGCGATCGACGCGCCGGACGCGGTGATCCCGATCCGCACGGTGCGCAACATCAGCCTCAACCCGAACTTCGGCGGCGAGGTGTTGGTCGTCAGCCTGGGCTGCGAGAAGCTGCAGCCCGAGCGGCTGATGCCGCCGGGCGTGATCCCGATCGCGGACCAGCGCGGGGAGTCTGTCGCGCCGGAAGCGCTCGACGTCGTCTGCCTGCAGGACGCGAAGCACGTCGGTTTCATGTCGATGATCGATTCGGTGATGACGCAGGCGGCCTTCCACCTGGAGCGTCTGAACAAGCGCCGTCGCGAGACGGTGCCGGCGTCGGAGCTGGTGGTCGGCGTGCAGTGCGGCGGCAGCGACGCGTTCTCGGGCGTGACCGCGAACCCGACGGTGGGCTACTGCGCCGACCTGCTGGTGCGCGCGGGCGCGACGGTGATGTTCAGCGAGAACACCGAGGTGCGCGACGGCATCGCGCAGCTGACCTCGCGCGCGAGCTCTCCCGAGGTGGCCGAGGCGATGGTGCGCGAGATGGCCTGGTACGACGCCTACCTGGAGCGCGGCAGCGTCGACCGCAGCGCCAACACGACGCCGGGCAACAAGAAGGGCGGGCTGTCCAACATCGTCGAGAAGGCGATGGGTTCGATCGTGAAGAGCGGCAGCTCGGCGATCTCGGGCGTGCTGTCGCCGGGCAACAAGCTGGCGCGCGAGCAGCGCGGTCTCATCTACGCGGCGACGCCGGCCAGCGACTTCATCTGCGGCACGCTGCAGCTGGCCGCGGGCATGAACCTGCACGTCTTCACGACGGGCCGCGGCACGCCCTACGGCCTGGCGGAATGCCCGGTGATCAAGGTGGCGACGCGCAGCGACCTGGCGCGCCGCTGGTTCGACCTGATGGACATCAACGCCGGCCAGATCGCCGACGGCGAGAAGTCCATCCAGGAGATGGGCTGGGAGATGTTCCGCCTGATGCTGGACGTGGCTTCGGGCCGCAAGACCTGGGCGGAACAGCACAAGCTGGCGAACGCGCTGGTGCTGTTCAATCCGGCGCCGGTGACCTGAAACTCAGGGCGCGGTCGTCGTCTGCCTGAACGACGCCGCCAGGATCCCGGCGACCTGGTCGAGCAGCGTCTCGTTGCCGTCTTCCAGCAGCGCATGGAACGGCGTGCAGCCCAGCGAGCCGATCGCCTGGTGCTCACCCAGGGAGCGATCCTGGTACGGCGTGAACGGCCGTACCGTCAGGTCCACCATCGTGCCCAGCATCCGCTGCACGTTGCCGCGGTGGTCGCGCTGCACGATCCGGCCGCGCGACAGCACGTTGCGGTAGCCGGAGCCGTTGCTGCGCAGGCGGAAGCGCTGCTCGTAGGTGTCGGTGAAGCCGTCGAAGTGCGCACGCAGGGTGAGCATCATCGGATCGAGGTCCTCGGGATGCACGCGGCAGCGCCAGAACGCGGTGCTGTCGGGCCGGTCCGGATGCGGAAAGCCCAGATGCTCCTTCCAGCGCGGCGAGTAATGCACCAGCTCCAGCGGCGGGTTCAAGTCCCAGACGCCGAAGGCGCCCTGCTCCACCGCAGTCCGCCAGTTCCTGACTTCGTCATGACGGATCCCCATGGAGAGGTATCTTGCGCGCCGCCCCGGAGGCGGTCAACGTGCGTTCCCCCTCAAGGCGGGTAAAGCAGCCAGGACGCCACACCGCCCCACGAGCAGGCTTGACAGAGTCCCGCCGGCTATCCGAGCGCGGTCACCAGTTCAGCCGCCGCGGTCAGCAAGGTCGTGTCCGAACGCATCGGGGGCGACGGATCCACGGGCACCCACAAGGGCTGCTTGCGCCAGCCCAGGCGCCGCAGGCGGAAACCGGCCCGCACCAATGCGGCGACCACCCGCGGCAATTCGCCCCGGAGCGCCGTCAGCACCGGATCGTGCTCGGCCAGGACCGTGAGCGACAGCGCCGCGCGCGTGCCCTGGAGCTGCAGACCGACCGCCTCGCCGCGCCAGCGCATCAGCAGGCTCAGCGCGGGCTCCTCGCCGGGCCCGGCGGCGGCGGGCGCGTGCAGCGCATCGTCATGGCGGGCCAGCGCGCCACTCCCGGATGGCAACCCGTATGGCAACCCGGATGGCAGCCCGGGCGCTTCGCCCGACTCCCGCCCCTCGCGGCGGACCCAATACGGCAGCGGCAGCAGCCACAGCGGCTCGCCGCCCGGCCCGACCGGCACCTGGCCGTGCGCCAGCGCCAGGGTCCAGGCCGATACCAGCCCGGCCGGCGTGCGCACCGGCGGCGCCTCGACGATCGCCGTCAACAACTGCCGACGCCATTGCGCGAGGTCCACCCGCAAGGCGGACAGCTGACCCCAGGCGCTCGGCATCGCCCCCTCGCCGCGCCCTCCGGCGGCGGAGGTCGCCCCGACATGGGAGGGATCCCGGCGGCGCTCGACCACTTCGAGCTCCATCCGCGGCACCACCGCGCGCACGCGCAGCAGCACCTGGTCGCCCGGCAGCAGGTCGTCCAGCGGCGGCTCGATCAGGCTCATGATCTCGCCGCTGTCGAGGGACTCCAACCGCCAGCCGCCCGCGCCACCGCCGCGGTCGCCGCCGCCCGACAGGCGCAGCACCGCGCCGGGCATCAGCCCCGCGAAATCGCGCAGCGCCGGCTGGAGCCGCCCGGCTGCGGCGATGCCGCTCACAGCGCCGATCGCGCCGGCATTCGATGTCGATCCCGCCATGTGCCTGCGCCTCGTCAGCCCTGTCCGCCGCGCGGCGGTGCCGTTGAAAAAGGAAAGGGCCGGACGTCGCCGTCCAGCCCTCGCGTCGATGTCGTCGGGCGCGCCGCGCGGCGCGCCCCGCGGTCATCAGCCCAGCAGCGACATGACCAGGCCGGACATGCTGTTGCTCTGCTTGAGCATCGCCGTGCCCGACTGCATCAGCATCTGCTTGGTCGTCATCGTCGACGATTCGGCGGCGTAGTCCGTGTCCATGATCCGGCCCTTGGCGGCGGCCGTGTTGGTGCTCATGTTCTGCAGGTTGTTGTAGACGTGGTCGAGGCGGTTGGCCGCGGCGCCGAAGGCGGCGCGCAGTTCGCCGACGTCATCGATCGCATCGCTCAGGTCGGTCAGCAGCGTGTTCGCACCGGCCGTCAACTCCGTGCCGGCAGCCGCCTGGCTCGCATAGTTCGCCGCCACGCCGAGCAGCCCGCCCGCCAGGGTGGTCAGTTGTCCAGAGACATCCACCGTCATCGTTTCGCCTTCGGAGGCGCCGATCTGGAAGGACATCGCGGCGGACATCTTGCCGCCCGCGCCGGTCGTCAGCGTGCCGTCCGAGAACAGCTGCGTACCGCCGAAGCTGGTGTTCTTGACGATGTTGCCGAGTTCGGTCGCCAGCGCGTCGTATTCGCCCTGCATCGCGGTCTTGTCGGTCGCGGTCGACGAGGCCGAGAAGGCTTCCGTCGCCAGGTCCTTCATGCGCAGCAGGATGTTGCTGACTTCGTTCAGCGCGCCTTCGCCGGTCTGCAGCATCGAGATGCCGTTCTGCGTGTTGCGCTGGGCCACGGCCATGCCGCGGGTCTGGGAATCCAGACGGGTGGCGATCTGCAGGCCGGCAGCATCGTCCATCGCGGAATTGACGCGGTAGCCGGTGCCCAGACGGGTCATCGACGTGGCCAGGCTCTTCTGCGTCGAGCTCAGCGAGTTCTGGGTCGACAGGGCCGAAGCATTGGTGTGCAGGCTCAACATGGTGTTCGCTCCTTGAGAGTGTGGGCAAGCGCCGGGGCGCTTCGTTGATCGAAGGGCTTGAGCTGCCCTCCCACTCACAGGACGACCAGGGGGTCCGAGGACTTAAATGCGGGGGTGAAAAAACTTCGGGAGGCCTGGCGCGGGCACTCCACGGTGCAGGGGGCATCCCTCCGGGAACCCCCCGCGCCATTCCGGCCCCACACGCACCCGCTGACCTCGGGCCTTGGGAGTGCGGTTGGCGGTCAGTGGGCGTCGTACATGTAGCGGCGCGTCAGCGGCACCGGGGCCGGGCCACCATCCCGCTTGCTCGCCAGGATCTGGTACAGGCCCAGCTCGCCGGTCTCGAACTCCAGCGCCGAGGCCGCCATGTACAGCCGCCAGATCCGGTAATGCGCTTCGTCCACGTACTGGAGCGCCTGGTCGTGGCCCTCCTCCAGCTTCGCCACCCAGGCGCGCAACGTCTTCGCGTAATGCATGCGCAGGGCCTCGACATCGTGCAGCTCGAACTGCTCCTGCTCCATCACCCGCATCACGTTGCTCGCCCGGTCCAGCTCGCCGTCCGGGAACACGTAGCGGTTGATGAACTTGGACGACAGCGCCTGCCCCCATCCCTCCTCCTCATGGGTGATGCCATGGTTGAGGAACAACCCCGCCGGCTTGAGCAGCCGGTTGACGCTGGCGAAATAGGTGGGCAGGTTCTTCAGGCCGACATGCTCGAACATGCCCACGCTCGAGATCTTGTCGAACTGGCCCGTCATGTCGCGGTAATCGCACAGGCGGACCTCCACCTGACCCTGCAACCCGGCCGCGGCGATGCGCTCCCGCGCCAGCGCCAGCTGGCGCTCCGACAGCGTGATGCCGGTGGCCTTCACGCCGTAGTGACGCGCCGCATGCATCACCAGGGCGCCCCAGCCGCAGCCGATGTCCAGCAGTTCCTCGCCCGGCTGCAGCCGCAGCTTGCGGCAGATGTGATCCAGCTTGGACCACTGGGCCTGGGCCAGCGTCGTGTCTTCGGTCTCGTAGTAGGCGCAGGAATAGACCATCGCCGGGTCCAGCCACAACGCATAGAAGTCGTTGGACAGGTCGTAATGGAAGGCGATGGCGGCCTTGTTCTCGGCGCGCGTGTGGCGGCGCACGCCGCCGGCGCGCAGCTCCGCGTCGGTCGCCGGGGGGATGGGCGCCAGCAGCCGCACGGCCAGGCGCAGGCGGTCGCTCCAGGACAGCGTCAGTTCCGGCAGGTGGTCCTTGAGTTGCAAGGCGGCGAAGAAGTCCCCCTCGACGTCGATCTGGCCGGTGAAGTAAGCCTCGGCGAAACGCAGCGGATCGCGCCCGAGCAGCAGGCGCCGCAGCGCCGTGGGGTCGTTCAGCACCAGCGTGAACTCGGCCGGCTGGTGCGCCTGCCGGCCCAGCCGCGTCGACCAGTGCCCGAGCCGCAGCCCCATGCTGCCCGGATAGGCGGAGAACAGACGCTGCAGCAGCGTGAGTCCGGCGGGGGGCAGCGGCGGCGCGCCGGCGGCCTCGGGGATCACCTCGGCCGCGCGGGGAGCGGCACTCGACGTGGGCGACAACAGTTCCTGATCCATGGATTCCTCGTCCGGAAGGCTACGAAAGAATGTTGGTCGGAAGCGCCCCAGGGTCAGTTCTTGTCGGCCCGGGTGCTGGCGGCCTGAAAGTCCTTGCGGGATGTTAGCCATTGCCCCACGCCCCGCCCGGACTGGGGACATTGCCGCCCCCGAGGGGGCGTTGCGCCCTCGCACAAGCTCGCCCGAAGGAGTCATCACAAGGGCGCCGCGCGAGGCCACAATCAGCCCCGATATCCCATCCCCAATCGCCCGAAGAGAAACCGTCCCGCCTCCTCGACGACCAGGAGCGCGCCAGGACCCCAAAGCCAAGGAGTCAGCCATGCCCCATGCATTCGCCAACACCGTCGCCAGCTTCAAGACCGCGTCCGGCAAGAGCGGCAAGTACTACTCGCTGCCCGAGCTGGCCAAGCGCTTCCCCAACGTGAACCAGCTGCCGGTCTCGATCCGGCTGGTGCTGGAGTCGGTGCTGCGCAACTGCGACGGCAAGCGCGTGACCGCGGAGCATGTCGAGCAGCTCGCCAACTGGCAGCCCAACGCGCCCCGCAACGAGGAGATCCCCTTCGTCGTCGCCCGCGTGGTGCTGCAGGACTTCACCGGCGTGCCGCTGCTGGCCGACCTGGCCGCGATGCGCAACGTCGCCAAGGCCCAGGGCAAGGACCCCAAGACGATCGAGCCGCTGGTGCCGGTCGACCTGGTCGTCGACCACTCGATCATGATCGACCACTTCGGCAGCCCCAAGGCGCTGGACCTGAACATGAAGCTCGAGTTCGAGCGCAACCGCGAACGCTACGAGTTCATGAAGTGGGGCATGCAGGCCTTCGACACCTTCGGCGTCGTCCCGCCCGGCTTCGGCATCGTCCACCAGGTCAACCTCGAGTACCTGGCCCGCGGCGTGCACAAGACCGGCAGCGGCGCCGGGACCGTGTACTACCCGGACACGCTGGTCGGCACCGACAGCCACACGACGATGATCAACGGCGTGGGCGTGGTGGGCTGGGGCGTCGGCGGCATCGAGGCCGAGGCCGGCATGCTCGGCCAGCCGGTCTACTTCCTGACGCCGGACGTGGTCGGCTTCGAGCTGAGCGGCCGCCTGCGCGAAGGCGTCACCGCCACCGACCTGGTGCTGACCGTCACCGAGATCCTGCGCAAGGCCAAGGTGGTCGGCAAGTTCGTCGAGTTCTTCGGCGAGGGCACGGCCTCGCTGTCCGTGCCGGACCGCGCCACCATCGGCAACATGGCGCCCGAGTACGGCGCGACGATGGGCTTCTTCCCCGTCGACGAGCGCACCATCGACTACTTCAAGGGCACCGGCCGCACGACCGACGAGATCGAGGCCTTCGAGAGCTACTTCCGCGCGCAGGGCCTGTTCGGCGTCCCCAAGGCGGGTGACATCCGCTTCAGCCAGGTGGTCTCGCTGGACCTGGGCACGGTCGTGCCCTCGCTGGCCGGCCCCAAGCGCCCGCAGGACCGCATCGTCATCACCGACCTGGCGAAGACCTTCGCGTCGCTGTATTCCAAGCCGATCGCGGAGAACGGCTTCAACCAGCCGGTCGAGAAGCTGCCGAAGTCCTTCCCGCTCGGCGGGTCGCAGAAGGGCCTGGAGATCTTCAACGGCGACGTGCTGATCGCCGCGATCACCTCCTGCACCAACACCTCCAACCCGAGCGTGATGCTCGCCGCCGGCCTGCTGGCCAAGAAGGCCGTCGAGGCCGGACTGACGGTCCAGCCGCACATCAAGACCTCGCTGGCGCCGGGCTCGCGCATCGTCACCGAGTACCTGCAGAACGCCGGCCTGCTGCCGTATCTGGAGAAGCTGGGCTTCTCCGTCGCCGCCTACGGCTGCACGACCTGCATCGGCAATGCCGGCGACCTGACGCCCGAGATCAACGAGGCCATCACCGGCAACGACCTGATCTGCGCCGCGGTGCTGTCGGGCAACCGCAACTTCGAAGCGCGCATCCATCCCAACATCAAGGCCAACTTCCTGGCCAGCCCGCCGCTGGTGGTGGCCTATGCCATCGCCGGCAACATGACGCGCGACCTGATGACCGACCCGGTCGGCCTGGGCACGGGCGGCAAGCCGGTGTACCTGGGCGACATCTGGCCGACCAGCGACGAGATCCACGCGCTGCTCAAGCTCGCGCTCAACCCCGACGCCTTCCGCGCCAACTACGGCAAGGTCAAGGCCGAGCCCGGCAAGCTGTGGGAGAAGATCAAGGGCGGTACCGGCCAGGTCTACGGCTGGCCCAAGAGCACCTACATCGCGCAGCCGCCCTTCTTCGACCGCTTCACCCAGATCCCCGAAGCGCAGGAAGCCGGCGTCAAGGGCGCGCGCATCATGGCGCTGTTCGGCGACTCGATCACCACCGACCACATCTCCCCGGCCGGCGCCATCAAGGAGGTCTCGCCCGCCGGCGCCTACCTCAAGGACAAGGGCGTGCTCAAGGCCGACTTCAACAGCTACGGCTCGCGCCGCGGCAACCATGAAGTCATGATGCGCGGCACCTTCGCCAACGTCCGGATCAAGAACCTCATGATTCCGGCCAAGCCCGACGGCGCGCGTGAGGAAGGCGGCCTGACGCTGTTCCAGCCGGGCGGCGAGAAGATGTTCATCTACGATGCCGCGATGCGCTACATCGCCGCCGGCACCCCGACGGTGATCTTCGCCGGCGAGGAGTACGGCACCGGCTCCAGCCGCGACTGGGCGGCCAAGGGCACGCAGCTGCTGGGCATCGGCGCGGTCGTGGCCAAGAGCTTCGAGCGCATCCACCGCTCCAACCTGGTCGGCATGGGCGTGCTGCCGCTGCAGTTCCGTCCGGGCGACTCCTGGGAATCGCTGGGCCTGAAGGGCGACGAGGTCATCGACATCGAACTCGGCAGCGAGATCAAGCCGCAGTCCGAAGCGACGCTGGTGATCCGCGCGGCAGACGGTGGCGTGCCGGAGCGCCGCGTGCCGCTGATCCTGCGCATCGACACCCCGATCGAGGTCGAGTACTACCGCCACGGCGGCATCCTGCCCTACGTGCTGCGCCAGCTGCTGGCTGCGTGATCGGGGTCCTGCGCGCGGGTTGATCCGCCACTGCGGATCCGCCGCTGAAGAAAACGTCGGAGCCGCGGTCGACAGTGTCGAAAGCGGACCTCGCAGAACGTCATGAGGGTGAGACGAGCCCTTCGTCGATTCGTTGAATCGCCGATGGCTTGTCCACCCTCTTCCATTTTCAGGACTGCATCAGGAGATCGACATGCGATTCATGGTCATCGTCAAGGCGGACAAGCACAGCGAAGCGGGCGAGATGCCCAGCACCGAACTGCTTGCCGCGATGGGCGCCTACAACGAGGAACTGGTCAAGGCCGGCGTGATGCTGGCCGGAGAGGGCCTGCATCCGACGAGCAAGGGCGCGCGGGTGCGTTTCTCCGGCAAGGACCGCAAGGTCATCGACGGTCCTTTCGCCGAGACGAAGGAGCTGATCGCCGGCTACTGGATCTGGCAGTGCGCGTCGTTGGAAGAGGCGATCGAGTGGGTCAAGAAGTGCCCCAACCCGCAGACCACCGAGTCCGACATCGAGATCCGCCGGATCTTCGAAGCCGAGGACTTCGGCGAGGCGTTCACGCCCGAACTGCGTGAGCAGGAAGAGCGCCTGCGCTCGCAGATCGAGAAGCAGTAAGCGACGAGGCAGAAAGCAGCAAAGCAAAAGCCCCACCCCGCACGCCACGCCCCCAAGATGGAGGACGTCAGCGGCTGCGAGTGGGGCCGGAATGCTGCTGGGGGTTCCCGGAGGGATGCCCCCTGCTGCGTGGAGAGCCCGCGCTTGGCCGCGCGGGGTTGGGCGGTCTCCCGACCCGCCCACTTCTCCTTCAGCGCAAGATCACTTCGTCGCCGGCGGCGTCGTCGTGGTGGCGGGCTTCTTCGCCGCCGGCTTGGCGGCCGCCTTCGGCGCTGCCTTCGCGGGCGTCGCCGCCTGATCGACTTCCTTGGACGCCGCAGTCGAGCCGCCCGACACGCCCAGTCGGCCGCCGGCGCCCAGGCCGCCCTTGACCTGCTGCGCCTTGTAGTTGCGCAGCGCCTTCACCATCTGGTTGTACGAATCCGCGAAGGCCGTGACCACGACCTTGCCAGCCGGCGTCTTGCCGTACGCACCACCGGCGATCGCGGCGTTGCCGAAGAAGCTGGCGCCGCCGAAGCCGAAGTCGAAGTTCTTGGCCGTGCCTTCCGCGGCCGAGATCTGCACGCCGGAGCGGTTGTCGACCAGCAGCAGCGTGGTGGACGCCTCGTTCTGGCTGACGTTGGCCGCCACCGCGGTCAGCAGGCCGATCGCGCCGGTCCCGATGCCGCCGCCGCCGCCGCCGGTCTTGCCGGAGAACTGGATCTCGGGGCTCATCGTGTAGTCGGCGGCGACCATCTGGCCCTGGCCGAAGTTGCTGCCGGCACGCGTTTCGCCGGACTGCATCAGCGCGCGTTCACGCTCCATGTTGGCGAAAGCCTTGCCGCGTTCGACGATCACGAAGCAGTTGGACTGCTGCACCATCAGGCGCAGCACCGGCACGGTCGATCCCAGCTGGCGCTCGCGCAGCTGCGACCACCACGGGGCGTTGTTGTCCTCGAAGATCGTCAGCGTGCCCAGCGTCTCGTCGCAATGCTCGAGCTTGCTGTTCTGGTTCTCGGCGGTCGCGCCGCCGGCGGCGCCGGAGACGGTGCCCTTGTTCTCGCCCATCGTCGGCGCGGTGGCCAGGCAGCCGGCCAGCAGCAGCGGCGACAGCATCAGGGCGGACTTCAGCACGAGGCTGGACGAAGCAACGAGGCGGGAAGTGGCAAGCATGGAATCCTCCAGGTTTTCTAAGGACGTCTCCGACGACGTCTCACAACGAGCAACAACAAAGACGCGGCAAGGACGCGGGCGACGGGCTCCGGCCGGACCCGACCGGACGGAGCGCGGGGAACTCAGGGTCGATCAGCGCAAGATCAATCAGCGCGGAGTCAATCGAGGGGCGTGGCCGGCGCGACGCCGTAATACCCGCCGACCGGCTGGCCGTGCGGATTGCCGATCCAGATGCTGGTGCCGAACACGTCGCTGCACCCGCCCCAGGCGATCTCGAACGCACGCGCCTCTTCGTTGCGGGTCTGTGCGTAGACGGACACGGTGCTGTCCGACGGACCGATCGTGTAGCAGACCCGCGCCCACACCGGACGCGGCGAGGACGAGACCACCGAGGCCGCGCCTTCGGCGTTGCCGTCGGAGGCCTTGGCCACCCACTTGGTGCCGCGGGTCGGCCCCGGGTTGTAGCTGAACACGTACGGCACCTGGGCGACCGCCGCGAGCGACGCGGCGAGCAGTCCGGCAACCATCAGGCCTCTGGCCATCATTCGTTTTCCCCTTGCCTGTGTACCGAAATCAAACGATTTCAAAGGAATGTCGCGGATTGTTAGACGTCGCTTTTGAAAAAGCGAGGCCCCCATCGTGGTGGATTGCCCGGAACCGGGACGGGGGAACCCGCATCGACGGCCATCGTCGACGCCCCTGTTCCACAGGCCGCACGTTCCGGCGTTGTCGGACACCGGACGGCAAGACCCGTCCCCCGCATCGCGAGGATTGGCGCGGGCTGCGGCGAAACGGCGCGAAGGCCGATGCCATCGGGGCGGCGCGTCCGGGGCGGGGTGGCGGCAGGCGGTCGGCGCCGCCGTC
>NZ_DASVNZ010000007.1:0-70828 GCF_036486225.1 Roseateles sp. | reverse complement strand
GGCTCCGCCGGCGGAGGGACTTCGCTCGGACTCAAACAGTCCTGAGGACTGTTTGTGCCTAGCGAAGGCCGGGGGCCTCTGGCCCCAGGCACGGAGAAAAGGGGCCCCGGTCGCCTCGATCAACGCGCCATCGCTGGCATGTCGGGGCTTTCCCGCAACCCCTCCCGAATTCAGCTTTCCGACAGCCCCTGCTGGCTAAAGTCCACGTCTACACACAAGAACCGAGAGCCCTCCCGTCGGGGTTCGAGATGGAGACCTGGACTCGTCGATGAAAGCCCTGCTTGCACTTGCCAAGGGCATCGACTGGCTGACGGACCGGTTCGGCACGCTTGCCGCCTGGGCTGTCCTGCTGTCGTGCTTTATCAGCGCCGCGAACGCGGTGATCCGCTACGGGCTGGACATCAGCTCCAACGCCTTCCTTGAGATCCAGTGGTACCTGTTCGCTGCCTGTGTGATGGGTGGCGCGGCGCAGGTCTTGCGGCTCAACGAGCACGTGCGCGTCGATATCCTCTACACGCGGCTGCGTGGCCACGGCAAGGTCTACGTCGACCTGTTCGGACTCATCGTCTTCCTGATCCCCGTGATGGGGTATGCGGGCTGGCTGTCGTGGGACTTCTTCCTGGTAAAGCTCACCACCGGCATGCGCGCGGATGACACCGTCGCCGCGCTCGGCTACGGCGGTTATGCGTGGAAGCTGTTCACCAGCGGCGAGGTGTCGGGCAATGCCGGCGGATTGATCCGTTGGCCGGCCGCGTTGACGCTGCCGGTGGGCTTCGCGCTGGTGTTCCTGCAGGGGATCTCGGAGGTGATCAAGCGCATCGGCTACCTCGCCCATCTCGTCGAGATGGACACCCACTACGAGAGGCCGCTGCAATGATCACGATGGAGCAGTTCCCCCCGCTGATGTTCGCGGGGCTGATCATCATCATGCTGATCGGCTTCCCCGTGGCGTTCTCGCTGGCCGCGCTGGGCCTGGCCTGCGGCTTCTTCGCGGTGAGCCAGGGCTGGTTCCCGCCCTCGTTCATGGCGGCACTGCCGCAGAACGTCTTCGGCATCCTGTCCAACGACCTGCTGCTGGCCATCCCCTTCTTCACACTGATGGGCGCGTTGCTGGAGAAATGCGGTCTCGCCGAGGACATGCTCGATTCGATGGGCCAGCTTTTCGGGCCGGTGCGCGGCGGGCTGGGCTACTCGGTGATCATCGTGGGCTTCATCCTCGGCGCGATCACCGGCACCGTGGCGGGCCAGGTGATCGCGATGGCGATGATCTCGCTGCCGGTCATGATGCGCTACGGCTACAACATGCGCTACGCCACCGGCGTGCTGGCGGCCTCGGGGACCATCACGCAGCTGGTGCCGCCGTCGCTGGTGCTGGTGGTGCTGGCGGACCAGCTCGGCAAGCCGGTCGGCGACATGTACAAGGGCGCATGGGGGCCGTCGATCCTGCAGGTGCTGATCTTCGCGCTGTACACCTTCATGGTGTCGCGCATCCGGCCCGAGCACGTGCCCGGCGTGCCCAAGGAGGCGCGCACGCTCAACGGCTGGGCGCTGTGGGCGAAATGCCTGCGCGGGATCATCCCGTCGGCGATCCTGATCTTCGCGGTGCTGGGCTCGATGGGCGGTCTGCCCGGCATCGACACGGCGATCTGCACACCGACCGAGGCCGGCGCAATGGGCGCGGTCGGCGCGTTCATCCTGGCGGCGTCGCACCGGCGGCTGAACTGGCCGGTGGTCAAGGACGCCATGATCGGCACCATGCGCATCACCGCGATGGTGGTGTTCATCCTGATCGGGTCGCGGACCTTCTCGCTGGTGTTCCAGGGCGTCGAAGGCGGCAAGTGGATCGAGCACCTGCTCTCGAACCTGCCCGGCGGTCAGATCGGCTTCCTGATCGTCGTCAACCTGTTCATTTTCTTCCTGGCGTTCTTCCTCGACTTCTTCGAGATCGCGTTCATCATCCTGCCGCTGCTCGGCCCGGTCGCCGACAAGATGGGCATTGACCTGGTGTGGTTCGGCGTGATGCTCTGCGTGAACATGCAGACCAGCTTCATGCATCCGCCGTTCGGGTTCGCGTTGTTCTATCTGCGAGGGATCTCGGACACGCTCTTCAAGAACGGCGCGCTGCCGAGGAAAGTGCTGTCGAGCGACATCTACCTCGGCTCCATCCCCTGGGTGGTGATGCAGCTGATCCTCGTGGCCATCGTCATCTTCTTCCCGATCACGGTGACGGCGTTCCTCGACAAGGCGGAAGCGGTCGACATGGACAAGGCGACGGAGATGCTGCAGGGCATCGACGCCGGTCAGGCCGAGCGGACCGATCCGAACGCGGACACGAACGCACTGTTCGGGCTGCCGGCGGAGGCGGCGTCGTCGCCGGCCTCCGCGGCCTCTGAAGGAGCTCCTTAGCGCGTCGACGGCGGCATGTTCGACGCCTCCTTGATGCGATCCCAGGCATCCTTCACCGCAGGCTTCGCCCTCGCCCATTCCAGCGAAGAACCCTGGCGCTGGTTGCCCCAGTCGCGGTGCAGTTCGGCCTCGAAGTCCTCGAACTCGCGGTCCGGGTAACGGGCGAACGCATCGACGCCGTAGGCGTACGCGGGACCGAAGTCGTCGTGCGTGTCGCCTTGCTGGATATAGGGCCGCTTGGCGTAGTTGTCGCGCCAGTAGGTAGCCTCCTGCTCGTGGTCATAGGCCTTGTCGCGGGGCTTGTCGAAGTCAGGCATGGCAATCTCCAGAATGTCTCGATGACCTTCGTCGGCAAGCGCCATGCCCTGCGCTCGCTACAGTCGTCGACATGCGCGCACGTCCTTCTCCCCTCCTCCGCCACGTCCCAGCCGTCCGCCTTCACGCGTTGATCACGCTGACGCTGGCAGCGATATTCAGCCCACCGGCAGCGCACGCCGCCGCGTCCTGCGACAAGGGCACATGGCGCGGCACGCTGGGCACCACGCCGGTATCGATGGAACTCAATCCCGCCGAGGGCGAGCGCCCCGCAGTCGGCCGCTACTACTACCGCAGCTCGCTGGGCGACCTCACGCTGGTCCGCGATGCCAAGACCGGCGAGTGGCAGGAACTCGACGCCAAGGAAAGGCCGACAGGTCGGCTGAAGCTCGGTTGCGATGCCAGCACGCTGAGCGGCGAATGGCGCTCCATCGACGGCTCGAAGACGCTGCCGATCGCCGCTGTGGCGATCAAGGAGAGCGACTACAACGCGAGCCGCAAGGCCGCGCTCAAGCCGACCTCTACAAAGGCCACCCAGATCGGAGGTCGCCGCTACGAGGCGCTGACTTTCCCCGTGCCAGGAGGTGGTGCCGGTGGCACAACCCCGGACACCACGCAGGTCGGCGTCCGCCTGATTGGCACAACGCCAGCCATCTCGACACTGAACGCCACGTTGTGGGACAAGGCCGCGGACGCGGTCCTCGATCACGTCGACTGCATGGCGCAGGGTCGGCGCGAACGCGGCCCGGAAGCCGGCTACGAGTCCTCGCAAACGCAGAAGGTCGTCGCCTGGAATGCCGCCTTCGTCGTCATCGACACCTGGAACGAGGGCTACTGCGGCGGCGCTCATCCGTGGCACGGCAACAGCGTCACCACGTATCGCCTGGACACCGGGGCGGAGGCGGACGTCGCCTCTTGGCTGAAGTCCGAATTACGCAAAGAGATCCCGAAAGGCTCCCGGCTCGGCAAGCTGCTCGTGAAGGCTTATGCCGACGGCGGCGGCAACGGCGAGGAAGCCGAATGCCGCGATGAGGTCTCCTGGATGGGCAGTTCGATCCATCCGGAACCGAAGCAGCTCGTCTTCCACACGCAGGCCTCGTATGCGATGACGCCGTGCGCCGAAGACGTCGCGCTGCCGATCGACGCCGTCTGGCCCTATCTGACGCCGGCGGGCCAGCAGGCGCTCAAGACTTTCCGCTGATCCGCGGCCCCACGCCTGCGGATGCCCACAGGCACTGCAGACGGCCTGCTCACTGCGACGAGAACATCTTCAAGCCGATGATGCCCACGGCGATCAGGCCGATGCACGCCAGCCGCGCCAGCGACGCCGACTCGCCCAGCAGCACGATGCCCGCGATGGCGGTCCCGACAGCGCCGATGCCCGTCCACACCGCGTAGGCCGTCCCCACCGGCAGGTGCTTCAACGCCCAGCCCAGCAGCACGACGCTCGTCACCATCGCCGCCACCGTGCCCACCGTCGGCCACAGGCGGGTGAAGCCGTCCGTGTACTTCAGCCCGACGGCCCAGCCGATCTCGAACAGCCCGGCCAGAAACAGCACGCCCCACACCATCGTCATCTCCTTGAAAGTGGATGACGGTGACTGTATGTTTTAAGCCCTGATACTTAAAGTCAGAATCCATCAGATTCACTGACAGATTCAGCACCAGGCCCATGGCTTTCGACCTCGACAATCTCCGTGTCTTCCTCGCCGCGATCGATCACGGTTCGTTCTCCGCCGCCGCGCGCGTGTTGGGACGCGTGCCTTCGGCCGTCAGCATGACGATCGCCAACCTTGAAGCGCAGCTCGACCTCGCCCTCTTCGACCGTGCCGGCCGAGAGCCCGTCCCCACCCCACAGGCGCTCGCGCTGGTGCCTCAGGCGCGCCGGCTGGCCGAGCAGCTCGGACAGCTCAACCGCCATGCCCTGTCGATGACCCAGGGCCTGGAGCCTTCGCTGACGATCACGGTCGTGCCTGAGCTGGTCGCCGCGGCGCCGTGGAGCGACGCATTGACGACGCTGTCCGCCGAGTTCCCTCTGCTCGATGTCGAGGTACTGACCGCACCGCAGGCGGATGCACTCGCGATGCTGAAGTCGGGCCGCGCGCAACTGGCGCTGGTCTTCGAGCGCCAAGGTCTCGATCCATCGGAACAGTTCCAGGAAGTCGCGCGCGAAACGCTGATCGCCGTCGTCGCGGCCTCGCACCCGATGCTCGCGCGCGAGCCGTCGGCACTGCGCGACGAACACCTCATCGCCGAGCGACAGATCCTCGTCGCCGGCCGCGATGCCTGCGACGTCGACAAGCGGATCGCCGTCTCGCGCGTCCAGTGGCGCACCGACAGCCCGGTGGCGGCGCTGCGGATGGTGTCCGCCGGGCTGGGTTGGGCGTGGCTGCCGTCGGGTTTTGTGCGCACCGCGCTGGCTTCGGGGGAACTGGTCCAGATCCCCGCCGGCAACTTCACGACGGCGCTGCAGCTCTACGTCGACGTGGTGTGGACGCAGACGCGCCCGCTGGGCCTCGCCGCACGGCGTTTCGTGGCGTTGCTGAACGGACGCGACGGCTGCTCGGGCGCGGTCGCCGGCGATCGCGCGCCGGCCGGCATGGCGGCCGGCATGTCGCTCAGCGGTAGCGCTCCGGATCCGGCGAGTCCGTCGGTTGCTCGACCACGCGCCGGAAAGCGGCGTTCATCGGCAGCTTCAGGTTGATGCCCGACGGCGGCAGCGGCGACTCGAACCAGCGCTTGTAGATCGCGTGGATCTCTCCGCTGCGGTACAGGCCGATCAGCACGTCGTCGACCATCGTCTTGAACATCGGATCGTCGCGGTTGAGCCCGATCGCGTAGGGCTCCACCGTCAACGCGCGGTCGGAGATCACGTAGTCGTCCGGCGATACCGCAGCGCCCTGCTGCGCCAGGAGCGCGCGGATGATGACGTCGTCCATCATGAACGCGTCGGCGCGGCCGCTGCGCAGCAGCTGGAACGCGTCCGGATCGTCCAGCCCGGCGACGATGCGGATGTTCAAGCCCTGCTGCTCGCTGACCTTGGCCAGGTGCTGGATGCTGGTCGTGCCGATGGTGCTCACCACCGGCCTGCCGCGCAGGTCGAGCAGGCTCTGCACCTTTTCGCCGTGGCGCGTCATCAGCTTGGTCTCGGCCACGAAGATGGTCACCGAGAACGCTTGGCTGCGCGCGCGCTCGGCGGTGTTGGTCGTGATGCCGCACTCCATGTCCAGCGTGCCGTTGCTGACCATCGGCATGCGGGTTGCCGAACCGACCGCGACGCGCCGCACTTCCAGATCCGGCAGCTTGAGCTTCACGCGCAGCGAGGCGATCACGCGCTCGCAGAGGTCGACCGAATACCCCGTCGGCCGCAACTGCGCATCGAGGTAGCTGAACGGCGCCGATGCCGGCCGGTAGCCGATGACGACAACGCCGGTTTCGCGGATGCGGGTGAGCGTCGGACCTTCTGGCGGCTGCGCGGGGCGTGATGCCGATACCGACGGCGCGGCGAGCCTGGGCTTGACGGTCGCGGCGTCCGCGAACGACGCGCCGGCGGTCGATGCCAGCATCAGGATCAACGCAGTCACGATGCCGACGATCCGCGTGTTCATCGATCAGGCCTCGCCGTCATCGCCGATGCCAGCGCCACCGCCGCCGCCACCACCGTCATCACCCTGCCCGAGCGCTCCGGCATCCAGCCGCCGCAGTTCATCGAGTCGCGCACCGATCTTGATCTCCAGACCGCGGGGCACAGGCTCGTAGAAGCGCTGGTCCTCGAGGCCGTCCGGCAGATACTGCTCGCCGGCCACATACGCGCCGGGGAAGTCATGCGCGTAGCGATAGGCCTTGCCGTAGCCGAGTTCCTTCATGAGCCGCGTCGGCGCGTTGCGCAGGTGCACCGGCACCGGTCGCGAACTGTCCTGCTTGATCAGCGCGCGCACCTGGTTGTAGGCGTTGTAGACGGCGTTCGACTTCGGCGCGATCGCCAGATAGACGACCGCCTGCGCCAGCGTGAGCTCGCCTTCCGGCGATCCGAGGCGTTCGTAGGTTTCGGCCGCATCCAGGCAGATGCGCAGCGCGCGAGGATCGGCGTTGCCGATGTCCTCGCTCGCCATGCGGATCAGCCGTCGCGTGATGTAGCGTGCGTCGACGCCGCCGTCGAGCATCCTCACCAGCCAGTACAAGGCGCCGTCCGGATTGGACCCGCGCACCGACTTGTGCAGCGCCGAGATCACGTCGTAGAACTGGTCGCCACCCTTGTCGTAGCGCCGCAGCTGCTCGCCGAGCGTGCGTTCCAGCAGCGCCTCGTCGATCTCCGCCGTGCCCGCCGGCGTCAGTTGCGCCACGGTCTCCAGCGTGTTCAGCAGACGTCGCGCGTCGCCGTCGGCATAACCGATCAGCCGCAGCGTGGCGGCCTCACTGACCGGCGGCGCGCCCAGCACCGCGCGTCCGCGCATCAGCAACTCGCGCATGTCCTGCTCGTCGAGCGACTTCAGCACGTGCACCGTCGCCCGCGACAGCAGCGCCGAGTTCACCTCGAACGACGGGTTCTCGGTCGTCGCCCCGATGAAGCTGAACAGCCCCGACTCGACGTGCGGCAGGAAGGCGTCCTGCTGCGCCTTGTTGAAGCGGTGGACCTCGTCGACGAACACGATCGTGCGCCGTCCCTGCCCCACCGCGACCTGCGCGCGATCGACCGCCTCGCGGATGTCCTTGACGCCGCCCAGCACCGCCGAGATCGCGATGAACTGCGCATCGAAATGCTGCGTCATCAAGCGCGCCAGCGTCGTCTTGCCGACGCCCGGCGGGCCCCACAGGATCATCGAGTGCGGCCGGCCGCTTTCAAGCGCCACGCGCAGCGGCATGCCCTCGCCCAGCAGGTGGCGCTGGCCGACGACCTCGTCGAGCTTGCGTGGCCGCAGCCGCTCGGGCAGCGGCGCGTGCTGGCTCGGCACTGCCGCCGACGGTCGTCCGCCGGGAACAGATTCGAACTCGTCCGGGAAGAGCGACGCGTTGCTCATCGATGCAGACTCACCAGCCGTTCAACACTCAAGGTTGGCGGGCGATGTCGGTGCCCGGCGGCGGCGCGAAGCGGAAGCGGTCAGCCGACACCTTGGCATTGGGCTCGATCGCGCTGAACTGCATCACCGACTGCTGTCCGAAGCCGTCGACGATCTCCAGCGCCGCCAGATCGCGGCCCTTGAAGCCGAGCTTCAGGCTCTGCAGGCTGCTGTCATTGCGCTTGGGTGTGGCCTGCACCCAATCCAGGCCGTTGGCCGCAGGCAGGGACTTCAAGCTGAAATCCTTGGACAGGTCGCCGCCTGCGAGCAGCGACACCGGCGTCGCGCCCAACGCCTGGTCCATGTTGCGGACGCTGGCCTGCTGCAGGTCAGGGTCATAGATCCACACTTCCTTGCCGTCGGCCACGATCAGTTGCTCGGCCGGCTTCGCGTAAGCGAAGCGGAATTGGTTGGGACGCTGGAACTCGAAGGTGCCGGTGGTCGTCTTCTTGCGTTTGCCGTCCGGCGCGGTGACGGTCTGCGTGAAGGTCGCGCGGCCACTCTTCACTTCGCTGACGAACTGCTGAAGCGCACTCACACCATCGGCATGGGCCAGGGTCGTGAAGCAGACGGCGATGGCCGCAACGCCACGGGCCAGGGCACGGATCTTGAAGGAGGTATTGATCATTCGTCTCGCAGACTTGCTCAGGTCAGCTCAGGTCAACTCAGTTCAGTCTTCCCGCTTGGGCACGATGATGTCGCGGTTGCCGTTGGTGGCCATCGCCGAAACGACGCCGGACTTCTCCATCTGCTCCAGCAATCGGGCTGCCCGGTTGTAGCCGATGCGCAGATGTCTCTGCACCAGCGAGATCGACGCCCGCTTGTGCTGCAGGACGATGCCCACCGCCTGGTCGTACATCGGGTCGGACTCGCCGTCGCCGCCCGCCGTCAGGCCGGGCAATCCGTCGCCGCCGCCATCGCCGTCAAGCACGCCGCCTTCCAGGATGCCTTCGATGTAATTGGGCTCGCCCTGTTCCTTCAGGTACTCGACGACGCGATGCACTTCGTCGTCGCTGACGAACGCGCCGTGGACACGCACCGGCAGCCCGGTCCCCGACGCCATGTAGAGCATGTCGCCCATGCCCAGCAGCGCTTCGGCGCCCATCTGGTCGAGGATGGTCCGCGAGTCGATCTTGCTCGACACCTGGAAGGACAGCCGCGTCGGGATGTTGGCCTTGATCAGGCCGGTGATCACGTCGACCGACGGGCGCTGCGTCGCCAGGATCAGGTGGATGCCGGCCGCGCGCGCCTTCTGCGCCAGGCGGGCGATCAGCTCTTCGATCTTCTTGCCGACCACCATCATCAGGTCGGCCAGTTCGTCGATGACGACGACGATGTGCGGCAGACGCTCCAGCGGCTCCGGCTCCTCCGGCGTCAGGCTGAACGGGTTGGGGATCTTCTCCTCGCGCTCGGCCGCGTCGGCGATCTTCTTGTTGAAGCCCGCCAGGTTGCGCACGCCCATCTTGGACATGAGCTTGTAGCGGCGCTCCATCTCGTTGACGCACCAGTTCAACGCGTTGCTGGCCTGCTTCATGTCGGTCACGACCGGCGCCAGCAGATGCGGGATGCCTTCGTAGACGCTCATTTCCAGCATCTTCGGGTCGATCAGGATGAGGCGGACGTCGCGGGCCTCGGCCTTGTAGAGCACCGACAGGATCATCGCGTTGATGCCCACCGACTTGCCGGAGCCGGTCGTGCCGGCCACCAGGCAGTGCGGCATCTTGGCCAGGTCGGCCACCACCGGCAGGCCGACGATGTCCTTGCCCAGGCCCATCGTCAGCGGCGACGCGGCGTCGGCATAGACCTGCGAGCCGAGGATCTCGGACAGCCGAATGGTCTGGCGGCGCGCGTTCGGCAGCTCCAGCGCCATGTAGTTCTTGCCCGGGATGGTTTCGACCACGCGGATCGAGGTCAGGCTGAGCGAACGCGCGAGGTCCTTGGCCAGGCCGAGGATCTGCGAGCCCTTCACGCCGGTCGCCGGCTCGATCTCGTAGCGCGTGATCACCGGCCCCGGCGAGGCCGCCACCACCCGCACATCAACGCCGAAGTCCTTCAACTTCTTCTCGATCATGCGGCTGGTCATCTCCAGCGATTCAGGCGTGACCGTCTCGATCCGCGGCGGCGGGGCGTCCAGCAGGTCGACCTGCGGCAGCTTGGCGTCGGTCGGATCGGTGAACAGCGTCTGCTGGCGCTCCTTGATGACGCGCGTGGACTTCGGCTGCTCGACCACCGGTGGCTCGATGACGATCGGGATGTGGTGCTCTTCCTCGACCAGGCGCTCGACCTCGACGACGGCTTCGCGCTCGCGCTTGGCTTCCTTGCCGACGCGCTTGTCCTCGGCGATCTCGCGGCGCACTTCGCGCTTCTCGATCAGGCGCTCGATCGTCGCGCCGATCTGCTCGGACACACGCAGCCAGGAGAACTTCAGCGCCAGGGACACGCCAGCGACCAACGCCGCGATCCACACGACGCCCGAACCGGCGAAGCCGAGCAGCTTCATGCTGGCAGGACCGAGCAGATACCCGAGCACGCCGCCGGCATGGCCGGGCAGATGCGACTCCCAACCGTAGAGACGGGTCCATTCGAGCGAACAGCTCGCGGCCATCAGCAGGACCAGGCCACCGGCGGTCGGCAGACGCTCCTTGAGCGTGAGCATGGTGCCGCCGTCGGCGCGCAGCATCCGGGCCAGGCCGCTCAGCCACGCGCGCAGCGAGATCAGCATCAGCCACCAGCAGGAGTAGCCGAAGCCGAACAGCATCAGGTCGGAGATCCAGGCACCGAGTGCGCCGACGCGGTTGTGCGCGGGCGCCGAGGTGCCGGCGGTGCTGAAGGCGGCGTCCGCGCGGTCATGGCTGACCATCGCGAGCAAGACCAGGCACCACACCAGCGCGCCGATCAACAGCCACAGCGGCGTGCGCAGTGGACTGGGGGGCGTGGGCGGTGCGGCCGGCGGCGTGGCCTTCTTGGACTTGCGTGCCGGCGCGGGGCGCTCGGTCGGGGCGGCGTCGTCACCGCCGCCCAGCAGGGAACCGGGAAAACTCATTCCCCGATTGTGACGCACAAGCCCCGCGTCCCGGACGCGGCGTCCGCCGCCAAGGTGAAGAAACGTTGAAGCCCGGGTCGACGGTGCTTCAACGGCCGCCTCAGTCGTGCTGCAGACGTTCCTTGATGACCACGGAGCCGTTCTCGAGCGTCTCGATGACGCCCTTGTCCTCCAGGTCCTTCATGACGCGGCTGACCATCTCGCGCGACGCGCCGACGACCTTGGCCATGTCCTGCCGCGACACCTTGCCGCGGATGATCTTCACGCCCTTCTCCTCCTCCGCCATGTCCAGCAGCGTGCGCGCGACACGGCCGTAGACGTCGAGCAGCGCGAGCGATTCGATCTGGCGGTCCGCGTTTCTCAGTCGCGCGACGAGGCCGCGCAGGATGCCGTAGGCCAGGCTGGACGACTCCGGCAGACCGCGGCCGAAGTCGGCGCGGCCCAGCACCAGCATGTCGGTCTGCACCTCGGCGCGGACCGTGGCCGAGTGCGGCTCGTTGTCGATGAGGCTCATCTCGCCGACGTAGTCGCCGGGCTGCAGCACGGCGAGGATGACTTCGCGGCCGCGGCTGTCCGCGGTCAGCACGCGGGCGCGGCCGTTGAGCAGGATGAAGAGCGCATTGGACTTGGTGCCCTGCTCGACGATCAACTCGCCGCGTTTGAAGCGCCGTTTGACGACGCTGTCCGCGATGGACTGGGCCTGGTCGGCGGTCAGCAGGGAGAACAAGGGAACCCTGCGGATCAGATCCAAGTTGGACAACATGGCCATGAAGGGATGCCTCCTGTCGGTGGTTAGGGTCAATCGTGGATCTCAGGATGGCAGAGGGACCCGCCACCTAGAATGGATGCATTGTGCCAATTTGTTCACGCCTGTTCATAGGGTCAACGCCATAGGCCGCCCGCGCGTCCCTTTAGGCTCGCGTCATTGCTGTCGTCCCTTGCGTCCGCTGAACGCATCCCCACCTCCCCCGTCATGAGCCAAAACACCCGCCACGCCCAACTCCTGATCCTCGGTTCCGGCCCCGCCGGCTACACCGCCGCCATCTACGCGGCGCGCGCCAACTTGAAGCCGCTTCTGGTGACGGGCATGGCGCAAGGGGGTCAGTTGATGACCACGACCGAAGTGGACAACTGGCCCGCGGACGTGATGGGCGTGCAGGGTCCGGAGCTGATGCAGCGCTTCCAGGAACACGCCGAACGCTTCCAGACCGAGATCGTCTTCGACCACATCAACAGCGTCGACTTCTCCAAGCGTCCGTTCACGCTGACCGGCGACAGCGCGGTCTACACCGCCGATGCGGTCGTGCTGGCCACCGGCGCCTCGGCGCAATACCTGGGACTGCCGTCGGAAGAGTCGTTCATGGGCCGCGGCGTCAGCGCCTGCGCGACCTGCGACGGCTTCTTCTATCGCGAGCAGGAAGTCTGCGTCGTCGGCGGCGGCAACACGGCCGTCGAAGAGGCGCTGTACCTGTCCAACATCGCCAGCAAGGTGCACCTGATCCATCGCCGCGACAAGTTCCGTGCCGAGCCGATCCTGGTCGACAAGCTGATGGACAAGGTCAAGGCCGGCAAGATCGAGCTGCACGTGTTCCACACGCTGGACGAAGTGCTGGGCGACGCCACCGGCGTGACCGGCGTGCGCATCAAGAGCACGCAGGATGGCACGACGACGGACGTCAAGCTGCAAGGCTGCTTCATCGCGATCGGCCACAAGCCCAACACCGACATCTTCGAAGGCCAGATCGAGATGAAGGACGGCTACATCCGCACGAAGAGCGGCCTCGAAGGCTTTGCAACGATGACCAGCGTGCCGGGCGTGTTCGCCGCGGGCGACGTGCAGGATCACGTGTATCGCCAGGCCATCACCAGCGCCGGCACGGGCTGCATGGCCGCGCTGGATGCGCAGCGATTCCTGGAGCAGGAATCGGCCTGACCCTCGCGCCCTGCGTGAGCGGCGCCCGCGCAGGGCGCCCGCACCCAGACCCCGACCGGCCCGCCTTTGCGCGGGCCGGTCTGTTTCTGCTACACTCTTCGTTTCCCCGCGCCATCAACCTGTGAAGGATCTTGACGCGAGGAAGATGGGATACCGCCACCCTATGGCGAGGTGAGGCCGCCGCCCGCGACTCGACAGCAAGGTCGGGACGATTGGGACGGTCGCCGGATGACAAGTATCGGAGTGTCCTCATGGCACGCGTCTGCGAAGTCACGGGCAAGAAGCCCATGGTCGGGAACAACGTTTCCCACGCCAACAACAAAACCAAGCGCCGGTTCCTCCCGAACCTGCAATACCGCCGTTTCTGGGTCGAAAGCGAAAACCGCTGGGTCCGTCTTCGCATCAGCAACGCAGGTCTGCGTCTGATCGACAAGAAGGGCATCGACGCCGTGCTGGCCGACCTGCGCTCGCGCGGTCAAGCCTAATCACTGAACCAGGAGCGACACCATGGCATCCAAAGGCGGACGCGAAAAGATCAAGCTGGAATCCACTGCCGGCACCGGTCATTTCTACACCACGAACAAGAACAAGAAGACCACGCCCCAAAAGCTGGAATTCATGAAGTTCGACCCCAAGGCACGCAAGCACGTGCTGTACAAGGAAACCAAGCTGAAGTGATTCAGCGCGGCCCTTGAAGAAGAAAACCCGCCTCTCGGCGGGTTTTTTCATGGGCGATCGGAAAGCAGCTGCGTCCGCAGCCCCTCGTGATCAGCGCGTTGGCGCCAGGCGCGTCTTGCCCAGCAGCTCGCGCGCCATCCAGTCGTCGATCATCTTCTTCTCGTAGCGCAGCGGCTCGGAGTCGAAGTAGCGGTTGCCGCCACCGTCCTGGTAGTTCATGTCCTTCAGATCGGCCTTGCCGGACTTCAGGACCTGGCCGTTCTCGCTGAGCGTATAGGTGAAGCTCATGCGCGGAATCGTCACCGATCGGAGGATCCTGACGCGATCCGTGCGGACGCGCGGTTCGACTTCACCCGCCAGGTCGACGTCCGTGACGTCGATCTTGAGCTGCTTGCCGGGCAACTCGCGCGCCGCAAGCGCCTTGAAATGCTCTTCCAGCTGCTTCATGGCGTTGTCGCGATCCACACCGGCCCAGCCGATGTCGGAGAAGTTCTCCGGCTTGATGAAGTTGACTTCCGCCTGCGCCTGAGCAGCCGCGGCGATCGCGCCCAGGCTCACGCTGGTCAGGCCGAAGAGCACGGCGCGCTTGAAAAAGGTCGAGGCCATCATGTCAATCTCCTTGTCTGAGAGTCCGCACAAATTATGGGCGTCGCCAAGAAAAAAGGCGCCCAGTAGGGGCGCCCTTTGCATTGCTTCATCTGCGCCTGGGTGATGGCCGTCACTCCAAATCGGCCACCCAGTCCGATGAATCGATTTCCAGTGGTCAGACGCGCACCGTGCGCAGGCCCGTCGCAAAGGCCTTGAGCTCGGCGATGCCGCTCTCCTCCGCCTTGCGGCACCAGGCTTGCAGGTCATGCACCAGCTGCTCGGCCGACACGTTCGTGCGGGTCCACAGCTGACGCAGCTCTTCGCGCATCGTCACCAGCTTGTCGAGCACCGGGCTCGCCGCGCGGGCACCGTCCAGCTGCGCCTGATAGGCGGCCGGGATCTTCTCGGCATCGCGATGCAGCCAGCGCGTGGCCAGCTTGAACTGATGGAACTTGACGCTGTGCTGCTCACCCGACGCCTTCAGCTGAGTCAACTCAGCCTTGCAGACGCCGCGCAGACCGCGCGCATAACGCGCCATCACTTCATAGCGGTTGGCGATGATGGCTTCCAGCGTGTCCTTGTCGGCCACCGCCTTCAACTCGCCGGTCTTGATCTGCGGCGCGGTCTTGCGAACCTTCGCCCAGCCGATCATTTCCATGGCGCGGATGTAGCCCCAGCCGATGTCGAATTCGAACGGCTTGACCGAGAACTTGGCCGACGTCGGGTAGGTGTGGTGATTGTTGTGCAGCTCTTCACCGCCGATGATCACGCCCCACGGCGACACGTTCGTCGACGCATCCTGCGCCTCGAAGTTGCGATAGCCCCAGTAGTGGCCGACGCCGTTGATCACGCCAGCCGCCCAGAACGGGATCCAGGCCATCTGGATCGCCCAGACCGCCATGCCGGCCACGCCGAACAGCGCCAGGTCGATGATCATCATCAGCGACACACCCCAGACCGAACGGCCCGTGTAGACGTGGCGCTCGATCCAGTCGTCCGGCACGCCGTGGCTGAACTTCTTGATCGTTTCCTCGTTCTTGGCCTCGGCGCGATACAGCTCGGCGCCGCGCGTCATGACCGTCTTGATGCCGCGGGTGACGGGGCTGTGAGGATCGTCCTCGGTCTCGCACTTCGCGTGGTGCTTGCGGTGGATGGCGACCCATTCGCGGGTGACCATGCCGGTCGTCAGCCACATCCAGAAGCGGAAGAAGTGCGACGGGATCGGACCCAGATCGAGGGCCCGGTGTGCCTGGGCCCGGTGCAGGAAGATCGTGACGCCAGCAATGGTGATATGCGTCACCACCAGGGTGAAGACGATGATCTGCCACCAGCTGGCGCCGGTGAGGCCATCGATCATCCACGCCAGGATGGCGTCGTGCACAGACATCAATACGTTCATTCGGTCCTAACCCTGCTCGCGGGGAGCCAGTTGTCCACAGGAAGCCCCGATTGTAGGCGACGCACTCTAGAAATCGCCCGGATGTAAGCGGCTTTCCCGTCGGTCTTTTGACGCTTAGCGACTGGAAGACCCAGAAGGCGTGATCGATCGGACGCCAATTTCCGTTCGCATCAAAAACAATCCGATTCTCCCGCCTTGCCGACGGTGACCCACCTCAAGGTCTGCCCGGGTTCATTTCTTCCGTTCCCAGACTGCCGCGAAGAAGCCGTCGCTCTGGTGCCGGTGCGGCCACAGGCGCAGGTAGCCGTTCTCGGACAGCTGCGCCGCCTGGGTCTCGTCGACCTGCGCGTGCGCCAGCACGTCCTGCGCAGGCATCAGGACGAAGTCCGGATGCGCCTCGGCGAAGGCCTGGGCGACGGACTCGTTCTCGGCGTCCAGCAGCGAACAGGTCGCGTACACCAGACGACCACCCGGCTTGAGCAGACGTGACGCGCTGTTGAGGATCGCCAGCTGCTTGTCGTGCAATTCCTCGATGCCTTTCGGTGATTGACGCCACTTCAGGTCCGGATTGCGGCGGAGGGTGCCCAGGCCCGAGCACGGCGCGTCGACCAGCACGCGATCGATCTTGCCGGCCAGGCGCTTGACGCGCTCGTCGCGTTCGTTGCTGATCTGCACCGGATAGACGTTGGACAGCCCGCTGCGCGCCAGGCGCGGCTTGAGCTTGTCGAGCCGGTGCCCCGACACGTCGAAGGCGTACAGCCGTCCGGTGTTGCGCATCGCGGCGCCCAGCGCCAGCGTCTTGCCGCCGGCACCGGCGCAGAAGTCGACGACCATCTCGCCGCGCTTGGCTTCGGTGAGCAGGGACAGCAGCTGGCTGCCCTCATCCTGGACTTCGACCTGGCCGCTGGTGAAGACGTCGAGCTTCTGCAGCGCCGGCTTGCCTTCGAGCCGCAGCCCCCAGGGCGAGAACGGCGTCGGCGTGGAGGCGAAGCCCTTTTCCTGCAGCGCGGCCTGAACGTCCTCGCGCTTGGCCTTCAGCAGGTTGACGCGCAGGTCCAGCGGCGCCGGCACATTGACGGCCTCCGCCAGTTGCCAGAACTGCTCGTCGCCCAGACGTTGCTTCAGCGGGTCGACGATCCAGTCGGGCAGGTTGTGGCGCAGCTTTTCCGGCAGCTTGCTGCGGTCGACCTTCGCCACCTGCTTGAGCCAGTGCTGCTCCTGGTCATCGGTCGCGGCGCGAAGGAAGGCCTCGTTGCCGGCCCAGGCGAGGATCGCCAGCCGCCGCGACATCGGACCGCGGCCCGACTGGGCCAGATGCTGCAGCACCGGGCGCAGGCGCAGCACGGCGTAGGCGGTCTCGGCGATGGTGTGGCGTTCGCGCTGACCGAGCGCCTTGTGCGCGCGGAAGAAGTCGGAAACGAGGGCGTCGGCAGGCTTGTCGAACAGCAGCAGGCTGTCCACCAGTTCGGCGCAGAGTTCAAGAAGGGCATTAGGATGCATCGCCCGATTATCCCCGGCTCCGGGCCCGGGCTCGCGCCCTGCCCTGTTTGCGCCGTCACGCCCTTTCCGCCATGAGCGAATCCCACTCGATGCCAAACCCCGCCGCGCACGGCGCCGGCGACCCGCTGCAGCCCTTGCCCGAAGCGCCCGCAGGCCGCTACCGCCATTACAAGGGCGGCGAGTACGAGGTCCGTGGCGTCGTCCGCCACAGCGAGACCCTGGAGCCTCTGGTGCTCTACGCGCCGCTCTACAACGACAGCGGCCTGTGGGTGCGTCCCTACGACATGTTCTTCGGCAGCGTCGAGATCGACGGCGTGACCCGGGCCCGCTTCGCCCGGATTCCGGATTGAGTCCGACCCCCTCCCCGGCTGCACACCCCATGCCCTTGCTGCACCAGATCAAGCGCCGCCCCCGCCTGCTGATCGGCGCGGCGACCGGCGCCCTGCTGGCGGCGGCCTGGCCGGTCGAGCTGGCCTGGCACACCCGCACGCTGCTCGGCTGGAGCGCCGGCGTCTGGACCTACCTCGTGCTGATCGGCTGGATGATGTTCCGCACCGACGCGGACGACGTCGAGGAGCAGGCCCGCGCCGTCGCGGACAGCGCGCCCACGGTGCTGATCCTGGCGATCCTCGGCGGCGCCGCGAGCATGTCGGCGATCGCGCTGGAGCTGGCCCAGGTGAAGGAGTCCGGCCTGCTGCAGGCCTGGCCGCATCTGCTGGTGGCGTCGGCGACGCTGACCGGCTCCTGGCTGCTGCTGCCGGTGGAGTTCGGGCTGGCTTACGCCTCGCTGTTCCACAGCGGGCCGAAGGCGCCTCACGGGCTGGAGTTCCCCGGCGACGAGGAAGCCCCCGACTACCTGGATTTCTTCTATTTCGCGGCGACCGTCGCCGCGACCTCGCAGACCTCGGACGTCGTCGTCAGCGCGAGACCGATCCGGCGGCTGGTGCTGGTGCAGGCGATCCAGGCGTTCGTGTTCAACACGGTCGTGCTGGCGCTGACGATCAACTTCCTGGCCGGCATGCTGGGCTGAACGCCCCAACCTCGGAGCCGAGGCCCCGCCGCGCCAGGACGGTCAGCTGAACATCTGCGGCTCGCCGCCGCGATGGAGCACACGAGCGCCCTGGGTGACGAGCTGCCCTTCCACGAACCAGCGCACCGCGGTCGGATACATGCGGTGCTCCAGCTTGAGGATCCGCGCCGCGAGCGACGCTTCATCATCGGCGTCCAGCACCGGCACGACGGCCTGCGCGACGATCGGACCGTGGTCCAGTTCCGCCGTCACGAAATGCACCGTCGCGCCGGCCACGCGGCAGCCGGCCTCAATGGCGCGCTGATGGGTGTGCAGGCCCGTGAAGGCCGGCAGCAGCGACGGATGGATGTTGAGCATGCGGCCCGCGTAATGGCCGGTGAACCCCGGCGTGAGGATGCGCATGAAGCCGGCCAGCACCACCAGGTCGGGCGCGAAACCATCGATGACGCGCTGCAGCTCCGCGTCGAACGCGACACGCGCCGCGTCGCCCTTGCCGAAGGCCTTGTGGTCGACCACCGCAGTGGCGACGCCATGCGCCCGCGCGAATTCAAGCCCTGCGGCGTCCGGCCGGTTGCTGATCACCGCGGCGATGCGGGCCGGCCATCCGCCGGCGGCGCAGGCCTGGACGATGGCTTCCATGTTGGAGCCCCGCCCGGAGATCAGGATCACGATGTTCTTCATGGGCCGGCAGTGTAGCCAAGGGCATGGGCATGACCGACGCCGACCGGGCCGCGGCTCCCTACAATCGCCCTCCCGCCGTTGCCGTTCCGTCGTCGTCCGACCGGCCTCTTTCCGAGACCGCCCGCGCCGGCATGGCCGCCGCCCCAGCCCTCCGCCAATGACCGACCACCCCACCTTCACCCCACGCCAGCGCGTGCTGTCCGGCATGCGCCCGACCGGCGCGCTGCACCTCGGCCACTACCACGGCGCGCTGAAGAACTGGGTGCGGCTGCAGGACGCCTACGACTGCTTCTTCTTCGTCGCCGACTGGCATGCGTTGACGACGCATTACCAGCATCGCGAGGGCCTCGAGCAGAGCGTCTACGACATGGTCGTCGACTGGCTGGCGGCCGGCGTCGATCCCGAACAGGCAACGCTGTTCATCCAGAGCCGCATGCCGGAGCACGCCGAGCTGTTCACGCTGCTGGCGATGAGCACGCCGTCCAGCTGGCTGGAGCGGATGCCGAGCTACAAGGCCCTCGTGGCCGAGAACCGCGAGCTGGCGACCTACGGCTTCCTCGGCTACCCCCTGCTGCAGGCGGCCGACATCCTGATCTACAAGGCGGCCTTCGTGCCAGTGGGCGAGGACCAGGCGCCGCACGTCGAGGTGACGCGCGAGGTCGCGCGCCGCTTCAACCACCTCTACCGGCAGCCGTCGACGCCGCTGTTCCCGGAGCCGCAGGCGCTGATGACCGAGACCTCGCGCCTGCCCGGACTGGACGGCCGCAAGATGAGCAAGACCTACGGCAACGCGATCGCGATGCGCGACGCGCCGGAGGTCGTCGCCGACAAGGTGCGCAAGATGCAGACGGACCCGCAGCGGGTGCGCCGCGGCGATCCGGGGGAGCCCGAACGCTGCCCGGTCTGGGCGCTGCACAAGGTCTACGCCGACAGCGACACCCGCGCGTGGGTCGAGTCCGGCTGCCGCAGCGCGGGCATCGGCTGCCTGGACTGCAAGGAGCCGCTGATCGAAGCGATCCACGACGAACAGGCGCCATGGCGCGCCCGCGCGGACGAACTGCTCGCCGATCCGAAGAAGGTCCACTGGATCGTCGAGGTCGGCACCGAACGTGCCCGTGCGGTGGCCCGCAAGACGCTGCGCGAGGTGCGCGGCGCGATGGGCATCGATTATTGAGACGACAGAGATGGCCGGCATCCACATCACCGACATCGAATCCGCCATCAACTGGTGGCGCCAGCGCTCGCCGGGGGACGGCGTGACGCTGGGGCCCGAGCTGCGCGCGCTGGCGGAGGTCTATGCGCTGATGGTTTTCCATCACGAGACCGAGTGCGACGAGGACTCGATGCCGCAGCGCGCGCTCGCGGCCTGGATGCGCTGGTACGACACGACGCCAGATGCGCCTTGCATCGCGATCTGTTCGACCAGCCAGGGCGACGAGCTCTGCAAGGGCTGCGGTCGGACCTTCGACGAAGTCCAGAACTGGCCTGTGCTCACGCCCGGCGAGAAGCGCGCGAGCTGGCGGCGGATCACGATCGAAGGCACGGCGTGGCGCTTCAACCGGTATGCGGAGCGCGCCATCGAGCTGCGCGGCGCCAGCGGTTCGGCCGACGCCGGTAATGCCGACGTCTCCGGCAAGGATGCCGCTTGAGCGCAGCGCTCCACGGCCGGCTCGCCAGCCTGCGACAGATCCTGCCGCTCGCGTGGCCCGTGTTCATCGGACAACTGGCGGTCCTGGCCTATTCGACGATCGACACGCTGCTCGTCGCGCGCCACTCCGCGATCGACCTGGCGGCATTGGCGGTGGGCTCGGCCGTCTACACGTCGGTGTTCGTCGGGCTGATGGGCGTGGTGCTGGCGATCTCGCCCGTGGCGGGACAGCTCTTCGGCGCCAGACGCATGACCGAGGCTGGCGACAGCCTGCATCAGGCCGCGTGGCTGGCACTGGCGCTCACGGTCGTCGGCGAATTGATCCTGTGGTTCCCGCAACCTTTCCTGGCGATCTCGCAGGTCGGCCCCGAGATCGCCGCCAAGATCCGCGACTATCTGCGGATGCTGGGCATCGCGCTGCCAGCGGCCCTGCTGTTCACGGCCTACCGCGGCTTCAACACGGCCGTGTCGCGACCCAAGGCCGTGATGGCGCTGCAGATCGGCGGGCTGCTGCTGAAATTCCCGGCCAGCGCGCTGCTGATCGGCGGATTCACGCTCGGCCCGCTGCACGTGCCGCCACTGGGCGCGGTCGGCTGCGCGATCGCCACGGCGATCGTGATGTGGAGTCAACTGCTCATCGCGTTGACCGTGCTGCGCCGCGATCCGTTCTATGCCGATTTCGGCTTTGCCCGCAGCGGGCTGCATCGTCCGCGCAAGGACACGCTGATGCGGCTGCTGAAGCTGGGCGTGCCGATGGGCGCGTCGGTGCTGATCGAGGTCACCGGCTTCACCTTCATGGCGATCTTCATCGCCCGGCTGGGCACGACGCCGGTGGCGGGGCACCAGCTCTGCGCCAACCTCGTCGCGATGATGTTCATGCTGCCGCTGTCGCAGGCGAACGCCTGCAGCACGCTGGTGGCGCAAGCGATGGGTGCGCGCGACTACGCCTCGGCGCGCCGGCTCGGCTGGCACGGACTGGAGATCGCGCTGGCGATCGCGTTCGTGCTCGGTGGTGTGGTCTTCTCGCTGCGCGAGCAGGTGCTGGGCCTGTACACGAACAACGCCGCCGTGATCGCGGCCGCCCTGCCCCTGCTGGGCTGGTTGTGGCTCTTCCACGTGTCCGACGCCGGCCAGACCGTGGCCGCCTTCGTGCTGCGCGCGCATCACATCGCCACCGCGCCGATGCTGATCTACGCGTTCGCGATCTGGGGGCTGGGACTGGGCGGCGGGTACTGGCTGGTCTTCGGCGATCACGCCGTCGCGCTGCCCGCGATCATGCAAGGCGCCATGGGTTTCTGGAGCGCCGCCTCGGTCGGACTGGCGGCGGCCGCGCTCGGGCTCAGCGTCCTGCTGGCCCTCGTGCATCGCCGCGAGATCGGACCCTGAGCGTCCTTGCGGCCGCTCCGGAACGCTCCGGAAACGCGTCAGGCCGTGTTGAGCGGCAGCGTGATGACGAAGCAGCTTCCGCCGCCTTCGCGGGCATCGCAACGCACGGTGCCCTGATGCGCCGTCGCGATCTGCTTCACGAGGCTCAGGCCCAGGCCGACGCCGCCGGACACCTCCGCATGGCCGGGCAGCCGGAAGAAGGCCTCGAAGATCCGCTCGCGCATCGGCTCGGGCACGCCCGGGCCGCGGTCGCAGACCTGCAGCTCGACGCGATCCTGACCGGCCCGGCGCACCTTGAGCTCGACGACCGGTCCGCCGTAGCGGCGGGCATTCTCCAGCAGGTTGCGCAGCGCGCGGCGCAGCAGGCGATCGTCGCCGTTCAGCGGCAGGCGCTCGATGCCGTCCTCGATTTCCAGCTCGGCGTCACCCAGCGCGGCGGACTCGGCGGCGATGGCCAGCAGATCGACCGGCTCCAGCCTCAGTGACTGCGCGCCGCCTTCGAGGCGGCTGGCCAGCAGCACTTCCTCAACCAGCGCGTCGAGCTCGACGATGTTGGTGTTGATCTCCTGCCCCAACCGCGCGCGCTGCGCGGGGGACGCATCGTCCAGCATCGAGAAGGCCATCTTCAGCCGTGCCAGCGGCGAGCGCAGTTCATGGCTCGCGTTGGCGAGCAGGCTCTTCTGCGATCTCAGCAAGGCCTCGATCCGTTCGGCGGCGAGGTTGAAGCTGGTCGCGAGCGCGGCGACCTCGTCCTTGCCGTTGTCCTGCACGCGGAAACTCAGGTCGCCGGCGCCGAACTGCTCGACCCCGGACTTCAGCGATTCGAGGCGGCGCGTCAGCCGGCGCACGACCGGATAGGCGCCGACGGCCACTGCCACGAACAGCATGGCCAGCAGCACCGCCAGGGCCTCGCCGCTCGGGCGCGGGATCCAGCCCGGCAGCCAGGAACCGTTGGCGGCGTCCTCGCGCCGCTGCTGCTCCAGACGGTCCAGCATGCGCTGGCGCATCTGCTCGACTTCCGGCCGCGGTTCACGCCGGATCGGCGTGCGGGCGTCGTTCGGCGGCGGGCCGTCGACGAAAGGATCGCGGCGTTCGCGCTGCATCCGGTGCGGTCCGCTCGCGGCGCGCGCATCGGCTTCCAGCTTGTCCTGACCGGTCGGTCCCGATGCGCCCGGCGGTCGCGCCAGACGCAGGAACAGCAGATGCCGGCCGTCGTCCAACGGCACGCGCTGCACGCGCGAACCGGGCAGATCCTCGCGGCGCTCGAACAGCGGCGAGGCGCCGATCCGGCGCCCGCGCGAATCTTCCAAGGCCAGCGCCATGCGCAGGCGTTGGCCCCAGTCCTCGACGGCGTCGGCCTGCTCGTCCGACGACGCCGTCACCGGCGGCAAGGCGCGCTGCACCAGCACCGCGAGCGCCACCAGGCGCTCCGAGGCGGCCTGCTCGAAGGTGCCGCGCTCCTGCTCGATGCGGCCCTGGAAGAGCCACGCCGAACCGAGCGCAAACGCCAGCAACACCACCACGACGGTGATGTAGATGCGCAGGTACAGCGCCTTCACCGCGTCGCAGCTTTCATTCCAGGCCTTCGGCGTCCTGCTTGCGAGCGAACACGTAGCCGGCGCCGCGCACCGTCAGCACGCGGCGCGGGTTCTTGGCGTCGTCCTCGATGACCGAACGGATGCGCGAGATGTGCACGTCGATCGAGCGGTCGAAGGCTTCCAGCGGATGGCCCTTGAGCGCGTCCATGATCTGGTCGCGCGAGAGCACGCGGCCGGGGCTCTGCGCCAGCACGACCAGCAGGTCGAACTGGTGGCTCGTCAGGTCGCAGGCGTTGCCGTCCAGGCGCACCTGGCGTGCCGCCAGGTCGATCTCCAGGCGGCCGAAGCGCAGCACCTCGTCGCCCATCGCCTGCGGCTCGGTGCGGCGCAGCAGCGCCTTCACGCGGGCCTGCAGCTCCCGGGGTTCGAAGGGCTTGGGCAGGTAGTCGTCCGCGCCCAGCTCCAGACCGAGGATGCGGTCCATCGGCTCACCGCGCGCCGACAGCATCAGCACCGGCAGGCGGCGCCAGCGCTTGTCGCCGCGCAGTTGCCGGCAGAACTCGAGGCCGTCGCCGTCGGGCAGCATCAAGTCCAGGACCAGCAGTTCGAACTGGCCGGACTCGAGCTCGGTGCGACCCTGCGCCAGCGAACCGGCGAAGCTGACATCGAAGCCGGCGCTGCTGAGGTAGTCGCCCAGCATCGCGGTGAGCCGGGCGTCGTCGTCGATCAGAAGCAGTCGTGGGTTCATCGGGCGTTGCGGTGCAGCCACCGACCGGGCCGGATCGGCCAGGCCGCGCGCCGCGGACTCATCGAAAGACTGAAGCATAGCCGGCCTCGTGCGTTCAGCGGTCAGTGAAAGGCTTCGGGACCGGGTTGGCCTCGTTGGCCCCGCGGCGTTCCTTGGCACGCTCGGCGCGGTCCTTCATGCGCTCCTTCATCTTCTCGCGCTGCTGGTTCTTCAGCTGGGCGATCTTGGCACGCTGCTCGGGGGACAGGACACGCGACGCATCGATCATCGCCAGCGTGATGCGCTTGGACTCGACGTCATGCGCGGCGTGCATCTGCTGGCGCACCTGCTCGACGGCATTGGCGTCGACGGTGGGCGCGGTGAACAGCGCCTGCATGCGTTCGTGCAGTTGGCGCTCGGTATCGCGCTGCGACTTCAGGTCCTTGTGCGCGGCTTCGAAGATCTGCTTGATCTGCGCCTGCTGCGCGTCGGTGACGCCGGCGTCCTTCAGCAGCTTGCCGTGCATGGCGCCCATGGGGCCGAAGCCGGGGCCGCCGAAGTCCGGACCGCCGCGGTGCATGCCGTGCGGCGGGGGCGGCGGCGCGTCGCCGGGGGCCGGCTGAGCTTGCGCGGCCAGTGCGGCCACGCTCATCGTCGCGGCCAGGGCCAGCATCTTCAGGGGGCGGGAGAAGCTCTTGACCATCTCGGAATCTCCAAATCGTTCTGGGGTGAGGAAATGGTCGACGGCGCGCGTCAATTGGCCGTGGGCGCCCCGTAAAGATTCGTGAAATGAATCGACCCCAATGAAAAACGCCCGCGGCGCCTCTTGAAATCGAGACATCGCGGGCGCCTGGCAAGGCCTGCCCCAGAGGGGCGGCCTGATGGCTGGGAGCCTGGGAACTCAGGTGATGGGCTTGAAACGCACGCGCTTCGGACGTGCGCCTTCTTCGCCCAAGCGCTTTTTCTTGTCGGCTTCGTATTCGTGGAAGTTGCCGTCGAAGAAGAACCACTGCGAATCGCCTTCGCAGGCCAGGATGTGCGTGCAGATGCGGTCCAGGAACCAGCGATCGTGGGAGATCACCATCGCCGAGCCGGCGAACTCCAGCAGCGCTTCTTCCAGCGCGCGCAGGGTTTCGACGTCCAGGTCGTTCGACGGTTCGTCGAGCATCAGCACGTTGCCGCCCTGGGCCAGGGTCTTGGCCAGGTGCAGACGGCCGCGTTCACCGCCGGAGAGCTGACCGACCATCTTCTGCTGGTCGTTGCCCTTGAAGTTGAAGCGGCCGATGTAGGCGCGCGACGGCATCACGAACTTGCCGACGATGATGTTGTCCAGGCCGCCCGAGACGTCTTCCCACACGGTCTTGTTGGCGTCCAGGCTCTGGCGGCTCTGGTCGACGAAGGCCAGCTTGGCCGTCTTGCCGATCTTCACCGTGCCGCTGTCCGGCGTCTCGACGCCCTGGATCATGCGGAACAGCGTCGACTTGCCGGCGCCGTTCGGGCCGATGATGCCGACGATAGCGCCAGCCGGGACCTTGAACGACAGGTTGTCGATCAGGACGCGGTCGCCGAAGGACTTGGTCACGCCCTCGAACTCGATGACCTCATTGCCCAGGCGCTCGGCCACCGGGATGAAGATCTCGTTGGTCTCGTTGCGCTTCTGGTAGTCGACGTCGCTCAGTTCCTCGAAGCGGGCCAGACGCGCCTTGCTCTTGGCCTGGCGGCCCTTCGCGTTCGAACGCACCCACTTCAGTTCTTCCTTCATCGCCTTGGCGCGGGCGTCCTCGGTCTTCTGTTCCTGCTCCAGGCGGCGTTCCTTCTGGTCCAGCCAGTCGGAGTAGTTGCCCTTCCAGGGGATGCCGTGGCCGCGGTCCAGTTCCAGGATCCACTCGGCGGCGTTGTCCAGGAAGTAGCGATCGTGGGTGATGGCCACCACGGTGCCGGGGAAGCGCTGCAGGAACTGCTCCAGCCACTCGACCGATTCGGCGTCCAAGTGGTTGGTCGGTTCGTCCAGCAGCAGCATGTCGGGCTTGGACAGCAGCAGGCGGCACAGCGCGACGCGGCGCTTCTCGCCGCCGGACAGCACGCCGATGTTGGCGTCCCACGGCGGCAGGTTCAGCGCGTCGGCGGCCAGTTCCAGCTGCAGGTCGGTGTTCTCGGAACCGGCGGCGGCGATGATGGCCTCCAGCTCACCCTGCTCGGCGGCCAGCGCGTCGAAGTCGGCGCCGTCCTCGGCGTAGGCTGCGTAGACCTCGTCCAGGCGCTTCTTGGCGGCCAGCACGCCGCCGATGCCTTCCTCGACCGCTTCACGCACGGTCTGGTCCGGGTTCAGCTGCGGCTCCTGCTCCAGGTAGCCGATCTTGATGCCGGGCATCGGGATCGCCTCGCCCTCGATCTCCTTGTCGACGCCGGCCATGATCTTCAGCAGCGTGGACTTGCCCGAGCCGTTCAGGCCCAGCACGCCGATCTTGGCGCCGGGGAAGAAGGACAGCGAGACGTTCTTGAGGATGTGGCGCTTCGGAGGAACCGTCTTGTTGACGCGGTTCATCGAAAAGACGTATTGAGCCATGGCGATGGTTCTTCAGCGTTTCGTGGGTTGACCTGGGGGCCGTTCGGCGTGCGCCGGGCCCTGCGTGGGCGGCGGGGCGCCCGGGCAATAGTCGTGCATTGTCGCAGCTTCCGCCGGTGCCCATAAACTCGACGGCCCTTCCCCGCCCCTTCCGGTTTCTTCAGAGATGACCACCATGCTGTTCCGTTCCATCTCGCGCACCGTCTCCGTTCGTTCGCGCACCGTCGGCCTCCTGGCCGCGCTCCCGCTCACGATGGCGCTCATCGGGGGCAGCGCGCATGCACAGACACTGCGCTGGGCCAGCCAGGGCGACATGCAGACGGCCGATCCGCATTCGCAGAACGAGATCGTCACCAACGCGATGAACGGCCAGGTCTACGAGCGCCTGGTCTCACGCGACCGCAACCTGAACCTGGTGCCGGGTCTTGCTACCGAGTGGACGCAGCTCAAGCCGACGCTGTGGCGGCTGAAGCTGCGCCAGGGGGTGAAATTCCAGGACGGCACGCCGTTCACGGCGGACGACGTGGTGTTCTCGATTAACCGGGCCAAGGACCCGTACTCGCAGATCAGCGTGTACGCGCAGGCCGTCGGCACGCCGAAGAAGATCGACGACTTCACGGTCGAGTTCCAGCTCGACAAGGTCAATCCGATCTTCCTGCAGCATCTGGACACGCTGTTCATCATGAGCCGCAAGTGGTGCGAGCAGCACAACGTCGCCAAGCCGCAGAACTTCAAGGACAAGCAGGAGACCTACGCCGCGACGCATTCGAACGGCACCGGGCCGTACGCGATGGTGGCGCGCGAGCCCGGCATCCGCACCACCTTCAAGCGCAACCCGACCTGGTGGGGCAAGTTCGACGGCAACGTGCAGGACGCCGTCTACACGCCGATCGCCAACGACGCGACGCGCCTGGCGGCGCTGGTGTCGGGCGAGATCGACTTCGTGCTCGACCCCTCGCCGCGCGACATCCCGAAGCTGAAGCAGACGCCGCAGGTCAAGGTCCAGGAAGGCCCGGAGAACCGCATCGTCTTCATCGGCATGGACCAGTCGCGCGACAAGCTGCTGTACGGCAAGGTGCCCGGCGACAAGAACCCGTTCAAGGACCTGCGCGTGCGCCAGGCGCTGTACCAGGCGATCGACATCAACACGATGCGCACCAAGCTGATGAACGGCCTGAGCCTGCCCACCGGCGGACTGACGCCCTCGACGCTGGGCGCCTTCAACGATCCGCAACTGGAGACGCGCCTGCCCTTCGACCTGGCCGCCGCGCGCAAGCTGATGGCCGACGCCGGCTACGCCAACGGCTTCGAGGTCACGCTGGACTGCACCAACAACCGCTACATCAACGACGAGCGCATCTGCCTGGCGCTGGCATCGATGTGGGCGCAGCTCAAGGTGAAGGTCAGCGTCAACGCGCAGCCGCGCGTGCTGATGTTCCCCAAGCTGGAGAAGCTGGACACCAGCCTCTACCTGTACGGCTGGGGCGGCAGCATCACCGATGCGGAAGTTGCGATGACACCGCTGATGCGCAACCGCGGCGAGAAGTCGGTCGGCCAGTACAACTTCGGCAACTGGCGCGACGACAAGTTCGATCAGCTCGCCGCCGCGTCCAGCGAGGAAGCCGATCCGAAGAAGCGCGAGGAACTGATCAAGGCCGCGCTGCGCGAGTTCCGCGCACAGACGCACCTGATCCCGCTGCACCGCCAGATGATCCCGTGGGCGACCCGCGCCAACGTGACGGTGGTCCACCGTCCCGACAACTGGTTCGAACTGCGCTGGGCTTCAGTCACGTCGAAGTAGCCGCGCTGAACCCCGGAGGGCACCCCTCTCTTTCTCCCTCTCCCGCTTGCGGGAGAGGGAGGGGTGAGGGCCAGCAGCCGTTTCAGTCCCTCAACGCAACGGCGGATCGAACAGATACCCGATCCCGCGCACCGTGCGGATCAACGGCGAGCTGGGATCGTCGTGCAGCTTCTGCCGCAGTCGCGACACCATCAGGTCCACCGACCGCTCCAACGCCGTGACGCCGTCGCCTCGCGCCAGATGCAGCAACTCCTGCCGCTGCAGCACGCTGTGCGGTCGCTCCAGGAACGCCCGCAGCAGCTTGTATTCGCTCTGCGACAGCACCACGCAGAACCCGCCCGGGCCCGACAGCCGGCGCGTCATCGGTTCCAGCTTGAACCGCCCGAACATCAGCACCTCGGCCGCATCGCCCTCACGGGGGCGCAACAGCGCCTTGATGCGCGCCTGCAGCTCCCGCGGCTCCCCGTCCTTCGCCAGCACCGCATCCGCCCCGCGCTCCAGCGCCAGGACCCGCTCCAGCGTGCTGTCGTGCTGCAGCAGCACGATCACCGGCATCCGCGATCGCTGTCTGAGCCGCGTCAACGCGCTCCAGCCGGCCTCGCGGGCATCGCTCGGATCGATCAAGGCGAGGTCCACCGGCAGCAGCGGCACGCGGTCCAGCAGGGCCGCCTCGCTGCTGTCGGTGACGCGGAAGCCCCAGGCCCGCATCAGGCCGGCGAATCGCAGGCGCGCATGCGGGTCGGGGTCCAGCAGCAGCAGATGGGTGCCGGCGGCAGGATCGGGAAACAGGGCGCTCATGACGATGGGACAAGTGGACACATTGGCGCAAGACTATGCCGCTGCAATCCCGTTTGAACCCCGATCAGGACGGGCCTCACCGCCCTTTTTACCCGCGGTTTACCGCACTGAAACACGGCTGCGGGCGCCGACACGCTTGCCTGAGTGAGGGCTGTCACCCAGCTTGCTGAAAGCTGTCCGGATCGCTGCTTTTCCGCACTGGCGGCGCAGTCGATCGCTCGAGCCGAAGTCCGGTCCCACCTCACGGTCGGACAGGCGTTCCGAACCAATCGCTCACAAGGGTCACAGACCCCGTCAGCTACAATGGCCCCATCGCCGCGGCTCAGTCTTGCCGCGGCTTTATCTTTTGAGCTCACGCTCTCCCACGGCAGCCGAAGACTGGCGCCAGCCCCCACGGGGCCGGCGTGCTGCACACAAAGCCCGTTCGGGCACCAACAAAGCAGCTTATGAGTTTTGACGCATTGGGGCTCTCCCAGCCCCTGCTCCGCGCGATCGCCGATGCCGGCTACTCGACCCCCACCCCCATCCAGAGCCAGGCGATCCCCGCCGTGCTCACCGGCGGCGACCTGCTGGCCGGCGCCCAGACCGGCACCGGCAAGACCGCCGGCTTCACCCTCCCCCTGCTGGAACGCCTCTCCACCGGCAAGCCCGTGCGTGACGCCAAGGGCCGCGTCGCGATCCGCGCGCTCGTGCTGACGCCGACCCGCGAACTCGCGGCCCAGGTCGAGGAAAGCGTGCGCACCTACGGCAAGTACCTGCCGCTGACCAGCATGGTCATGTTCGGCGGCGTCGGCATGAATCCGCAGATCAGCCAGCTGCGCAAGGGCGTGGACATCCTGGTGGCGACACCGGGCCGTCTGCTGGACCACGCGCAGCAAGGCACGCTGGACCTGTCCAAGGTCGAGATCCTGGTGCTGGACGAAGCCGACCGCATGCTCGACATGGGCTTCATCCACGACATCAAGAAGGTGCTCGCGCTGCTGCCGGCGAAGAAGCAGAGCCTGCTGTTCTCCGCGACCTTCAGCGACGAGATCAAGGCGCTGGCCGACCGCCTGCTGGACAAGCCGGGCCTGATCGAGGTGGCGCGCCGCAATGCGACGGCCGACACGATCGCGCAGCGCATCCATCCGGTCGACCGCGACAAGAAGAAGGAACTGCTGGCCCATCTGATCACGAAGAACGACTGGCACCAGGTGCTGGTGTTCACGCGGATGAAGCACGGCGCGAACCGCCTGGCCGAGTACCTGGACAAGTCGGGCATCACCGCCATGGCGATCCACGGCAACAAGAGCCAGGGCGCCCGCACGAAGGCGCTGGCCGAGTTCAAGAGCGGCGACCTGAAGGTGCTGGTCGCGACCGACATCGCCGCGCGCGGCATCGACATCGACCAACTGCCTCACGTCATCAACTACGAGCTGCCCAACGTCGCCGAAGACTACGTGCACCGCATCGGCCGCACCGGCCGCGCAGGCGCGCAGGGTGAAGCGCTGTCGCTGGTGTGCGTCGACGAGGAAGGTTTCCTGCGTGAGATCCAGAAGCTGATCAAGCGCGAGATCCCGCGCGAGGTCGTGCCGGGCTTCGAGCCGGACCCGAACGCCAAGGCCGAGCCGATCGTGCTGGGCCGCATGGTGCTGAACGGCGGCCTGGGCAAGTCCTCGGGCTCGCCGCGTCCGGCGGGCGGTGGTGGCGGTGGCGGCCGTCGCGGTGGCGGCGGCGGCGGCGGTGGCCGTTCGCAAGGCCAAGGTGGTCGTCCGCAGGGCGGCGGCCAGGGTCAAGGCCAAGGTCGTCCCGCGCAAGGCGCCCAAGGCGGCGGCCAGAGATCTGGCGGTCCATCGCAAGGCCAAGGCGGTCAGCGCCAAGGTCAGGGCCAGGGCGGACAAGGCCAGGGTCAAGGCCAACGCCAGGCGCAGGGTCAAGGCGGTCAGCGCCAAGGCCAGGGTCAAGGTCAAGGCCAGGGCAGTCGTCACGGCAGCCAGGGCAACCGTCCGGCCGGCGCGGCGCTGACGCGTCCGAAGTCGAATTCCTGATCCCGAACTCCTGATCGCGGTCTTTCCGTGATGCAACGGCGCCTTCCCAGGCGCCGTTGTCGTTTCCGTCCTCCGATGCTGCGGGCGCCCCGCGAGATCACGTTGGGCATACTCCCGGCCATTCCTCCGACCCATGAAGACCGCGCCCATCCTCCCGGCTCGCGTCGATTTCTCCGGCGCCATCCCGAGCGCGCCGGATTTCGGCGACTCGTACCACGCTCCGTCCGGGGCGTTCGCACAGGCGCGGCAGGTGTTCCTCGGCGGCAATGGTCTGCCGGACCGGTGGGCGGGCCGGCGGCGCTTCGTCGTGCTCGAGACGGGCTTCGGACTGGGCAACAACTTCCTCGCCACCTGGGCTGCGTGGCGCGACGACCCGGCACGCTGCGAACGGCTGGTCTTCCTCAGCATCGAGAAGCACCCGCTGATGCGGGCTGACCTCGAACGCGCACACGCGGCGTCGCCGGAGCCCGCACTGGCGCGGCAACTGCTCGACGCCTGGCCGGCGCTCACGCCCAACCTGCACACGCTGGATTTCGAGGACGGCCACGTCCGGCTGATGCTGGCCTTCGGCGACGCACATGAGTGGATGCCTGAACTGGTGGCCACCGTGGATGCGTTCTTCCTCGACGGCTTCGCGCCGGCGAAGAACCCCGAGCTGTGGGACGAGGCCGTGCTCAAGCAGGTGGGCCGCCTGGCCGCGCCGGGCGCCACGGCCGCGACCTGGAGCGTCGCCCGCGGCGTGCGCGACGGCTTGACGTCGGCCGGCTTCGAGGTCGAGAAGCGGCCCGGCATCGGCGGCAAATGGCAGAACACGGTGGCGCGCTTCGCGCCTCGCCATCGGCCGCCGGTGCCGCCGGGCCGGACCGCCATCGCGCCGGATGCCGAGGACGTGCTGATCATCGGCGCCGGCCTGGCGGGCGCGGCCTGTGCGCGCGTGCTGGCACGCGAAGGCCTGCGGGTGACGGTCCTCGAAGGGGGGGCGACGACCGCACCCCAAGCTTCCGGAAATCCGGGCGGACTCTTCCACGGCACGCTGCACGCGGAAGACGGTCCGCATGCCCGCTTCAGCCGCGCGGCAGCGCAGGCGACCGAGCGCGAATTGCGCCGCCTCTCGCCTGCCCTGCCCTGGCTGCAATGGGGATTGCTGCGCGTCGAGCGGGATCCCGAAGCGTTGACGCAGATGCAGACGCTGCTGGCCCGGAGCGGCCTCCCCGACGACTATGTCCAGGCCCTGGACGCCGAGGCGGCGAGCGCGAAGGCGGGTTTCGCCTTGAGCCAGCCCGCGTGGTTCTTCCCGGGCGGTGGCGCGGTCTCGCCGCCGGCACTCGTGAGAGCGTGGCTCGCCGACGCGGCCGAAGCGGCTAATGCGGCTAAAGCGAATGAAGCGGCTGGATCTGATGGCTTCCAACTGCACCTGAACACCCCCGTCGCGCGCCTGCATCGTGACGATGAGAAGTGCCGCTGGTCGGCACTGAATGGCGCCGGCGACATCATTGCCACCGCGGACGCCGTCGTGCTGTGCGGGGGCATCGGAAGCGGCTCTCTGGCGTCCGACTGGACGGCGGGGCCGCCTTGGCCGACGGTGGCGCAACGCGGGCAGCTGAGCGTCATGCCGCAAGACCTGGCCCCACCGCCATTGGCGATGCCCGTGGCGGGGCTGGGCTACGCGCTCAGCCTCCCCGACGGCGCGATGTGTTTCGGCGCAAGTACCGACGGCGGCGACATGGATCCCACGCTTCGTTCATCGGACCAGGCCCAGAACATCGATCGGTTGCGGGCACTGCTGTCGTCGGCGGCGATCCCCGAAGACCTGCCGCTGGCGGGCCGCGTTGGCTGGCGCAGCCTCTCGCCGGACCGGCTTCCGATCGTCGGCGCCCTGCCTGCCGGAAAGCCCGAGCGGCGCGCGGAGCAGGCGCGCTTCTGGCCGCGTCAGCCCGGACTGATGGTGGTGGGTGCCCTCGCCTCGCGCGGGATCACGTGGGCGACGCTGTGCGCGGAGCTCGTCGCCGCGCAGTTGACGGGCGCGCCTTGGCCGATGGAAGCGAGCCTCGCGGAGGCCCTCGATCCGGCGCGCTTCGCCGCCAAAGCGCACCGGGCCACGACCTAGAGCGTCTACTCGCGCTGCGCGTCTGGCGCCTTGTCGGTCACCGCCGCCAATGCCAGGACGTCCCGACCGCGCGGGGAGAGCTGAAGCATCGGCGCCATCGCCGTCACGACGGTCGCCGCCGCCATGATCGACGTGAGCGCGACGCCGATGCCCCACTTCAGCAAGTGGGTGAACGCCTGATGCATTTCCGACCGCAGACTGCCGATCTCGGCGCGCACCGTGCCGATCTCCCGGCGGAGCGCGCCCACTTCCTGCTGCAACTGCTCTCGCGTCGCCAGGGTCGGCAACACCACATCCAGGCGCGTCTTCAGCATCTGCACCTGCAGCGCCAGCTCGGCGTTCCCGCTCATCGCGTTGCCGCTCATCGCGCTGGCGCGCCGCCCGTCTTCGTTGAACTGCATGAACTTCTCCATCGCAATGACAGGCGCCCTCGCCCGTCCAAGGCAATCACTCTGCCACCGCGTGAGAGATCAGCAATTCAACTTCCGGGGGAGACGACGGGGGATTCGATCCCCCTTTGCGCGACGTCAACTCCCCTCGTTTTTTCGGGGGTCAGGCCTTGACGGCGTCCACCGCTTTTCCGTCAACACCGGTGCGCACCACATAGCTGGTCACCTCGCGCGACACCAGCATCGGGATGATGGAGCCGAAGCCCAGGCGCTGGAAGTGCTCGGACGCGCGATGGTCGTCCAGGCCGCTCGCATCGGTGTACTGCTCGAGGATCACATAGCGGTCCGGATCCTGCGGCGAGCGGTAGAACGCATACGCCAGGTTCTTGGCTTCGCGGCGCGTGGCCTCGGTCAGCTCGACCAGCAGCGCGCCGACCTGGTCGCCCAGGCCCGGCTTGACGTGGTAATGCGCGATCACCTGCAGGAAACTGCCGCTCACCGCGGTCGTCGAGGTGTTCGCCGAGGAGGTCGAAGAGGTCGTGTCGGACATGGCGGATGCCGGCGTCGGGCCGGGTGTCGTGACGGATGGCGCATTGTCCGGCGCCCCTGCTCCGAACCATTTAAGTTTCAACACGTACGCGTCGATATGGAGCGAAGGTGCCATCAAGGGCGCTGCGCGTCCGCATGGGCGCAGGCAGACGAATCCAAACGGATCCAAGCGGATTCAATATTCCGGGAGACACATTCATGATTCATCTCGTGGCGGGCCGATCGATCGGCCAGCGGCTCGGCGTGGTGCTGGGCCTGGTGCTGCTGATCGCCTTCGTCGGCTCGGGCCTGAGCTACCTGGCCCTGGGCCGCGTGGCCGCCGAGACCGACGTGATGCTCAACCAGGACTTGGCGGCCGAGCGCGTCGCCTCCGACTGGTACCGCAACATCACCAACGGCGTGAACCGCACCAGCGCGATCGCCGTCAGCGCGGATCCCAGCCTGGCGCAATTCTTCGCGACGACCTCCGCCGAGTCGACCAAGCAATCGGGCGAGCTGCAGAAGCAGCTCGACGGCTACATGGTCACGCCGGAGGAACGCAAGATGTTCGAGACGCTCAGCGAAGCCCGCAAGGGGTACCTGAGCACGCGCGACGCGGTGGCCGCGGCCAAGAAGGCCGGCGACGCCGACAAGTCGCGCGAGGTCTTCGACCGCGAGTTCCAGCCCGCCGCGGCCAAGTTCCAGGAAGCGATCCAGGCGATCGTGCAGCACAAGCGGTCGCTGCTCGACGACGCGGCCAAGCAGCTCGACGCGACCAACGGCCGGGCGCGGACGGCGCTGCTGGTGTTCTCTCTGGTTGCACTGGGTCTGGGCGTGTGGTTCGCAGTCTCGCTGACGCGGTCGATCACCGGCCCGCTGCGCGGCGCCGCCGAAGTGGCCGACGCCATCGCCCATTTCGACCTGACGCAACGCGTGCCGCAAGGCGGTCGCGACGAGACGGGACAACTGCTGGGATCGCTGGGCGGCATGCAATCGCAGCTGTTGAAGCTGATCGGCGACGTGCGAGGCTCGGCCGAGAACATCGGCACCGCCAGCGCGGAGATCGCCACGGGCAACCACGACTTGAGCGCGCGGACCGAGCAGACGGCGTCCAACCTGCAGGAAGTCGCCGCGTCGATGACGCAGCTGACGGGCACGGTGCGCCAGACGGCGGACTCGGCGATGACGGCCAACCAGCTGTCGAGCTCGGCCGCGGAAACGGCGCAACGGGGCGGCGCGGTGATGGGTCAGGTGGTGAGCACCATGGGCGACATCAGCAACAGCTCGCGCCGCATCGCCGACATCATCGGCACCATCGATGGCATCGCGTTCCAGACGAACATCCTCGCTTTGAACGCCGCGGTGGAAGCCGCGCGGGCCGGCGAACAGGGCCGCGGCTTCGCGGTGGTCGCGAGCGAGGTGCGCTCGCTGGCGCAACGCAGCGCCGAGGCGGCCAAGGAGATCAAGACGCTGATCGGCGCCAGCGTCGAGCGCGTCGAATCGGGATCGCGCCTGGTGGAAGACGCCGGCGGCGCGATGACCGAGATCGTGGCCAGCGTGCAGCGCGTGGCGGACATCATCGGCGAGATCAGCGCCGCGTCGCGCGAGCAGAGCGACGGCATCAACCAGGTCAACGCGGCCATCGGCCAGCTGGACCAGATGACGCAGCAGAACGCGGCCCTGGTCGAGGAATCGGCCGCCGCGGCCGAGAGCCTCAAGGAACAATCGCAACGACTGGCCACGGCGATCTCGGTGTTCCGGCTTCGCTGAGCGTTCCTGGAGCAGGATGAAAAACGAGGCCCCGCGGGGCCTCGTTGCCGTTCTGGAAGAGAAGGTTCAGAACGTCATCGTCCTCACGCCCTGCGCGGTGCCCAGCAGGCACACGCCGGCCTTGTTGCGGGCAAAGACGCCGACCGTGACCACGCCGGGCCACTGGGTGACCTCGGCTTCGAACGCGGCCGGGTCGGTGATCTTCAGGCCCTTGACGTCCAGGATCTGGCAGCTGTTGTCGGTCACGCAATCCTTGCGCAGCACCGGCTCCGCACCCATCGCCCGGAAGCGGCGCGCGATCTGCGCGGCAGCCATCGGGATCACCTCGACCGGCAGCGGGAACCCGCCCAGCACGTCGACCAGCTTGCTCTCGTCGGCGATGCAGACGAAGGTCTGCGCCAGGTCGGCGACGATCTTCTCGCGCGTCAGCGCGGCGCCGCCGCCCTTGATCATGTGGCCCTGACGGTCGATCTCGTCGGCGCCGTCGATGTAGACCTGCAGCGACTCGACCTCCGAGGCGTCCAGCACCGGGATGCCCAGCGCCTTCATCCGCTCCGTGCTGCGCACCGAGCTCGACACCGCGCCCGAGATGCGGATCGCGCTCGCCGCCAGCGCGTCGATGAACTTGTCCACCGTCGATCCGGTGCCCACGCCCACCACCGTGTCCGGCGTCACGTACTGCAATGCGGCCTGGCCGACCAGGGTCTTCAATTCGTCTTGGGTCATGGGAGGAGCGAGCGACGGCTCGTCGTAGATGGCGAGGGAGGAAAGGCGGGATTATCTCTGCCGCTCAAGGACGTTCAGGCCGGCGACGACCGCAGCCCGTACACCTTCCCGCCGACGAACAGGTACTCGGCCCGCAGCACCGCCGCGCCCTGCTCGCCCGGCGCGGCGACGCCGATCACCGATACCTCGGTGCCAGGCCTGATCTCCTCGATCTTCCAGGCCTCCAGCCGCGTCAGCGGCGCGAGTTCGACCTCCCAGCGCCGGTCGCGCCGCGTGGGCAGCTGCGTCTTCGCGAGCAGGGCCTCGCCGTCGACGGCGGTGGTCTGCTTCGGCAGCGCCCGCTGCTTCAGGTCGGCCGGCAGCACGAGCCGCTCCGGCACGTCCAGATCCAGTTCCGCATGCGGATTGCGCCAGGTGACCTTGGCCGCGCGGCCCTCGAGGTACAGCGGGCGGTCCTGGTCGAAGCCGCTCCACCCATGATGGGCGCGGACGGTGGCGGGCATCAGGGGCCCGGCCGCGAGCGCGGCCAGCAACAGACGACGTTCCTTCGGAGCCTCCTGGAAGGAAGAGAAGGAAGTGAAGGACGCGCCGGCGGGCGGGATGTCAGACGAGCGCGTCAGACAAACGCGATCCAGCGCCCGCAGATGATGACAGCGACCCAAATACCCAACGACAGCAGGCATTGCCAGCGCCCGAGGCGGTCCTGCGCGCGGACGCCGCCGCGCCAGTGGAACCACGCCGCGTTCAGGCCTGCCAGCGCGATCAGCGCGACCTTGATCCGCAGCGCCGGATTGACCCACAGCTCCTGCGGCTGGATCGCGAACATCGCCGCGCCCGACGCCGCGCACAGCGCGAAGCCCGCCAATGCCGTGGGAATTGCCAGCCGCGCCAGCGACGACGGATCGAGCTCGCGGCGCACGCCCAAGGTCCTCAGTTCAAAGACCAGCAGTCCACCGAACAACGCGCCCAGCCCGATCAGGTGCACGACCGAGAACGCCGGGTAAGCCCACGGATGGGCCACCAGCGTCGTCATCGTGCCCCACATGCGCTCAGGCCACGCGTCGCTCGCGACGTTGGCGCACCGCCGCCGCCAGCGAGCGCATCAGCGGCTCGGTCTGGCTCCAGCCCAGGCAGGCGTCGGTGATCGACACGCCGGGCAGCAGGTCGGACTTGGTCTGGCCGGCCAGCAGGTCCTGGCGGCCCGGCTGCAGGTGCGACTCGACCATCACGCCGGTGATGCGCTCGTCGCCGCCGGCGATCTGCGCGCCGACGTCGTGTCCGACGTCGATCTGGCGCTCGTACTTCTTCGACGAGTTCGCGTGCGAGAAGTCGATCATCAGTTGCTCGCGCAGCCCCGCCGCCTTCAGCACCTCGGCCGCCGCCTGCACCGAGGCCGCGTCGTAGTTCGGCGCCTTGCCGCCGCGCAGGATCAGGTGGCAGTCATCGTTGCCGCGGGTCTCGAAGATCGCGGCCAGGCCCATCTTGGTCATGCCCATGAAGGCGTGGCTCGCGCGCGCCGCCAGCACCGCGTCGGCGGCGATCTTCACCGAGCCGTCCGTGCCGTTCTTGAAGCCCACCGGGCAGGACAGGCCCGACGCCAGCTGGCGGTGGCTCTGGCTTTCCGTGGTGCGCGCGCCGATGGCGCCCCAGGCGATCAGGTCGGAGATGTACTGCGGCGACAGCAGGTCCAGGAACTCGGTGCCCGCGGGCAGGCCCAGCGCCGTGACGTCCAGCAGCAGCTGGCGCGCCAGTCGCAGGCCTTCGTTCATGTGGAAGCTGCCGTCCAGGTGCGGGTCGTTGATGTAGCCCTTCCAGCCCACCGTCGTGCGCGGTTTCTCGAAGTACACGCGCATCACGATCAGCAGGTCCTGCTGCAGTTCGCCGCGCAGGTCCTTGAGCAGCCGGGCGTAGTCCATCGCCTGGCCGTGGTCGTGGATGGAGCACGGGCCGACGATGCACAGCAGCCGGTCGTCGCGGCCGTGCAGCACGTCGCTGATCTCGCGGCGCGCGGTCTCGACGACCTTCAGCGAGGCTTCCGGCAGCGGCAGCTCGTCGAGCAGCAGCGCCGGCGAGATCAGCGGGCGGACCGCGTCGATGCGGGTGTCGTCGGTGCGGGTGTCGTCGCGGGTGGAGTCGGCGGAACCGATCTCGCGATCGTGCTGCGGGTGGTCGAGGTGCTTCATGGCGGCGGCGGTGCGCCCTCTCGGGCGCCGAATCGCGAAATGGAACCGCCGATTATCCGCCCGACCGGGACATCGAGGCGAGTCCCACCGAGGTAGCCGACACGACGAAGCCCGCCAGCGCCAGCGCGCCGAAGTGCTCGCCGAGCAATCCCATGCCCATCAGCGCCGACACGCCGGGGATCAGGTAGAAGAGCTTGGCCACCGCGCCGGCCTGGCCGCGCCGGATCATCACGAACATCAGGCTGAACGCGCCGATCGAGTTCACCAGGCCCAGCCACAGCGTCGAGCCGAGGAGCTCCAGGCTCCAGTCCGGCGCGCCGGGCTCGCGCCAGAGCGCCAGCGCCAGCACGGCGAGCGCGGAGACCGTCATCTGGATGCCGCTGCCGGTGCGCAGGTCCATGCCGGCGCAGAAGCGCTTCTGGTACAGCGTGCCGGCGACCAGGCCGGTCAGGCCGAGCAGGCCCGCGCCGTAGGCCATCCAGGCGCCGCCGCCCAGGGGTCGGTCGACGATCACCAGCGCCACGCCCGCCGCGCCGCCGAGCATGCCCAGCCACTGCGCGGCGCTCATGCGCTCGGCCAGCCACAGGTGGGCGCCCATGGCGGTGGCCAGCGGCATCATCCCGATCAGCAGCGCCGCCACGCCGGTCGGCAGGCCCCAGGCGATCGCGCAGTAGACGCCGGAGAAGTGCAGCACCTGCATCAGCAGCCCGACGACGCCGAGGTGGATCCAGGCCCGCGCGGTCTTCGGCCACGGCGCGCGTGTCGCTACCGACACGGCGAGCAGCACCACCGCCGCGAGCCCGAAACGCAGCGCCAGCAGCGTGAACGGCCCCGCATGCGGCAGCGCCAGCTTGCCGGCGACGTAGCCGGTGCTCCACAGCAGGATGAACAGCACCGGCAGGCTCAGCGCGACGAGGGCGCCGAGACGGTCTGGCCGCGCGGGGCCAGGGGTGGCAGTGAGCAGGATCGAGGTCGTCATCGCGGACTCCCAGGTGAACAGCGATGGGATGAACTCTAGAAATGAAGCCTATCGGACACAATCCGCTGTCGATTCGTTTTAGAGTTTCCAGATCGAGAACAATCGGAGGATCGCCATGGGACGCCTGGAAGACCTGCAAGCCTTCGCCCGCGTCGTGGACGCGCGCAGCTTCTCGGGCGCGGCCAAGCTGCTGGGTGCGACGAAATCCGCCGTCAGCAAGCAGGTGGCGCGGCTGGAGCAGCAACTCGGCACCCGGCTGCTGCACCGGACCACGCGCAGCATCAGCCCCACCGCGGAGGGCCGCAGCGTGTACGAGCGCGCCCAGCGCCTGATCGAGGAGGCGCAGGCGCTCGATGCGGAACTCGCCGGCCAGCGCGAACAGCCTCGCGGCGTCCTGCGGCTGAGCACCTCCACCGCCTTCGGCAACCTGCAGTTCACCGCGCTGATGGCGGCGTTCTGCGCGAGGCATCCGCAGCTGCAGGTCGTGCTCGGGCTCAACGACCGCTACGTCGACCTCGCCGAGGAAGGTTTCGACGTCGTGATGCGGCTGACCGGCCGCCCGAGTCCCGGGCTCGTCGCGCGCAAGCTGGCCGACATCCGCTTCGTGCTGTGCGCCTCGCCGGACTACCTCGCCCGACACGGCACGCCGACGGCGGTCGCGGACCTGGCCGGGCACCGCTGCCTGCGCTTCGGCTACCTGCATGCGCCGGAGCGCTGGCGCTTCCGGCATCCGGTCGACGGCGAGGCCGAGGTCGAGATCTCCGGCGCGCTGCGCTTCGAGAGCGGCCTCACCGCCAACAGCAGCGAGTCGCTGCGCGTGGCGGCGCTCGCCGGCATGGGGCTGGCGGTGCTGCCGACCTACGCGATCGGCCGCGACCTGCGCGAGGGCCGGCTCACCGCCCTGCTTCCGGACTGGACGCCGCTGGGCGGACCGGCCGAGGCGAACGTGCTCTACGCGGTGTATCTGCCGAGCCGCTTCCCCAGCCCCAAGGTCCGGGCGCTGATCGATTTCTGTGTCGAACGGTTCGGCGACGTCCCGCCGTGGGATCGCCCGGAACCCGCCTGACACCCGTATCGGCCGGCATTCCGGTGGATCCGCCGCGGCACTCGTCCGGGCCCCGGCCCGTTCGGGCCAGGGAGAGTCCCCCATCACCGTTCGCACGCCAGGAGTAGGCACGGCGCGGGCGGTTCCGGGCGCGATGAGACAATCCGCCCCCATCATGGCTCTCATCCCCTACGGCTTCGCCCGTCCCTTCCTGTTCGGTCTGGATCCCGAACACGCGCACGAACTGACCCTGGGCAGCATCGCCCGTCTGCAGAACACCCCCGCCCAATGCGCCTGGGCGCAGACCCGGGTCTCGGATCCGGTGACCGTCGCCGGACTGCGCTTCCCCAACCGCATCGGCCTGGCCGCGGGCCTCGACAAGAACGGCCGCTGCATCGACGGCCTCGGCGCGATGGGCTTCGGCTTCATCGAGGTCGGCACCGTCACGCCCAAGGCGCAGCCCGGCAACGACAAGCCGCGCATGTTCCGCCTGCCCGCGAAACAGGCGCTGATCAACCGCCTGGGCTTCAACAACGAGGGGCTGGACGCGTTCATCGCCAACGTGAAGCGCTCGCACAGCTTCCGCCACCACGGGGGGCTGCTCGGCCTGAACATTGGCAAGAACGCCGCGACGCCGATCGAGCGCGCGGTCGACGACTACCTGATCGGTCTGGAAGGCGTGTTCCCGCACGCCGACTACATCACCGTCAACATCTCCAGCCCCAACACCAAGAACCTGCGCCAGCTGCAGAGCGACGAGGCGCTGGATGCGCTGCTCGGTCCGCTGCAGGTGCGCCGCCTCGCGCTGCAGGACGAGAGCGGCCGCCAGGTCCCGCTGTTCGTGAAGATCGCGCCCGACCTCGAGGAGGATCAGGTCGCCGTCATCGCTGCCAGCCTGAAGCGCCACGGCATCGACGGCGTCATCGCGACCAACACGACGATCTCGCGCGAGGCCGTGCAGGGCCTGCCGCATGCGGCCGAAGCCGGCGGCCTGTCGGGCGCCCCGGTGTTCGAAGCCAGCAATCGCGTGATCCGCCTGCTGCGTTCGGCGCTGGGCAGTGGCTACCCGATCATCGGCGTGGGCGGCGTGCTCAGCGGCGAGGACGCCCGTGCCAAGCTGCAGGCCGGCGCGGACCTGGTCCAGCTCTACACCGGCCTGATCTACAAGGGTCCGGCGCTGGTGCCCGACTGCGCGAAGGCGATGGCGCGGCTCTGAACTGCATCGGTCTTCTACCCTTCCCTTCCAACCTCACAAGGCGCTCCTTCCGGAGCGCTTTTTCGTTGGCGCGTTCAGCAAAGACCTGCTGCCAGACCTGGAACTTCATCCGGTGTGGGCCGTTGCGAAGACGATAATGCCTCGCATTACCATTTGACCAACGCCAGCCCGCCCATGATTGACACCGCGACCAGTCCCGCCCGTGGGGGGAGCCGACCGCTGCCGCTCCAGCTCCTGTCGCGCATCGCCGCAGCCATCCTCGGCGGCTACGCGTTCTGCTGGGGCTTCATCGCGATCGCGCACAGCGGGCTGTATGCGCTGGGCATGTCCTTCCACGACGCCGAGCACCTGAGCGCCATCCTGGGCGTGCTGCTCTTCCTGGTGGTGTTCCTGTGGAGCTTCGCGGCGCGTCGCATCGGCGTGACCTGGGCGGTGCTGCTGACCGGCGCCGGCGTCATGACCGGAGCGGCCGCGCTGATCCAGCGCGCGCTGCTCGCCTGACGCGAAAGGAGCGGACCATGTTCCAGAACTTCCGGCTCTCGATGGCCTGGCTGCACACCTGGTTCGGCCTGGTGCTGGGTTTCGTGCTGATGGTGGTGTTCTTCTTCGGCGCGCTGTCGGTCTTCGACCGCGAGATCGACCGCTGGGCGATCCCGTCCTCGCGCTTCGAGCCGCAGCCGATGCCGTCGTTCGACCAGATCCTCAAGCCCGCCTTCGAGAAGATGCAGCCGGCCAAGGAGGCCGTCGCGCTGCTCGAGGGTCGCGTCAACGGCCCGCTGCCGGAACGCTTCGACGACGTCAGCAGCTGGGGCGCGTACACGACGCACCGCGATCCGGTGGTGTCGGTGTTCGCGGGCTTCAAGGTCCCGAACGCGAAGGATCCGGACGAGACCGTCTTCGCGGTCCACGCGCTCGATCCGCGCAGCGGCGCGGTGCTGCCGCAGGGCCAGTTGCGCATCGGCAGCGAGTTCTTCTATCCACTGCACTACAGCCTGCACTTCAGCTGGAAGGACCTGGGCTACTGGATCGTCGGTTTCTCGGCGCTGATGATGCTGGCCGCGCTGGTCAGCGGCGTGGTCATGCACCGCAAGATCTTCCGCGAGTTCTTCACCTTCCGCCGCAACAAGACCGTGCAGCGCAGCGCGCTGGACCTGCACAACCTGACCGGCGTGGTGGCCCTGCCCTTCCACTTCTTCTTCGCGTTCACGGGGCTGGTGATCTTCGCGGGCATCTATTTCCCGGTGGCGCACACGCAGCTGCACGACCTGCACGACCTGTCCGAACGCCTCGAGGCGAAGGAGACCGGCCTGCCGCACGAACGCGCCGGCGTCGCCGCGCCGCTGGCGTCGGTCGACGCGATGGTGGCCGAGGCGCAGCGCCGCTGGGCCGCCAAGGGCATGGCCGGCGACGTGGGCTTCGTCAACCTGCAGCACGTCGGGGACGCCAACGCCTACGTGAGCGTGTATCGCGCCGGCACCGACCGCGTCGCGCTCACCGGCGAAGGCGTCCACTTCAAGGCGAGCACCGGCGAGCTGCTGCGCGAGGATCCGCCGCGCACCGCCGTCGACAGCGTCAACGAGTTCCTCACCGGGCTGCACCTGCAGCACTTCCGCCACTGGCTGCTGCGCTGGCTCTACGTGCTGGGCGGGCTGCTGGGCTGCGTGTGCATCGCGACGGGCTTCCTGTTCTTCGTCGAGAAGCGCAAGCAGCAGCACGCCAAGGCGGGCGGACAAGGCAGCCGCGTCGTCGACGCGCTGGCGGTGACGACGGTCACCGGCATGCTGGTCGCGACGATGGCCATGCTGATCGCCAACCGGCTGCTGCCGGAGTCGCTCGCCGACAAGGGCGAGTGGGAGCGCAATGTCTTCTGGGGCACCTGGGCGCTGACGATGGTGCATGCCTTCGTGCGCGGCGGCGCGGTTGCAAGGGCGAAGATGAATCCGGCCTGGCGCGAGCAATGCTGGGTCATCGCCGTGGGCGCGGCGTCGGCGGTGGTCGCGAACGCGCTCACGACGGGCGACCACCTCGGCAAGACGCTGTCGGCCGGCTACTGGCCGGTCGCCGGTATGGATCTGAGCTTGATCGCGACGGCCGCCGTCGCCCTCTTCGCCGCGGGGAAGCTCGCGCAGAGGGTCAGGCGTTCAGCGTCGGCAGAGTCGGCGTCGCCGTCCGCCCTGAAGACCGCGGGAGCCCGTCATGGCTGAGCCCGTTGTGCTGCTGAGCGCCGCCGCCGCGAACGCCGTGCTGGGCTTCGGCTGGCTGGCATTGGCGATGGACACCCACTGGGAGCAGGTCCACGGCGAAGAGGCGCCGAAGGCGGCCACCGCCCGGAATCTCCGCGCTGCCGGCGTGCTGGCGCTGGCGCTGTCGCTGGGCCTGTGCCTGAGGGCGGATCACCCGTCGATGGCCGCGCTGGTCTGGCTGATGCTGCTCGCGGGCGCCGCGTCGGCCGTCGCGGCCACGCTGTCGTGGCGCCCGCGATGGCTGAAGGTGCTGTGGCCGCGTTGAGCGGCTGAAAGAGAAACGGCCGCGTGAGCGGCCGTCAAGGCAGCGGCCGCACCCTGCGGCCGCGACTATCAGTCCTGGCGGCGGCGACGCGCCGCGACACCGATGCCGGCCAGGCCGGCCAGCATCAGCGCATAGGTCGCGGGCTCCGGCACGGCGGCCGCGACGACGTCGACCGTCGTCGACAGCACCGCGATGCCGCCGAAGCCGGCACCGCTCAGCGAGCCGCTGGCGATCAACTGATACGTGCCGGCGGCCAGGTTGGCGTAACGGAAGCCCGTCGCGCTCAGGTCCAGATCGGTCAGGCCGTTCAGGCCCGCGAAGCTGAAGCTCACCGACTGCAGCGGCACGTTGAAGCCGTTGTCGAAGTTGATGTTGGTCGCCGCGAACACCGAGCCGGTGACATCGGAGGCCTGCGTCAGGGTGAAGGACCCGAGGACGACCTGCGAGAAGCTGCCGTTCGGGGTCACGTCCGGCGTGACGAACACGGGATCCAGCGTTGCAGCGCCCGCGGCACCGGCGATCAGCGTGGCGGCGAGCGCCAGCGCGAGAGACTTCAATTTCATGGCTGCCGATCCGTCAGTCGAGTTGATTCGTGACGGAGTTTGCACCGCGCCACCTGTTCGTGTCCTGCACGAAACGGCGACTTTTGTTGCGGTGCGTCACAGCCGCCAGGGACAGGGGACACGCCGTGTCCCCTGCGCTCTTTCCAGGACAGGTACCGACCCGGCATGGCCCGGCCGCAAGCGTCGGGAACGTCTGACATCGTTGCCGCCACCAATGCGCCTCGCTTCAGCCCACTGCCTGCATGTTCTCCTTCGATTGCCTTCGTCCCTTCTCCAACCTGGCCCAGCTCCTGTCGACCCACCCCTCCGACACCGTCCGACGATTGCCCCCGACACCGGCCACCACGATCGTCGCCTTGCCCGGCAAGGCACAACTCGTGTTCGTGCGCGATGCCGACTTGATGCGGACATTGGCGCGCGATCGAGCGCTCGACCGCGGCCCGGGCGTCAATCTGCTGAAATCGGTCTTCGGCCCGGACACGCTGTTCCTGATGCCGCACGGCAAGCTGCATGAGCGCCGGGCCGGCGAGTTCAACCGTCACTTCGGCCAGCGCCACATCGAGGCGCTGACGCCGGAGATCGCCGCCCACGCGAACCGGGCGGCGGCCACGACCCGAGCCGCCCTCTCAGCGGCGCCAGACGCGCCAGTGGACATGCGGGACATCATCCTGCGCTACCTCTTCGACGTGGGCGCGCGTGCCATCGCCGGTGTCGACGTCGATCTCTGCGATCAGGTCGACGTGTTCAGGCGCGGGGTGGAGGCGCTGCACCGGGAGGCCACATCGATGCTCAAGACCGCCCTCGCCGCCAACCTGCCCGGCACGGCGCCCTACATGGCCAAGGAGGCGCGCCGCGCCGCCGACGAGTTCCATGAGGCCGGCCGCAGGATGCTCGTCGCGGGCGCGGACCGGCACGACATCGGGGACTCCCTGGCCTTGAGCATCCTCAAGCGCCACAAGATCGATCCAGCGCAGGTGAACGAAGCGACGCGGCTGCCGAAGCCCGTGCTGGTCGACGCCGCGATGAGTCTCGCGGCGTCGCTGTTCACCACCGGCAACCAGATTGAAAGGACGCTCCACCACTTCTACGAGCACCCCAAGGAACTCCAGCAGCTGCGGCGCCTCATCCGCGAGGACTTTCCGGACGGCGTGGGCGAGGTGACGCAACTGCGCAACTGCCCCACACTGCGCCAGCTCCTGCCGGCCACCCTGACCGAAAGTCCGGTGGGCATCGTGTCCCGGGATGTCCTGGACGCAACATCCTTCACCGACGGCAACGGCACGTCGCACCCGCTCCGGAAAGGAGACGCGGTGATCTTCGACATCGAAGACATGCAGGCCCGGCACGTCCCGGACATCGACCTGGCGCTGGCCGAAGACGGTCGGCCGACACTGGAACTGTTCAACCAGCGGCATGACGACATCGTGCAGACCTTTTTTTCCGGTCCGAACCGATGCCCCGGTCGCTATCTGGCGGTCGCGGATTCCCAGCTGTTCCTCATCGAGATGCTGTCGAAGTTCGACGGCCAGTCCATCGATCGGAACCGTCCGCTGGAACGCGGCATCGTGAACCGGCTCGGCGGCAGTCCCCTGATGAGACTGACACCGGTCCGGACCGAACGGGCGATCAGCCCGCCGTGACGCGCATCGGCTTGGTCATGACGTCACAGGCCTTGCCCTTCTTGGCGCGCTTGCCGGCATAGGCCGCGAGGGCCGCGTTGCGCAGCGGCTCCTCCTTGGCCTTGCCGCCGCGGACCGTGCCGCTGACCATCAGCAGGTTCGTGAACGCGGCGACGCTGACCAGCGCGTCCTTCGGCTCCAGGTCGATCAGCGTGAGGCCGCGCCCGCCCTTGGGCTGGTGCTTGAGCTCGTCGATCGCGAAGGTCAGCAGGCGGCCGGCCATCGACAGGCAGGCGACCTGCACACCCGCGGGCTCTCCCTTCGCGGCGGCGACCGGCACCACCGACGGCGGCAGCGGACGCTCCTCGCCTTCCAGGCTCAGGAAACTCTTGCCCGCCTTCTGGCGGCCGACCAGGTCGCCGACCTCGGCCACCAGGCCGAAGCCGCCGGTGCCCGCGAGCAGCAGCTTCTGCGTCGACGCGCCGGCGAAGTAATGCGCGATCTGCGTGCCCGACTCGAGCTCGATGAGCGTCGTGATCGGCTGGCCGTCGCCGCGGCCGCCCGGCAGCGCCGAGACCGGCACCGAGTACGCCCGGCCGTTGGTGCCCAGCACCACCAGCGGATCGACGCTGCGGCACGGGAACACGCCATACAGCGAGTCGCCCGACTTGAACGCCAGCGTCGCCGCATCCACCTCGTGGCCCTTGAGCGCACGCACCCAGCCCTTCAGGCTGACGACGACCGTGACCGGCTCGTCGACGATGCGCACCTCGGCCACCGCGCGCTTGTCTTCCTTGATCTCGGTGCGGCGGTCGTCGCCGTACTGCTTGGCGTCGGCCTCGATCTCCTTGACCACCGTGCGGCGCAGCACCGACGGGTTGGAGAGGATTTCCTCGAGCTTGCCGGCCTCCTCGCGCAGGGTCTTCAGCTCCTGCTCGATCTTGATGAACTCCAGCCGCGCGAGCTGGCGCAGTCGGATTTCCAGGATGTCCTCGGCCTGGCGCTCGCTCAGCTTGAAGCGCTCGATCAGCGCAGGCTTCGGTTCATCCGAATGGCGGATGAGCGCGATGACCTCGTCGATGTGCAGCAGGATCTCGTGGCGGCCTTCCAGGATATGGATGCGGTCGCGGACCTTGTCCAGGCGATGCTGCGTGCGCCGGGTCACCGTGTTCAGCCGGAAACCGATCCACTCCGTCAGGATCTTGCGCAGCGTCTTCTGCGTCGGGCGGCCGTCGTCGCCGACCATCGTCAGGTTCAGCGGCGCCGTCGTCTCCAGGCTGGTCTGCGCGAGCAGCGTGTTGATGAAGTCCTGCTGGTCGACCGTGCGGCTCTTGGGCTCGAAGACCAGGCGCACCGGCGCGTCCTTGTTGGACTCGTCGCGGGCCTTGTCCAGCACAGCCAGCACCGACGCCTTGAGCTGCAGCTGCTCCGCCGTCAGCGTCTTCTTGCCGGTCTTGACCTTGGGGTTGGTCAGTTCCTCGATCTCCTCGAGCACCTTGGCCGTGCTGACGCCTTGCGGCAGCTCGGTCACGACCAGTTGCCACTGGCCGCGGGCGAGGTCCTCGATCTTCCAGCGCGCGCGCACCTTCAAGCTGCCGCGGCCGGTGCTGTAGGCCGCGCGGATCTCGTCCGCCGAGCTGATCAGCTGGCCGCCGCCCGGATAGTCCGGACCCTTGATGATTCCGAACAGCTCGTCGTCGCTCGAGTCCGGGCGCTTGAGCAGCAGCACCGCCGCCTCGGCGACTTCGCGCAGGTTGTGGCTGGGGATCTCCGTGGCCATGCCGACCGCGATGCCGGAGGCGCCGTTCAGCAGCACGAACGGCAGCCGGGCCGGCAGCTCGCGGGGCTCGCTCTCGGAGCCGTCGTAGTTGGGCTGGAAGTCGACCGTGCCCTGGTCGAGTTCATCGAGCAGCAGGCGCGAGTAGGCCGACAGCCGCGCTTCCGTGTAGCGCATCGCGGCGGCGTTGTCGCCGTCGCGGCTGCCGAAGTTGCCCTGGCCGTCGACCAGCGGGTAACGCTGGCTGAAGTCCTGCGCCATGCGCACCATCGCGTCGTACGCGGCCTGGTCGCCGTGCGGGTGGTACTTGCCCAGCACCTCGCCGACCACGCGCGCGCTCTTGACCGCCTTCGCGCCGGTCGTGCCGGTGAAGCCCAGTCCAAGGCGCTCCATCGTGAACAGGATGCGCCGCTGCACCGGCTTCTGGCCGTCGCTGTAGGACGGCAGCGCCCGGCCCTTCACCACCGACAGCGCGTACTCCAGGTAGGCCTGCTGCGCGTACTGCGCCAGCGTCAGCGCGTCGCCCGACGGGGACTGCCCGCCCGGGCCGCCGGGTCCGTTCGGGTTCTCGAAATCAAAGGTCTCTTGGGTCATCTCTCTCATGCCGGCCTGCGCCGGTCGTTCGAATCTGCTTGCGAATGTCTTGGGGGAATGTTCTTGCGACCGCGCATGGCGCTCATTCGAGCGGCGCCGCGATCATCGTCAATTGCCTGGCCCGGCTGCCGAGGCTGCGCTGCAGCAGCGCCCAGTAGAGCTCCAGCACCAAGTGCACATGGGCCTGCGTCTCGTCGATGTCGGGCATGTGCCCCCCGGCACGCCGCACCGCGCCCTCGCCGGCGTTCCAGGCGGCCAGCGCCGCATCGAGGCGTCCGAAGCGCCGCGTCAGGTCCGCCAGCATCCGCGCACCGATCAGCACATTGGTGCGCGGATCCTGAAGGTACCCGGCGCGCCGCAGCTCGTCCGGCGTCGCGTAGCGCTGCGCCGTCGCCGCGGTGATCTGCATCAGGCCGGTCGCACCGCGCGGCGACACCGCGTCGGGCTTGAAGCCGGACTCGACCGCGATGATCGCCTTCAGCAACTCCGCGTCGATGCCGGTGGCCGCGGCCGCCTCGCGCAGGTACGGCTGCACCGCCTTCACCTCAGGCGCGATGTCCAGCCAGGTCAGCATGCGCTGGCCGTGGTCGGTCTTGCCCGGCACGCGCCGGATGCCGCTCAGCGGCGACATCACCGGCTGGAATCGGCTGTCCACCTGCACCGGCGCGAAATGCGCGATGCCGTCGGCATCCACGTAGCCCCAGAGCTCCGCGTGCGCCGGCGACAGCTTGGCCGCGAAAGCCACCGCGATGCTCAGCGCCAGCCGTTTGCGCAGCCAGCGTCCGCCGTAGGTGGGACGACCGTGGCTCATGCGGCCTCCAGCCCCTGCGCGGCGCGCGCCTCGTATTCGCGCCTGAGCAGCGACATCACGATCAGGTCGTCGAAGCCCTCGTCCATGACGCCGTCGGCATCGGGCATCGGCTCGACCCGCACGCATTCGCGCAGCCGGCCTTCCTCGACGTAACCCTCGCTGCGATACAGCGATTGCGCCCGCGTGTTGCGGCCCTTCACGTCCAGCCAGAAGCGGTGCGCCCCCAGCTGCGTGAACGCCATCTTCTTGAGCAGCCGCACGCACAGGCGGCCGACGCCCTGCCCCTTCGGGCCGAGCACGATGCGCTTGAGCTCCACCGAGCGGTTGGGATTGCGGCAGCCCTGCAGGATCACGAAACCGGCGCGCTCGGCGTCCAGCTCCACGATGAAGTGCCGCGCGTCCGGGAACCGGACGGCGCCCTCGTGCTGCGTGCGCTCCCACGGCGTGATGAAGGGCCGGTTGCCCGCGTCCTGCTCCACGCCCACGACGAAGTCCAGGTCGAACAGCATCGTGGGTCGGAGCGTGACGCGGTGTTCCAGCATGGCGCGGTCCGGGCTTCAGACGTCCACTTCGATGGAGTCGCCGTGCAACTCCATCAGTTCGCGGCGCGCGGCCGCCTCGCCCTTGCCCATCAGCTTGTTGATGGCGCCCTCGGTGTCGCCGAAGTCGAGCTCGCCGTACTGCACCTGCAGCAGGCGGCGCGTCTCCGGATTCAGCGTCGTGTCCCAGAGCTGCTCGGCGTTCATTTCGCCCAGGCCCTTGAAGCGGCTGATGCTCCAGCTGCCTTCGCGCGCGCCCTCCTTGCGCAACTTGTCGAGGATGGCGGTCTGCTCGCCCTCGTCCAGCGCGTAGAGCTTGGCCGCGGGCTTCTTGCCCCGCGCCGGCGCGTCCACGCGGAACAGCGGCGGCCGCGCCACGTACACGTGGCCGGTGGCGATCAGCTTGGGGAAGTGGCGGAAGAACAGCGTCAGCAGCAGCACCTGGATGTGGGCGCCGTCGACGTCCGCGTCCGAGAGGATGCAGATCTTCCCGTAGCGCAGGCCGGACAGGTCCGGCTCGTCGTTCTTGCCGTGCGGGTCGACGCCGATGGCCACCGAGATGTCGTGGATCTCGTTGTTGGCGAACAGCCGGTCGCGCTCGACCTCCCAGGCATTCAGCACCTTGCCGCGCAGCGGCAGGATGGCCTGGAATTCCTTGTCGCGGCCCATCTTGGCCGAACCGCCCGCCGAGTCGCCCTCGACCAGGAAGAGCTCGTTGTGCAGCAGGTCGGTGCTTTCGCAGTCGGTGAGCTTGCCGGGCAGCACGGCCACGCCGGAGCTCTTGCGCTTCTCGACCTTCTGCGCCGCGCGCTGGCGCGTCTGCGCCTGCTTGATGACGAGTTCGGCCAGCTTCTTGCCGTGTTCGACATGCTGGTTGAGCCACAGCTCCAGCGCCGGCTTCACGAAGGCGGACACCAGCCGCAGCGCGTCGCGCGAGTTCAGCCGCTCCTTGGTCTGGCCCTGGAACTGCGGATCCAGCACCTTGGCCGACAGCACGAAGCTGGCGCGCGAGAACACGTCTTCCGCCATCAACTTCACGCCCTTGGGCGCGAGCGCGTGCATCTCGATGAAGCCCTTGATCGCGCCGAACAGGCCGTCCTTCAGGCCGGACTCGTGCGTCCCGCCGGCCACCGTCGGGATCAGGTTCACGTAGCTCTCGCGCATGACCTGACCCTCCTCGGTGAAGGCCACGCACCAGCTGGCACCCTCGCCCTCGGCGAAGTTCTCGCTCTCGGAGGCGGTCGCGAACTGCTCGCCCTCGAACAGCGGGATCAGCGGATCAGCGGGCAGCGCCTGCATCAGGTAGTCGCGCAGGCCGCCTTTGTAGGTCCAGGTCTGCGTCTCGCCGGTCTTCTCCTGCGTCAGCGTCACCGTGACGCCGGGCATCAGCACGGCCTTGGAACGCAGCAGGTGCACCAGTTCGCCCTTGGGCAGGTCGGCGCTCTCGAAATACTTGCCGTCGGGCCAGACGCGCACCGTCGTGCCCTGCTTGCGGTCGCCGGCCTTGAGCTCGGCCTTGCGCGTGGCCACCGGCTCGATGACGTCGCCGCCCGAGAAGGCCAGCGTCGCGACGTTACCCTCGCGGTAGACCGTCACCTGCAGCCGCTTGGCCAGGGCGTTGGTCACCGACACGCCCACGCCGTGCAGACCGCCCGAGAAGCTGTAGGCGCCGCCCGAGCCCTTATCGAACTTGCCGCCGGCGTGCAGCCGGGTGAAGACGATCTCGACGACCGGCACGCCCTCCTCGGGATGCAGGCCGTAGGGAATGCCGCGGCCGTCGTCCTCGATGGTGATCGAGCCGTCGGTGTGCTGGGTGACGGCGATGCGCTTGCCGTGACCGGCCAGCGCCTCGTCGGCCGCGTTGTCGATCACCTCCTGGATGACGTGCAGGGGGTTGTCGGTGCGGGTGTACATGCCCGGGCGCTGCTTGACGGGCTCCAGTCCCTTGAGGACGCGGATCGAGCCTTCGCCGTAGCTTCCCGGGGCGCTGCTGGTGGGAGTGACTGCTTTGGTTGCCATGGGGCGGGATTCTATGCAGCGTCGGTGACGCTCCCGACCACCTGCCGGCAGGGGTCGTTCCCATGGGGGTTTCCACCCCCTGCGGGGGACCCGCGCGCGCAGGCCGCACGAGGCCGCCGTTCCCGCACTTCCGGTTACCGATCGAGCGCTTGCGGCATGGGAGCGCTGTCGTAGCATCCGCCGCTTGTCCGCACGCCCCCGCCCGACTGGTCCGATGCCGCTCCTGCCCCGTTCCTCGCGCCGCCCTCCGGCTGTCCTGGCTGCCCTTGGTGCCTGGGTCCCCCTCGCCCTCGCCCTCGCCCTCGCCCTGACCTCCCTCTTCGGAGCGGGCACTGCCCGCGCCGACGACTTCAAGGCCAGCCCCGAGATGGCCCTGGAGCTGCGCCACGCTCGCTGGTTCGACGGCGAGAAGCTGCAGAGCGGCACGCTCTACGTCGAGGACGGCCGCTTCGTCGAGAAGCGCCCCCGCAAGGTCAACCGCCTGCTGGAGCTGCGCGGCCAGACGCTGGTGGCGCCGCTCGCGGACGCGCACAACCACAACCTGCAGAGCGCCTGGGGCCTGGACAAGTTCGGTCAGGATTACCTGCGCGACGGCGTGTTCTACGCGGCGATGCTGTGCGCCGATCCGGCCGCGATCGAGCCGATCCGCGCCCGCATCTCGCAGCCGGAGACACCGGACGTGCTGTTCGCCACCGCCTGCATCACCTCGTCCGACGGCCAGCCGCTGGCGATGCTGCAGTCCGGCACGCCGCCGATGGCGCTGGACCAGATCGTCGACAAGGCGGTGCTGGTCATGGACACGCCCGAGCAGGTCGGCCAGAAGTGGCCGCTGATCGCCGGCCGCCACACCGACCTGGTGAAGGTCATCATGAGCTACCACGACCGGCCCGAGCTGCGCCACGTGCCCGAGCAGCGCGGCCGGCTGGGCGTGACGCCCGAGGTCGTGGCCGAGGTGGTCCGCCGCGCGCATGCGGAGCAGCGACGGGTCGTGGTCCACATCGAGAGCGCCGCCGACTTCGCTGCCGCGGTGCGCGCCGGCGCCGACTTCATCGCCGAGCTGCCGGGCTACTTCCCGCAGCACGGCGAGGAACCGGAAACCCATCTGATCCCGCCGGACGTCGCCGCGCTGGCCGCCGAGAAGAAGATCGGCATCGTCACCGCGACGGTCGCGACGCGGCTGTTCCAGCCCGCGCCGGAGCTGCTGGCGCGCATCGAGGCCGTGCAGAAGCAGAACCTGGAGCGGCTCAAGGCCGCCGGCGCGCGGCTGCTGGTCGGCTCCGACCTGTTCACCGGCAACGCGCTGAGCGAGGTCCATCACCTCGACCAGTTGGGCGTGCTCGACAAGACCGCCCTGCTGCGCCTGGCCACGGTCGAGACGCCCAAGGCCCTGTTCCCGCAGCGCAAGCTCGGCTGCTTCCAGCCCGGCTGCGAGGCCAGCTTCCTGGTGCTGATCGGCAATCCGCTGGAGGACCTCGACGCCCTGGACAAGCCGATCCTGCGCATCAAGCAGGGCCGCGTGCTGACGCAGCTGGACGACGTCGCCGCCACCGCCGGCGAGGAGAACAACGCGCTGAACTCCGCCGCCGGCGCCGAGAAGAAAGCCTCCGGCAAGAAGTCCGGCGCCAAGTCCACGGCCAAGTCGTCCGCCAAGAAGAAGTCATCGGGGAAACCCGCATCCAAGACCGGCACGCGCTGAGACGCCCGGCCAGCCGGTACATTGATCGGATGAGCGCGATGCCGATCCCCCCTTCTTCCTCCCGCGGCCTGTCGATGCGACAGGTGCTGATCTGCGGCGCCGCGATCGTCACGCTGTCGATGGGCATCCGCCACGGCTTCGGCCTGTGGCTGACGCCGGTCACGATGGACCGCGGCTGGACCCGCGAGGCCTTCTCCCTGGCGCTGGCCGTCCAGAACATCGCCTGGGGCGCGGCCGGCCCGTTCGCCGGCATGCTGGCCGACCGCTTCGGCGCGCTGCGGGTGCTGATCGCCGGCGCCCTGCTCTACGCGGCGGGGCTGGCGCTGATGGCGGTGTCGACCTCGACCGCCGGTTTCCTCGGCAGCGCCGGGGTGCTGATCGGACTGGCCCAGTCGGGCACCACCTACGCGGTCATCTACGGCGTCATCAGCCGCAACGTCTCCGCGGAGAAACGGTCCTGGGCCATGGGCGTCGCCGCGGCAGCAGGCTCCTTCGGCCAGTTCCTGATGGTGCCGGTCGAGAACTGGCTGATCGGCTACAACGGCTGGCAGAACGCGCTGTTCGTGCTGGCGATCGCGGCCTGCCTGATCGTGCCGCTGGCCTTCGGCCTGCGCGAGCCGGCACGGGATGCCGCCCACGGCGCGCATCACCAGAGCATCGGCCAGGCGCTGCGCGAGGCCTTCGGCTACCGCAGCTTCCAGCTGCTGATGCTGGGCTACTTCGTCTGCGGCTTCCAGGTCGTGTTCATCGGCGTGCACATGCCGAGCTACCTGAAGGACCACGGCCTGACGCCCCAGGTCGCCACCAACGCGCTGGCGCTGATCGGCCTGTTCAACGTCTTCGGCACCTACGCCGCCGGCACGCTGGGCCAGAAATTCCCCAAGCGCTACCTGCTGTCGGGCATCTACCTGCTGCGCTCGATCGCGATCATCATCTTCCTGAACGTGCCGCTGACGCCGGCGAGCGTCTACGTCTTCGCCGCGGTGATGGGCGTGCTGTGGCTGTCCACCGTGCCGCCGACCAACGCCATCGTGGCGCAGATCTTCGGCGTGCAGCACATGTCGATGCTGGGCGGCTTCGTGTTCTTCAGCCACCAGATCGGCAGCTTCCTGGGCGTGTGGCTGGGCGGCAAGCTCTATGACGCCACCGGCTCCTACGACGTCGTCTGGTACCTGGCGATCGCGCTGGGCGTGATGGCGATGCTGGCCAACCTGCCGGTACGCGAAACGGCCATCACGCGTCGCCCGGTGGCGGCCGCGGCCTGACGCGCGACGGCGGAGCAAAACCATGACCCGGCGCGGACTCTGGCGGATCGTGGCGTGGCTGGGCGCGGGCCTGGCCCTGGCGGCGGTCTTCCTGGCCTACACGCAACCCTCGCTGATGCAGCAGATGGGCGACGCGATCTGGGCCTGCTTCTGACAACAATGAGCGCAACGACAACGGAGACAACATGGTCGTGATCATCACCGGCGCCTCCGACGGCATCGGCGCCGAGCTGGCGCGTCAATGGGCGCGGCGCGAGGGCGCCAAGCTCTCGCTCGTGCTGGCGGCGCGCAGCGTCGACAAGCTGGAGAAGGTGGCGGCGGAATGCGAGTCGCTCGGCGCCCACACCCGCGTGCAGCGCTGCGACGTCGAATCGCAGGAGGACTGCCAGGAACTCGTGCGCACGACGCTGGGCGCCTTCGGCGCGATCGACGTGCTGGTCAACAACGCCGGCATGTCGGCGCATGCGCTGTTCGACCAGGTCAAGGACCTGACCTGGTACCAGCGCCTGATGCTGATCAACCTGTGGGGCTCGGCCTGGTGCACCCAGGCCGCGCTGCCGGCGCTCAAGGCCAGCAAGGGCCGCATCGTCGCGGTCTCCAGCCTGGCCGGCCTGCTGGGCATCCCGGGCCGCACCGCCTACAGCGCCAGCAAGTTCGCGATGACCGGTTTCTTCGAGGCGCTGCGCACCGAGGTCGCCGCCAGCGGCGTCAGCGTGACCATCGCCTATCCGGGCGTCGTCGACACGCAGATCCGCTACCGCGGCTTCAATGCGCAGGGCAACGCCTCGGGGCTGAGCAGCCTCGACGAACGCGGCGCGATGCCGGTCCAGGAGTGCGCCAGACTGATCCTCGACGGCACGCTCAATCGCGAGCGCGACATCGTCATGACCGCCAAGGGCAAGCTGGGCCGCTGGCTCAAGCTGCTGGCGCCGGCGATGGTCGATCGCATGGCCCTGAAGGCCCTCAAGAAGGAACAACGCCCCGCATGAGCCTGTCTGCTTTCCCCGGCGCTACTTCCCCCAGCGCCTCCTTCCCCGGCGGCTCTTTCCCCAGCGATTGGGTACTGCGCTGGGCGCAGGCCTGGCGCGACCGTGACGGCGTCACGGCGCTGGACCTCGCCTGCGGCTCGGGCCGCCATCTGCGGCTGCTGGCGGGTGAAGGCGCGGCCGTCACCGGCGTGGACCGCGACGCGGCGGCGCTGGCGACGCTCGCCGGACTCTCCGACCGGGTCGAGCTGATCGAGGCCGACATCGAGCAGGGCCCATGGCCGCTGGCGGACCGCGTCTTCGACGTCGTGATCGTCACCAACTACCTGTGGCGGCCGCTGCTGCCGCGCGTCGTCGAGGCCGTCGCGCCCGGCGGCTGGCTGATTTACGAGACCTTTACCGATGGACAACAGACGGTCGGCCGTCCCGCCAATCCGGACTTCCTGCTGAGGCCCGGCGAGTTGCTGGCCGCCGTCCACGGCCTGCGCGTGCTCGCCTACGAGGACGGCTTCATCCAGGCAGAGCCCCCCAACGCCGGGGGCGGTGTGGTCAACGGCCGGTATGTCCAACGCGTTGCTGCGGTTCGCGAGAACCGGCCCGTCGACGGCGCGACGCCTGGGGTCTACCCCAGATACCGGCTGCGCTGAGCGGGCAGTCCCGCGAGAGCCCCGGATGAGCGCCGAAAGAGCCCCGGCGCTTCAGTAGAATCCGCCGATCCAGAGGAATCCTCAATGAACGCAATTGTTGGCAGCATCGTCGCGCTGGTCACGCCGATGCACGAAGACGGCCGCATCGACTTCGATGGGCTGCGCAGCCTGATCGACTGGCACATCGACCAGGGCACGGACGTCATCGGCGTCGTCGGCACGACGGGCGAGTCCCCGACGGTCACGATGGAAGAGAACCGCGAAGTCATCCGCGCCACCGTCGAGCACGTCAAGGGCCGCAAGCCGGTGCTGGCCGGCACCGGCGCCAACGCCACCGCCGAGGCCATCGAGCTGAGCCGCTTCGCCAAGCAGGTCGGCGCCGACGCCACGCTGTCGGTCGTCCCGTACTACAACCGCCCGTCGCAGGAAGGCATCTACCAGCACTTCAAGGCGATCGCCGAGGCGGTCGACATCCCGATGATGCTGTACAACGTGCCCGGCCGCACGGTCGCGGACATGTCGGTGGAGACCACGCTGCGTTGCGCCTCGCTGCCCGGCGTGTTCGGCATCAAGGACGCGACCGGCAACATCGAGCGCGCCGCCTGGCTGATCAAGCATGCCCCGCAAGGCTTCAGCATCTACTCCGGCGACGACGCCACCGCCATCGCGATGATGTTCATGGGAGGGCGCGGTTCCGTCAGCGTCACCGCCAACATCGCGCCCAAGGCGATGCACGAGATGTGCATGGCCGCGATCGAGGGCCGCGTGCGCGAGGCCACCGCCCTGCACTTCCAGTTGCTGCCGCTGCACAAGCAGCTGTTCTGCGAACCCAGCCCGGCACCGGCCAAGTGGGCCCTGAACAAGCTGGGACGCTGCCCCAACAACCTGCGCCTGCCGCTGACGCCGCTGACGCCCGCCGGCCAGGACCTGGTCGCAGGCGCCCTGCGCGACGCCGGCCTGCTCTAATCACTCCCGGCCGGCACGCCGGCCGCACCTTTTCCTTCAGCGGCCGCGGGCCGCAGCGACCTACCTCGGAGATCTCCAGCGTGACTCGTTCCCTTTCTGAATCCGGCGCGCCCACTCCAGTGCGCGTGGCCTGCCTGATGGCGCTGGCCTCGCTGACGGCGTGCAGCACGTTCGAGAGCATCACCAGCAGCGACAAGGTCGACTACCGCACCCAGGCCAAGCAGACCACCGGCCTGGACGTGCCGCCGGACCTGACGCAGCTGCCCAAGGAAAACCGCCCCACCGGCCCGATCAGCGCCGCGCAGATGGCCGCGCAGCCGAATGCGCAGCGCCAGACCGCCGCCAGCGCCGGCGCGCCTGTCGCGCTGGACAAGGCCGGTTCGATCGAGTTCCACCGCCTGGGCAACGCCCGCTGGCTGCACAGCACCCTGCCGCCCGAGCAGGTCTGGCCGCAGGTCAAGGGCTTCTGGCAGGACCGCGGCTTCACGATCGAGTCCGAGGACCAGAACGTCGGCCTGATGGAAACCAACTGGGCCGAGAACAAGGCCAAGCTGCCGCAGGACTTCATCCGCAAGACGCTGGGCTCGCTGCTGGACTCGCTGTACTCCACCGGCGAGCGCGACAAGTACCGCACCCGCCTGGAACGCAACGAGCAGGGCGGCACCGACATCTACGTCACCCACCGCGGCCTGGTCGAGGTCTACACGAACTCGCAGCGCGACGAGACCGGCTGGCAGCCCCGCCCCTCCGATCCGGAGCTGGAAGCCGAGATGACCTCGCGCCTGATGCTCAAGCTCGGCGGCAAGGAAGAAGACGCCAAGACCATGGTCGCCAACGCGCAGCAGCCGGCGCCTTCGTTCGCCGAAGCGCCGCGCGGCAACGCGCCGCGTTCGCTGGCGGACGTGCCGGACCAGCTGAAGGTCAACGAGGACTTCGATCGCGCCTGGCGCCGGGTCGGTCAGTCGCTGGACCGCCACGGCTTCACGATCGAGGACCGGGACCGCAAGCAGGGCCTGTTCTTCCTGCGCTACGCCGACCCGAACCAGGCCGGCAAGGAAGAACCCAACTTCTTCCAGCGCCTGTTCGGCGCGACCAACACCTCCACGGCGGTGCGCTACCGCGTGTCGGTCAAGACCGAGGGCACGAGCTCGACCGTCATGATCCTGGACGACAAGGGACAGCAGCAGACCAACGAAATGGCCAAGCGCATCCTGCAACTGCTGATGGAAGACGTGCGCTGATCCCTCTCGATGGTGGACCACCGTACACCATCAGTTTGCGCAAAACAAAACGCCACCTCCGGGTGGCGTTTTTCATTGCGGGGGCATTCGACTCGGGCGACCCGCCGTATTCGCGGCGGCAGGGCTCGGTAAACTCCACTCTAATACCAGTGTGGGGCTCGGCTGAGCGAAGCACAGGCAAAGCACAGACAAAGAAAAAGCCGCAAGGGCGAACCCTTGCGGCTTTCTCTGGACGAGTGATCGTCTTAGTTGCTGGCGGCCGAAGCGGGCGCAGCAGCGTCGGAAGCGGCAGCCGAAGCTTCCACAGCCGGGGCCGAGGCTTCAACGGCGGGAGCCGAAGCTTCCGGAGCCGGGGTCGCCACGGGAGCGACGGCTTCTTCCTTCTTGCCGCAAGCGGTCAGGGCAACAACGGCCAGCAGGGAGGCCAACAGGATCGACTTTTTCATACTTGTCCTCAAGTAACTTTTAGACGAACAATCAATTACCGGTAATTAATGAAGTCGTACCAGATGACAAGTACGAACTTCAGCAGACCAAGACGTGAGAAACCTCGAGCGCTTCCCCCGCCTAGCCAGCAATTATAGCCACCAGTTTGTAATCTCCTTACAAGCCTAGGGTGCTGCTGGCGAACGAGTCGGCAGACCGTTGCTCAATTGCGTCAAACCACTCGCGCGCCATGGCCTCTTCCCGGGCGTCATGCAGCGAAAGAGAGGCCCGCGCCGGCGTCCACAGCTTCATCGTCAGCAATCCGGGTGCCAGCAGGAGGCCCATGGGCGCGGGGGTACTGCGCTCGGCCAGGTCGCCCGGATCGTAGGCGCGCGCCTGGACCACATGGTCGTGCGTCTGGCGCCACTGGACGAAACGAGGATGGACGCGCCGCAGGGTCTCGTAGTCGGTGTTCGCCAGGAGGCGCAATCTGCGGTGCGGCAGCGCCCAACGGTGCAGCGCGTCCAGCAGCGCGGACTCGGACAGCGGCCAGTCGGCAAAGTCCGGATCCAGCCAGCACAACTCGCGTCCGCCCTGCTCCGCCGCCAGCTGCAGCGCTTGCCGCAGCATTTGCCGGACCTCCGCCGTCGTTTCGACGAGTCCAGGCACGAGTCCAGGAGTCTGGCCTTCGGGCATCGTGGGTTCCAGCGGCATGTCGAGTTCCTCCTGGTCAGTCCGGCAGCACCCAGCCGTCCTCGGTCCATTGATCCAGCAAGTCGCGTGCGCCGTCGCTCAGCTTCGCGACCTCGGCGGCGGACAGCGTGCGACGGTCCGCCATCCGGCGCATCAGCGTCGCGTCGCGACCACCGGCCCGGAAGGATTGTCCATTGATGAAGACATGCGCCGCGTCGTACATCATGCGGCTGCGCGCGCTCAGCCGCGCGCCCTGCCCCGGCGGCAAGGCCTCGCCCGGCTCGAAGAAGACGCGCGGCTTGGGTTCGGTCAGCGCCTCGCCGAGCGCCCGCTCCAGCGCCAGCGGCTGCGCGACCGCCCTCAGCACCGCCTCGCGCGCGAAGGTCGTGAGCGCCTCGGGGATGCGTCCCGGCTCGCCCGTCGCCGACTGGCGGGGATCGACATACATCCGGTCGCCACGCGGCGCTTCCTCGTCGTCGGTCAGCCGTACCAGCAGTTCGTTGGCCAGTTCGCTGCGCCAGGGCGAACGGAAGCCCACCGACGCGGTCATGCAATCGCCCCCGACCGCCACGCCGTCGTGCGCCCAGCCCGGCGGCAGATAAAGCATGTCGCCGGGTTCGAGCGTGAATTCCTGTTCCGGCTCGAAGTCCGACAGCACCTTGAGCGGAACGTCCTCGCGCAACGCGCCCGTGGTCGACACGCCCAGGCGGCCGATGCGCCAGTGGCGACGGCCGCTCACCTGGATCAGGAAGACGTCGTAGGAATCGAAATGGGGGCCGACGCCGCCGCCTTCGCTGGCATACGACAGCATCAGGTCGTCCAGGCGGGCCTCCGGCACGAAGCGGAAGCGGCTCAGCAACGCCTGCGCGGACTCGGCGTGCAGGTCCAGTCCCTGCACCAGCAGCGTCCAGTGCGGCTTGCTCCAGGCGGGCAGCTTCGCGATCGGCCCTTGGCGCATGGTCCAGCGATCGCCGTCCTGCTGCGACACGAGGCGGGATTCCACCTCGTCGCTGGCCGCCAGACGGGCCAGCCCGGCGCGATCGACCGGCGGCACCACGCCGGGCAGCGCCTGGCGCACGAGCAGCGGCTGCTTCTGCCAGTGGCGCTTCATGAACTGGGCGGGGCTCAGCCCGCCGAGCAGCGGCAGCTTCGCGTCGATCTCGATGCCGGAGGCGGCGATGGCAGCGGCAGCGCCGCCCCGGGCGCGCCTCGACGGCACTGAGGAAGCCACGGAGGTCGCGGGGGCCACGGAGGCTTGGGGTGTCTTGGACTTGGAGGTCATGGGCGCGCATTGTCTGAGAGAATTGCGCGATGCAAATCACTGCCCCCTGCGTCGTCTCCCTGACTTGGAGACTCGAGGACGCCCAAGGCCAATCCGTCGAGGTGCTGGACCCGGCGATGGAGTTCTTCTACGGCGGCCAGGACCTGTTCACCAAGGTCGAGGAAGCGCTGGTCGACAAGGTCGCCGGTGACGAGGTCAGCGTGGCGCTCGAGCCCGAGGACGCGTTCGGCGATTACGACAGCGCCCTGGTCTGTTTCGAACCGCGCGAGGTCTTCCCCGAGAACGTCGATGTCGGCATGCAGTTCGAAGGCCTGCCGGAAGGCGCCTCGACCCCCGACATGCCGGCCGACCGCATCTACACCGTCACCGAGGTCTATCCGGAGCACATCGTGCTGGACGGCAACCATCCGCTGGCCGGTGTCGGCCTGCGCATCCACGTGATGGTGCATGACGTGCGCGATGCCACCGAGGAGGAACTCGAGGTCGGCACACTGGGCGATTCGGGCTTCAGCGTGGCCACCGGCCTCTCCAACGGCCCGGGTCCGGACGAACCGATCCACTGAGCGCCGGACGCGCCCGAAGCCTTCTCGAAGCCCCGCCCTGCGGGGCTTCTCCATTCCGCCCGCTGCTCACCCCTTGCCGGACGGGTCGATCGACGACCATGACGCCGGGCCGGCGGGTTCCCGCGAACACAGGCGCCGATAGAGATCGAAGACCTTGGCCTCCAGCTCGGCCGGACTGCCGCAGACTCGCGCGCCGATCAAGCGGGCGCGGTAGTTGTGGATCTGCTCCCGCACCGCATGCGACCAGCTCTGCGTGCTCGGCGTCAGGTCGAAGGTGCTGCCGCGCAGCACATGCAGCCAGCCGATCAGGACCGGCTCGGGGAGCCCCGCCAGCATCTCGGTCAGGCTCGCCGGCGGCCGCGCCCGGCCGGCATGCAGGCGGTGCAGCATCAGCAGCCGGATCACCAGCGCCGGATCCGAGGCCGCGGTCATGGCCAGCGCTTCCTGGGGCGCGCCGTGGCGCATCAGCCGGAACATGCGTCCGAGCACGTCCAGATCGCAGCTCGGCAGCGCCCTCGGCGATTCCTCCTGAGGCGGCATCAGCAGGTCGCCCTGGAAGTAGCGCACACCCAGCGCCTTCAGGCGCAGGTAGTCGCCGGGATCGGTCATGCGATCGGCGATGAGGGTGGCGCCGGCCTGTCGCGTGAGTTCCTGGACCGTCGCCCAGGCGCTCACCGGCGCGAGCGACGCGTCCAGCTTCACGAACGACACCATCGGCAGCCAGACGATGCGCGGATCCTCCGGCGTCACCACGCCGCCCAGCGCGAACCGGTAGCCGCGCGCATGCAATTGCGCGATGCGCCGCGTCATGGTCTCCTGGACCGGTACGCCCACGGGCAGTTGGATCGCGCCGAGCGACCCGCACAGGACATCCGCGATCGGACTGAGCAGGGTCGCCGCGTCCATCTCGACGAACAGGCAACCGGGACGGCGATGCGCCACGCCGCCGTCCAGCAGGGCCTGGCTGAGCAGAAGGCTGGTCGCATAAGCGCTGGGCGGCGGCGCGCGGCGCATGCCGGCGCTCCAGCGGAAGCACAGCTCCTGGCCCATCGGCTCGACGGAGCCGTCGATGATGGCTTGACGTGCGAAACGGGAGCAGACGGGTTCGGGTTGGATCAGCAGCCGGGCTACCGTGACGCCGCTGCGGGAGGGTCGGGAAGATTGCATGGCCATGGAAATCGTCGACAGACCCGGATGCCCGGGCGGGACGTCAGTATTTCGAGGAACGGCGGAACGTTCGATGGCTCAGCTCAGTGGCAATGCAGCGGTTTCCGACTGGGAACAGTCGCTGACCGACTCGTTTGCTGGGTCCGGAGCCTGCCAGGTCATCAACGGCAGGCTCAGCGCGGTCCGCGCCCCCTGCGGCGTGCGTTCGAAAAGGAAGGCCGCGCCGATGCGTTCGGCGCGCCGGCGCAGGCCGTCCAGACCGGTGCCACCGGTCAGCGGCGACCCGTCCCCGCACCCGTGCGCCTCCGCGGCGTCCGCGTCCGCGACCGCGTCACGCTGCGCCGCGCCCGACAGGCCGTTGTCCTCGATGAGCACCTCCAGGCGCTCGCCCGGCAGCACCGTCATGCGGATCGAGAGCCGGCTCGCATTGGCGTACTTGATGGTGTTGGCGACGGATTCCTCGACGATGCGCATCACCTGCTTGGAGAGGTCGGCCAGCAGCACGATCTCGGGGCCTTCGGGAATGTCGTACTCGATCTGGAAATCGGCCCGGGTGAGCGACTCGTCGAGGTTGCTGCAGTAGGTGAACAGGATGTCGTGGACCGTGCGCTGCTCGTGGACCTCCGTCACCGAGATGATCTCGCGCAGGTCCTTCAACGCATCCATCAGGCCGCGCTCGAGGCGGTCATGGTCGATGTCGCGGTCGCGCACGCTGAACAGCGTCGTGACCAGCTTGGAGCCGATGCCGTCGTGCAGGTCGCGGTAGATCCGGTCGCGCTCGGCCTGCGCGGCGGATTCGGACTCCATCTCGCGCTGCCGGTTGTAGCTGACCAGCAGCTCGCGCTCGCGTTGCAGCAGCGTCTCGGTGAGGATGCGGTTGTTGTCGCGCACGCGCTTCACGTTCGCCTGGAACTTCGTCAGCAGGATCTGCGCCACCACGAACAGCAGCAGCGGCACGCTCAGATGGCTCAGGTAGATCGGCGTCACCAGCAGGTGCGAGAACGACCAGCCCGCGTCGGGCATCGGGAAGGACACGAGCTGCCGCACCGCGTTGTGGTCGCGCAGCGCGAAGACCTGCGCCAGCACGGACTGGAACAGCAGCGACATGGCCGTGCGCGAGCGGGTCCGGGCGACGTGCAGCGCCAGTCGCGAGCAGGCGTAGAGATGGAACACCAGCAGCACCGGCAGCCAGTAGGCGTCCAGCCAGTCGCGCCCGCGCGGGCCCAGCAGCGGATAGGCGATCGCGGCGAAGGCGGCCGCGCCGAACAGGGCCAGGGTGCCGCCGCGCCCCAACGGTTCATCGACGAAGGCGAAGATGAACAGCGTCAGCACCACCACGACACCGCCGATGCAGGCGTATTGCGCCCAGAGCCACAGCGGCACCATCGCGGCTGGCAGGTAGGGCAGCAGCACCAGCGAGAACAGCACCGACCACAGCACCGTCGTCGCGCCGGCATGCAGGAACACGGCCCCCTCCCGCCGGTTCGCCAGCCAGGCGCCCAGCATGAACATGCCCGCCAGCAGGCAGAAGACGTTGGACGCGTTCGCGAGCGAGGTTCCGACGAACAAGGTCAGCTCGCTGATGTAGGAGATGGTGTCCAGGTCGCCGATGTAGATCGGTGCGATGTGGATCTGCCGATCCCAGGTCGTGAGTTCGATGGTCAGCACGTTGCCGTCGGGCCGCACGAGGCTGCGCGCCAGCGGCACCTGCAACGGGCGGTACCACTTGTAGCGGGCATCGGCGGTCGATTTCGGCAGGCCGGCGACCCAGACGCCGTTCAGGTAGACGTCCATGCCGTCCAGGGCCTGGCTGATCAGCAGGCTGGTGCCGGGGATGCGTGAATCCCCGTGGAACGGCGCGCCTGTCCGGTCATCGCAGCAGGGTGCGGGACGCGCCAGGTAACGGTCCAGATCGATGCGGAATCTTGCCCGCTTCAGCCCGTCCGACTGGCTCACATCGTGGAAATAGGGCAAGGCGAACGCGCCCTCGTGGGCGAGGACCGGGCCCGTCAGCCGGGGGGCTTCCGGACCGGCATCGCGCGGGTCGGAGGAGGCGTCGACGATTTCCAGTGCCTGGGCCCCCTCGACCCGGTAGACCCGCGTCGCCAGGCTGCTGGTCGTCACGACCAGCAGGGCCAGGATGAAGAAGGTCAGCCAGAAGAACACCGTCTTCAGCGAACTCCGCCTCGGACTACTCATCGATGAGCCCGTGCAGGCGCGCGGCGTTGGCCGCCATCGCCCGCGACTTCACGCCGAGCTTGCGATAGACGCTGCGCAGATGCTGGTTGACGGTGTGATGGGAGATGCTCAACCGGCGCCCGATCTCGACGATGGGCAGGCCGTCGACGAGGTGTCGCAGCACTTCCCATTCGCGCTCGCCCAGCCCGAGGTCGCGCAGCACCTTCTGCCGGTCGACATGCGGCCGCACGTTGTTCTCGAGCATCGTGATCCGCTCGACGACGAGTTGCGCCACCGCGGGGCTCAGCGGCGACTGTCCGTTGTGCGCGCTGACCAGCTTGTCCACCATCCCCGGCTGGATCTCGTCCTTGAGCAGGTAGCCGCTGGCCCCGGCCCGCAGGCTGCGCATCACGTGCTTGCTGTCGCCGAAGGTGCTGACGACGACGCTGCGCGACTCCGGGCATTTGTCCTCGATCAACCGGATCAGCTCGACGCCGTCGACATCCGGCAGTCCCAGATCGACCACATACAGGTCCGCGCGGTTGGCGAGGATGGCCGCCACCGCCTCGCCGCGATTCCTGGCGATGCCCACCACCTCGCAAAAGCTACTGTTCGAAATCACGTCCACCAACCTTTTCATGACGGTGGGGTCGTCTTCGATGATCACGACGGCAATACTCATTCGCTGGCTCCTTCTCGCTCGTTATCCCATTGCCCAGAGGCGGGCACAGTTTCGCGAGCGAGCGGAAACGAGCAATCACCGAAGCAAGTAAACCCGAAAACGCCAGACTACTGAATTCAGTGGTGGTCCAGGATTCGCGGCGCAGGCGCCTCCCATTCCCCGTCGGCGGGTCCGGAGGCCCGACGCCATCGGCCTTTGATCCAGTCCTCGGCGCTGGCGGCCAGACAGGCGATCAGCAGCATCAGTCCGCCGATCGCCAGCAGATAACCAATCACAGTAAGTTCAAATAAGGGATGTCCAGCAGTGAGTGGCTCGGTCCTCTCGGCCAGCAGGCAGCCTGCGCCGGCCAGCGTCAAGCCGATCGAGATCGCGTACATATTTCTCATGACACAAATCCATTTGCAAACTATTGGCGGCAGTGTCACCGACTGCGATCAGTTTGCCACTCACTTATGAATGCATTTATCGACTCAAACCTGCTAGGTTTCGGCGATTCGAATGGCGAATTTGGTGATCGACCATCGAATTCGTACCATTCCCTGGCGCCGGCGAATATACGGGGTCGCGTCGACCCATTCAGGGAGGGCCATCGACGATATCGAGGCAAGGATAGCCAGGCATCGACTCAGTCGCGATGGGGCGCGCAGCGGCGGCCCATTTGGCCGGATGCCGCATCAGGAAAAACAGACGGGCGCCCGAAGGCGCCCGTCGCGAGAGCAGGGTTCAGGTCGGAGTCAGCGCAGGAAGCGCCCCCGTGGGTCGATGATCGCGATGTCCGCGTAGTTGGTGCCCGTGTGGTCGGTGGGCGAATAACCCACCTCCATCCCGCCCAGGTCGAAGCGGGTCATGCTGTTGAGCACTTTCTGGATGGTGGCGCGGCTGGGGTCCTTGCCGGCGCGCTTGAGCGCCTCGACCAGCACCTTGGCGGAGGCGAAACCCTCCATCATGGCCGGCGTGACCTGGCCGTTGGATTCGGCGGGATGCGCCTTCACCAGGTCGCCCAGCTCGCGGACCATCGGCACGTTGGTCGAGCGTTCGCTCGGGAAGACCTGCGAGACGATGATGCCGGCGGCGTTCTGGCCCAGCAGCTGGACGAAGCCGTTGGAGGCGTTGTTGGACAAGGTCGCGCCCAGGATGCGCGAGCCGGCCGCGCGCAGCGCGTTGACCGTGTCCGCGGTGATCTGCTGCGAGGCAACCATCAGCACGACCTGCGGGTCTGCGGCGATGAGCTGCTTGACCACGCCGGCGATGTCCGGCTTTTCGCGCTCGTAGGTGAAGTGGGCCACCGGCTTCATCTTGCGGTCGTTGAAGCCCGCCATCGCCCCGGCGATGCCGTCCGCGCCGAAGGTGTCGTTCACCTGCACCAGCGCGATGCGGGTGTTGCCCATCTCCAGCAGCAGCTGGACGGCGCGCTCGGCCTCGCGCTGGTAGGTCGAGCGCACGTTGAAGACGAAGGGGTGCACCGGCTTGTGCAGCAGCATGGCGCCGGTGGACGGCGCGATCAGCGGCACCTGGGCCTTCTCGAGCAGCGGCATCACGGCCTGCGTGTGCGGCGTGCCGCGCGTCAGGAACAGGGCGACGGCGCCCTTGTCGATCAGCGTCTGCGCGTTGGCGGCGGCACGTTTGGGATCGAAGCCGTCGTCCAGCGACTGCAGGTCGATCTTCTGACCGTTGACGCCGCCGGTGGCGTTGACCTTGTCGATGTAGAGCTTGGCGCCCAGCGTCAGCTCCTTGACGCTGGCGGCGACCTGGCCGGTGAAACCGGCGGTCTGGCCGATCAGGATGTCCGCCTGCGCGGCGGCACTGAAGCCGAACGCCACCAGGGCGGTGGCGACGGAAGCGGCGAACCGGCGCAGCGGCCGGTTGCGAGTTGACTTGCTCATGGTGGTCTGTCCCGCCGGCTCGCGGTGGCGGCCGGCTGTGTCTCCAGCACGCCGGCGGTCAGATCGCCGCCGGCCCCTCGGCGCCGGCACCCCCATGTTCAGGGGGGATCAGCGCCCCGCGCGCATCTTAGCCACGATGTCCTCTACTCGCCCAAGCAAGGCTTGCGTGTCGAAGGTCAGAACGTTGCGCTTGGACAGCACCTGGCGGCCGCCCACCCAGACATCCGTGACATGTTCACGCCCGGCGACATAAACGAGTTGCGCATCGGCGTGATAGACGGGCTGGCATTCGATCGAATCCAGCGCGACGGCGACCACGTCGGCCAGCTTGCCGGCCTCCAGGGTGCCCAGGTCGTTGGCGCGGCCCATGGCCTTGGCGGCGCGCACGGTGGCCATCTCCAGCGCGGTGCGCGCGGTGACGGTCAGCGGGTCGCCGGTCACGCCCTTGGCGAGCAGCGCCGCGGCGCGGATCTCGCTGAACATGTCCTGGCGGTTGTTGGAGGCCGCGCCGTCGGTCCCGAGGATGGTGTTGACGCCGGCCGCCTCCAGGGCCTTCACCGGCGCGACGCCGGACGCCAGCTTCAGGTTGGAGCTCGGGTTGTGGACCAGGTGCACGCCCTGCTTCGCGACGAGATCGATCTCGTCCGGGGTCAGGTGGACCATGTGCACGGCGATCATCTTCGCGTTCAGCAGGCCCAGCTTGTTCAGGCGGGCCAGCGGGCGCTCGCCGTACTGCTTCACGCTGCCGTCGATCTCGTCCTGCGTCTCGTGGATGTGGCAGTGCATCTGCAGGTCGTACTTCTCGGCCAGCTCGCGCAGCTGGATGAAGGTCTCGTCCGAGACCGTGTACGGCGCGTGCGGCGCGCTGGTCCAGTCCAGCAGCTTCTCGCCCTTGAACTGCTCGTAGGCGGCCAGGCCCTTGTCGATGTAGTCCTGGGCGTTGGCGGCGTAGCCGGTGGGGAAGTCGATGACATTGATCGACACGCCGGCACGGATGCCGCTGTCCACCGCCGCGCGGGCCATCGCGGTGGGGAAGAAGTACATGTCGTTCAGGTAGGTCACGCCACCGCGCAGCGCTTCGGCCGCGGACAGCAGCGAGCCCTGGTAGGTCCAGTCCTCGCTCACCCACTGGCGCTCCAGCGGCCAGATGTGGTTGTTGAGCCAGTCCATCAGCGCCAGGTCGTCCGCGACGCCGCGCAGCAGCGACATCGCCGAGTGCGTGTGGGCATTGATCAGACCGGGGATCAGCACGTGGTTCGGGAGTTCGACGCGCTCGGCATCGGCGTAGCGCTTGAGCGCTTCCTCGCGCGGCAGCACGGCGGCGATGCGCTCGCCTTCGATGGCCAGCGCGTGCTGCTCCAGCACCGGGCTGTCCGGGGTCATGGTGATCAGCCAGCGGGGCAACAGCAGCTTCACGGCTTGGGTCGTCATGGGAGGTTCTCCTTGCTCACGCCGCGTGGCGCGACGTGCATTGTCTTGATTCTTGAAGGCGGCGCCGCATCATCGCCTCGTGGCGAGGATGCGGATTCAGAAGATCTCGTCGAACAGCGCCAGTACCTGCGCCGCGTCCACCTCGACGCAGACCTGCTGCACGGGGTGGCCGCTCCACGGCGTGCCGGTGCCGTGCTCGCTGCGCCAGTCCTGGATGGTCTGGCCGGTGGCGATGCCCTCCAACGCCACGCGCACCGGGCCCGCGCGCAGGGTGAAGGCGTCCGGCACCAGCAGGATCGCCGCGGCGCTGGCGTCGTGCGCGTAGATGCCGCCGATACCGTCGCGCGCATCGTAGAACTGCTGGTAGTGGCGCGTGGCCAGCCAGAGCAGGTCGCCCGCGCCGTCGCCGCGGCCGCGCAGCTTCGCCAGGTCGGCCTCGCGCATGATCGCTTCCTGCGTCACGTCCAGGCCGACGATGGTCACCGGCCAGGCGGCGGTGAAGACCTGGTCCGCGGCTTCGGGGTCGGCCATGATGTTGGCCTCGGCCACCGGCGTCACGTTGCCGCCGTGGCCCTTCAGGCCGAAGGCGCCGCCCATCACGACGACGCGCTTGACCTTGCCGGCGATCGCCGGGTCATGCTTGAGCGCGAGCGCCAGGTTCGTGAAGGGGCCGACGGCCACCAGCGTGATCTCGCCGGGCCGTTCGTTGACGAGGTCGCAGATCAGCTGATGCGCGGGACGCGGATCGAGCGGCCGTGTCGGCGCCGGCAGGCGGTCGGCGACGCCGCCGAGACCGTCGTCGCCGTGCACGTGCGCGGCGTCCTTGCGGCGGCGCTCATCGCGCAGCGGGCCTTCGGCGCCGGCGGCGACGGGCACGTCCTGGCGATAGAGCGCCGTCAGCCCACGCGCGTGGCGCGTGGTCGTGGCCACGGGGCCGTTGCCGAAGGCCGTCGTGACGGCCACCAGCTCGAAACGCGGGTGGCAGGCCAGCAGCGCGAGCGCGAGCGCGTCGTCGATGCCGGGGTCGGTGTCGAAGAGGACCGGGATGCGGTCCGAAGCAGGAATCTTGCTGTCCATGGGGTACTGCGCTCCAGGGTCAGGGGTTGCCGTCGGCGGAGTGTGCCCCGTTCGCGATCAACTCGGCGAGCTCGGGCAATTCCGGCAGCTCGGAGCGGTGCGGCATCGCCTGCTGCACGCCGGTCCGGCTGACCGCCAGCGCCGCCGCCAG
>NZ_DASVNZ010000413.1:0-17869 GCF_036486225.1 Roseateles sp. | reverse complement strand
TGATGCAGCAGATCGCGCCGGGGCCCTTCAAGATGACCCACTACGCGATGGCCACCGGCGTCATGGCGCTGACCAAGTGGGCCACGGGCAGCGTCAGCGGCTGGCTGTACGCGGGCGTGGGCCAGCATTACGCGAGCTTCTCTCCGTCCCCGGTCGACCCCGTTCGACCTGGCGGTACCCGGTTCAACAGGATGACAACCGCTTGTCGGGCCGAAAGTCGGGCGCAGGGACCAAGGGCACTAGGGTGTCGGGTGTCGTTCTGGCGCCCGCGGCGGTGGTCTTTCGGATCCTGGGATCTCCGTCGTCCGACACCCAGGATGTCCGGGAGATGCGCATGCGCAAGTTGTCCATCCATGAACTTCATTCCGTCGGTGGAGGCAATGTCCGGAGGAATCCGCCCAATCCGGAGATCGACTTGGGGTCGTCGTCCGACCTCATGCAGACCATAGAGAGGTTGATGCTCGCGCAAACCAGGCGACGGCCGAGCAACGGGAATACGACCGCGGTCGGTTGATGACCGATGTACCTGATGGCCTCCCGCTGTTCCGCGAGGAGGCCATGCAAAGCAGGAACGCGCCAGGCGGCGCGATCCTGCTCGCGCGGCCGGTGGCCTTCGCGATGTGGACGGCCCTGGCCGTGCTCGTCGTGGTCGGCCTGCTGGCCTTTTTCCTGCTCTGTTCGACAAGCGCCACCGTGCGCCTGTCGGGCGTGCTGACGCCAGAATCGGGTCTCCTGCGCATCGTCGCGGATCGCGACGCGCGCGTGGCGGACAGCCGCGTGGCCGAGGGGCAGGTGATACGGACCGGCGACGCACTCTTCGTGCTGCGCAGCGGTCGGGGCGATGCGCAAGACAGGGGCGTCGAGGCCGAGGTCGCCCGACTCCTGGCGCAGCGCCGCGACAGCCTCGTCGCGGATGCGCGGCATCGCCGCGCGCAGGACGGGCAGCGCCTCGCCGCGGCGCGGATCCGAAGGGACGCCTTGCGGGACGACCAACGCCGCCTCGACGCCGAAGTGACGCTGCAACGCCGGCGGGTGACGTTGGACGTCGCCGCGCTCGACCGGCAACTGCAGCTGCAAAGTGCCGGCATGGGTACTGTCGCGGCCACGCATGATCGCGAAATCGCCGTGCTCGATGCCCGGCAACGCCTGTCGCAGCTGGAAGCCGCGTTGGCCGCGTCGCAACGCGACCAGCGAACGGCGACGCAGGAGTTGCGTTCCGCCGAGCTTCAGGGCCAGCGCGACGAGGAAGGCCACGCTCGCGCACTCTCGGCCCTCGACCAGGAACTGGCCGAGCACGACGCCCGCCGGGAAACCCTGATCCGGGCGCCCGTCGCCGGCCGCGTGTCGGCGCTTCAGACCGCGTCCGGTCAAGCCGTCGTCGCCGGCGAGACGCTGGCCTCGCTCTGGCCCGCCGACACCCCGTTGGAGGCCGAGCTGAAGGCCCCGTCGCGGGCCGCGGTGTTCATGTCCGAGGGCATGGCCGTGCGGCTTCAGCTGGACGCGTTTCCCCATCAGACCTTCGGCGCGGTGGACGGGCTCGTGCGTTCGGTGGACCTGGTGTCGTCCGGTCCGGAGGCGACCTACCGCGTGCGCGTCCGGCTGCGCCGGCCCACGATGACCGCACGCGGCGTCGAGCATCCCTTGAGGCCCGGCATGACGTTGCAGGCGATCGTCCCGCTGGAGCGGCGCCGCCTGTACGAATGGGTGATCGACCCGCTGAAGCGCCTGTCGCCGACGCAGTCGCCTCTTGAACGATGACGCACGATCCCGATACACGGGCGCCGACACTGGCCTTGCGGCCACGCCGACGCACCCCCGAACTGCTGCAGGATGAATCCGCCGAATGCGGCGCGGCGTGTCTGGCGATGATTGCCGGGCACTGGGGACGGTCGCTCGACATGCCGGCGATGCGGCGACGTTTCTCCATCTCCGTCCATGGCGCCACGCTGGCGGGCCTGATCGACATGGCCGGCGCGCTGCGCCTGGGCGGTCGGCCGTTGCAACTCACGCTGGAAGAACTTCCCGAACTGGCGCTGCCCTGCATCCTGCACTGGGGCATGGACCATTTCGTGGTGCTGGAGCGCGTCGACCGCGCCGGTGTCACGCTGCTCGATCCCGCCGTCGGACGTCGGCGTGTGCCGATGGCCGAGGTGTCGCGCCACTTCACCGGCGTCGCGCTCGAACTCGCGCCGGAAGACGGCTTCGACGACGAGGCCGCCGCCGCGGCCGGCAGCGAGGGCCGCGCCTGGCGATGGCGCTCGCTCCTCGGTCGCGTCACCGGCTTGAAGCGCTCCCTGGCGCAGGTCCTGGTACTCGGCCTCGCCTTGCAGACGCTGGGACTGATCGCCCCCTTCCACCTGCAGTGGCTGACCGACCACGCGCTCGCCACCGGCGACCGCGACCTGATCCTCGTGCTCGGTCTCGGTTTCCTGCTGCTCGCGGCGATCCGCGTCGCCCTGGGGGCGGTCCGTTCCTGGATGACGACGGTGCTGTCCACCAGCCTGGCGTTCCAGTGGCAGGGCCGCGCCTTCGGTCATCTGATGCGCCTGCCGCCGGTCTGGTTCGAGAAACGCCACCTCGGCGACATCGTCTCGCGCTTCGGATCGATCGAGACCATCCAGAACACCTTCACGACGCAGTTCGTGGAAGGCGTGATCGACGGTCTGCTGGTCCTCGTCACCCTGGTCGTGATGGTCCTGTACAGCGGCGAACTGACGGCCGTCACGCTGGGTGCCGTCCTGCTGTACGCGCTGCTGCGCTGGGGCGTCTTCCACGGCCTGCGCAGCGCGACGGCCGAGACGATCCGGCGCGTCTCGCTCCAGCAGACGCATTTCCTCGAATCGGTGCGCGGGGTCCAGGCCGTGCGCCTGTTCGACCGGGGCGAGCAGCGACGCATCGGCTGGATGGGGCTGCTGGCCGACGAGTTCAACGGGCGCCTGCGACTGGCGCGCTGGTCGGTGAGCTACGAGACAGCGCGCGGCCTGATCTTCGGCCTCGAGCGCGTCGCGGTGATCTGGCTGGCCGCGCTGGCGGTGCTGGACACGCGCCTGACAGTCGGCATGCTGCTGGCATTCCTGGCCTACAAGGATCAGTTCAGCGACCGCGTGGCCGCGTTGATCGACCGGCTCTTCGAACTCCGGATGCTGCGGCTGCACGGCGAGCGGCTGGCCGACATCCTCACGACGCCGGTCGAAGAGCCCGCCGCCCCGGAGAAGGCGGACCTGAGCCTCCTGCCGGCGTCGATCGAACTGCGCGACGTCGCCTTCCGCTACGGCGACGGCGAGGACGAGGTGCTGGCCGGCATCGACCTGCGGATCGAACCCGGCGAGTGCGTCGCCGTGACCGGCGTTTCCGGCAGCGGCAAGACGACGCTGGTGAAGCTGCTGCTGGGCCTGCTGACGCCCACGCGGGGGGAAATGCTGGTGGGCGGCCAGCCGCTGCGGCGGCTGGGCCTGGGCGCCTACCGACGCTTCGTTGGCACGGTGATGCAGGACGACCTGCTGTTCGCCGGCAGCATCGAGGAGAACATCAGTTTCTTCGACCCCGCGCCCGATCTGGCGCGCGTCGCGGACTGCGCGCGCCAGGCGGCGCTCCACGACGAGATCGCGGCGCTGCCCATGGGCTACCGGACCCAGGTCGGCGACATCGGCACGGGCCTCTCGGGCGGGCAACGTCAGCGCCTGCTGCTGGCGCGCGCGATCTACAAGCGACCGCGCATCCTGGTGCTCGACGAGGCCACCAGCCACCTCGACGTCGCCGCCGAGCGCCGCGTCAATGCGGCCGTCGAGGCGCTCGGCGCGACGCGCATCATCGTGGCCCACCGTCCGGAGACGATCGCGATGGCGGCGCGGGTCATCGTCATCGACCGGGGGCGCATCGTGTCCGATTCGGGCAAGGAAACGGCGACCGCAACGGGCTCGGGGATTGCGATGGCGTGACGATGGGCGCCTCTGCAGATGACGCGGATGTCATCTTCCCGCCAGCGGGCGGACGGGCGCCCCTTCCTACAGTCCATTCCCAAGACGCGACCCGACGCGGCCCCGCCGGGGCTCCGGGCGCGTCGCGATGACTGCAGGAGTTCCCCATGTCCCGTTCCTTCTCCACCGCCCGCCCGGTCCTGTTCGCTGCCGCGCTGCTGATCGCCGCCGCCGGCGCGCAGGCCGCAACTGCCGCATCGTCCACGAGCGCCGCCTCAACCTTGGCCAACGGCCGCTCGGTGCACGGCTTGCCCTCGGCCGCGCAGCCGGATCGGGTCGTCGATCTGGACAAGACGGGCTCCAACGAGCTGAACATCGTCTGCGGCGAGACCGTCCAGTTCCGCAACGGCGACCGGACCTTTGCCTGGAAGTTCGAGTCGGTCGGTCACCGCGCGGTGGACCTGCGCGCGCTGGCGCCCGCGGGCTTCACGGACAAGCCGCTGTGGCTCTTCGTCGAGCGCAACGACGGCGAGCGCAGCTGAGGCCGGATCGGGACGGCGGTCGCGCCGACGGCCGTCTCCCATGAAACCGAACGAGGCCGGATGAGGCCGACGCCGAAGGCGGGCATGATCCCGCCTTCGCAAGCAAGATGAACACGAGATGAGATTGCTGGTCGTCGAGGACGAACTCAAGCTCGCCGCCTACCTGCGCAAGGGGCTGGGCGAGGAGGGCCATGTGGTGGATCTGGCGCACGACGGCGTCGACGGCCTGCACCTGGCCACGACCGGCGGCTACGACCTGGTCGTGCTCGACGCGATGCTGCCGGGCATCGACGGCTTTGCGCTGCTGGCGGCGCTGCGGCAGTCCAGCGCCGTGCCGGTGCTGATGCTCACCGCGCGCGCGCAGGTCGACGACCGGGTCCGCGGCCTGCAGGGCGGGGCGGACGACTACCTGGTCAAGCCCTTCGCGTTCTCCGAGCTGGTCGCCCGCATCGACGTGCTGCTGCGCCGCCACGGCGCGCGCACGGCGGTCGAGGCGACCCGCTTCACCGTCGCCGACCTGGAAGTAGACCTGCTGCGGCGCAAGGCGCTGCGCGCCGGACAACGGCTGGACCTGACCGCCAAGGAGTTCAGCCTGCTCAGCCTGCTCGTGCGCCGCCAGGGCGAGGTGCTGTCGCGCACTGAAATCGCCGAGCAGGTCTGGGACATGAACTTCGACAGCGAGACCAACGTCGTGGAGGTCGCCGTGCGACGCCTGCGCGGCAAGCTCGACCTGCCTTTCGACCGCCCGCTGCTGCACACGGTGCGCGGCATGGGCTACGTGCTGGAGGCGCGTCCGGACGACGCCGCGGGCGTGGTCCGATGAGCGCGGGGCAGCGCGGTCCGATGAACGCCGACCGGCGCACCTCGATGACCGCCAGCCTGCGCGGCCGGCTCTCGCGCTGGCTGGCGCTGCAGACCATGGCGGGACTCGGCGTCGTCGGCGCCGTCGTCTATCTGGTGATCGCGCTGACGCTCTCGCAGCGCCAGCAGGAGACGTTGACGCAGAAGCAGGCCGCCGTGCAGGGCCTGCTGAACGAGGCGCGCGGCGCGCACGACGCGGCCGACGTGCAGCACCTGCTCAACGATTTCCTGGCGGGCCATGACGAACTCTCGCTGGTCGTCGCCGCGCGCGACGGGCGCGAGCTCTACCGGACCGCGCGCGCCTTGCCGGCGCCGCCTCGCGCGCGCCGCGTCGACTTCGGGCTGCGCCTGCCCGATGAGCTCGGCGGCCGCGGAACGGCGACGATGCTCTTCGACCAGAGCCGCGACCAGGCCCTGCTGCGCCGGCTGGCGTGGACCCTCGCGCTGACGGCGCTGGGCGGCGCGGCGGTGGTGTCGGCGGGGGCGTTCTGGCTGGTGCGACTGGGGCTGGCGCCGTTGCGCGGGCTGGTCGCGCAGACGGCGCAGGTGAACGCGCAGCGGCTGGACCGGCGGCTGGACGGCACGGCGCAGGCGGAGGAACTGCAACCGCTGATCGGACAGTTCAACGCGCTGCTGGACCGGCTGACCGTGGCCTACGGGCAGATGGAAGCCTTCAACGCGGACGTGGCGCATGAGCTCAACACGCCGCTGTCGACCTTGATCGGCAGCTGCGAGATCGCACTGCGGCGGCCGCGTCCCGTGGAGGAACTGCGCGAGGTGCTCGCCTCCAACCTCGAGGACCTGCGACGCATGGCCGGCATCGTGGCCGACATGCTGTTCCTGTCCAACGCCGAGCGCGGCCTGGCCGCGCGGCGCGGCGATCCCGCGTCGCTGGCGGCGCTGGCGCGGGACGTGGTGGACTATCACGACGCGGCGCTCCAGGAGGCCGGGCTGATCGCGGAGGTGCGCGGCGACGCCGCGATCGCGGTCGATGTCGGGCTGATGCGCCGGGCGGTGTCCAACCTGCTGGGCAATGCGACGCGCCATGCGCGGCCAGGCTCCGTGGTGCTGGTCCGCATCGAGCCCGAGGAGGGCGGCCGTGTCGTGCTCGAGGTCCAGAACGAGGGCGAGCCGATCGCCGCGCGGCATCTGCCGCGGCTGTTCGACCGCTTCTACCGGGCGGACCCGGCGCGATCGTCCGGCGCGCAGTCGCAGGGCCACCACGGGCTGGGACTGGCCATCGTCGCGGCGGTCGCGCGCATGCACGACGGCGAGCCCCGCGCGATGTCCGCCGGCGGCGTCACGCGCATCGGGCTGGTGATCACTGGCGGCTCAGCGTGTTCAGCGGAATCTTCAGGTAGCTGACGCCGTTCTCCTCGGCAGGCGGCATCTGGCCGGCACGGATGTTGATCTGGATCGAGGGCAGGATCAGCGTCGGCACGTCCAGCCGCGCGTCGCGGCCGGTGCGCAGCGCGACGAATTCGGCCTCGCTCACGCCGTCGTGGACGTGGATGTTGCGGGCGCGCTGGTCGGCGACCGTCGTCTCCCACGCCGGTGCGCGGCCTTCGGGCGGGTAGTCGTGGCAGACGAAGAGCCGCGTGGCGGGCGGCAGCGCCAGCAGCCGGCGGATCGAGCGGTACAGCGTCGCCGCGTCGCCGCCGGGGAAGTCGGCGCGCGCGGTGCCGACGTCGGGCATGAACATCGTGTCGCCGACGAAGACCGCATCGCCGATGCGGTAGGCCATGCAGGCCGGCGTGTGGCCCGGCACGAGCATCGCCTGCGCCTCGATGCCGCCGATGCGGAAAATCTCGCCGTCGTGGAACAGGTGGTCGAACTGGCGGCCGTCGGGCAGGAAGTCGCGCTCCAGGTTGTAGAGCTTGCGGAACACCGCCTGCACCTCGCGGATGTGTTCGCCGATCGCGATGCGACCGCCGACGTGCGCCTGCAGATGACGCGCCGCCGACAGGTGGTCGGCGTGGGCGTGGGTCTCGAGGATCCACTGCACGGTGAGCCCCGCCTCGGCCACGTGCGCGAGCAGGCGGTCGGCCTGGGTCGTGGCGGTGCGGCCGGACTTGAGGTCGAAGTCGAGGACCGGGTCGACGATCGCGGCCTGGCGGGTCGCCGGATCCGCCAGCACGTAGCTGACGGTGCCGGTCTGGCCGTCGTGGAAGGCGACGATCGTGACGGCGGACGGGACGTCTTTGGAAACGTCTGTGGAAACGGGGCTCATGGCCGAAGGCGCTCGAGGCGGGGTGAGGGTGAAAGTCACTATACCCAGCGCGCGCGCCTCGCTCAGAGCAGCTCCAGCCCGACGTTGACGTTGCCGCGCGTCATCTTCGAATAGGGGCAGGTCTCGTGGGCGCGCTTGATCAGCTCGTAGGCGGTGTCGCGCGGCAGTCCGGGCAGGCTGACCCGCAGCTGGGCGCTCAGGAAGTAGCCGTCGGCGCCCTTGTTGAGGTCGACCGAGGCGTTGACGGCGGCCTCGGCGGGCAGCCGCACGCCGATGGCGTGGGCGGCCAGGCCCAGGGCGCCGATGAAGCAGGCCGACCAGCCGACCGCGAAGAGCTGTTCCGGATTGGTGCCGGGCCGCGAGGTGCCGGGCGAGCCCAGCTGGACGTCGAGGCGGCCGTCGTCGGACTGGCCGCGGCCGTCGCGGCCACCGGTGGTGTGCGTGCGGGCGGTGTAGAGGACTTGAACGTGATCGGTGATCGAGGACATGGGGGCTCCAGTGGGGCAGCGCCACTCGCTGCGTGAGCCGCATTTCATCGGTCCGATGTATCGACGGTGTGTGACGTCCCCGGCGAATTGGCGCGTCGCGTGTCGAGGCGTGCCGCCGACACACTGGCATACAAAGCGCAGCGCCGTCGTGGCGGCCGTGACCGTGATCGTGACGATGCAGACGCGCCGTGTGACGGTCCGTGACGACGACGTTGCCGCCGCGTAAAACCCGGGGCGTGGAGCGCCACGGCGAGGTCTCCAGCGCCTGTTCGCGCGTTTTCTTAAGCACGCCCTAATTCGGTGGGCGCACCTTACGTCCCAGGGCAACACCTCTAGGAGATGCACATGAGCAAGTCCACCCCGATCCTCGCCATGGTCGCCGCATTCGCGGCGGCGTCGGCCCAGGCCTCCACGGATCCCGACGACATGGCGCGCAAGTCGGAGCGCCGCGCGATGGTCCAGCAGCAGCTGCGCGCCGTGCAGGTCGAGCTCTATTGCGATCACCAGGACAACGCGATGCACCTGTTGCGCGATGTGCGCCGCCAGCTGATGGCGCAACGCGATCCGGGCAATTCCAGCGACCTGCGCCAGCTCGAGAAGGTCAGCTGGCTGGTCCGTCACGGCGACACCGTCGAGGCGATCGCGACGATCGACGCGACGCGCGGCCTCTCGGCCTGAGCGGGTTTCACCCGCCGCTGGCGGGCCACGGAATACGCTTCGTAATATTCAACGGTATATTGCGAAGCGTCGTCAGCCGTTGCCCGCCATGCACAAGCCTCCTTTCAAGCTCAGTTCCGGTGGACTGGCCGCGCTCGCGGGCGCGGACAGACCGCGCGCCACCTCCGGCGGGCCGGGAAGGCTGACCCCGGTGGCGTGTTGCGACGAGGATTTGGCATCGGCATCCGATCTGTCGTCCGGGCTTCGAAGCTCGTCTGGCGGCACGATCGCGAACCGGAGCCGGCTCCACCAGCTCGACCCCCATCTGCATTGCTCGGTGATCGGCAACTGCCTCGGCACGGCGGAGTTGCGCCGGTTGATGAGCCGGCATGTCGACGTGACGGGCATGAGCGACCTGGACGTCCACCACACGGCGGTGTCCCTGGCGCCGCAAGGCGGCGAGGTGTCGAAGGCGCTGCACAAGGCGCTGGACCAGCGCCACGCCGGCGCGGTGCGGGCGATGTCGGCGGCCGCGGATGAAGCCGCGCTCGACGTCGCCTGGCGCGAGGCCTGGCGGCGGGGCGAGGTCCAGGGCGCGTACTGGGCGCTGCTGACGCACAAGGCGGTGACGGTCGCGCTGCGTCAGGCCGTGTTCGGCGAGGTGCACATGCTGTCGCACCTGATGGCGTCGGCGAACCGCCATGATCTGCAGCGTTTCGTGGCGCTCGAGAAGGGCCACGCGGAACTGGAAGACCGGCTGGCGCGCGAGCAGGCGCGCCGGCACGAGGCCCTGCAGGAGCGTGACCGCATGGCGGAGCAACTCCGCGAGCAGGCGCTAGACGCGGAACGGCAATTGGCGGGACTGCGCGCGACGCTCCCACAGACGGGATCTGGCGATTTGCCGTCGTCGGCGAGCGATCTCCTCGCGCAGGTCGCGCTGCAGACCGAGCGGCGTGAGCGCGCGGAACGTCTGGCCGAGGATGCCGTGCGGCAGATCGACAGTCTGAGGGAACAGCTGGAGCGCACGCAGGCGCATGCCCGCGCGCAAGCCGAGGAACTGGCCGCGGCCGAGGCCGAGCTTCAACGGCTCAGCGCCGGGACGCCCGATGCGGGCGGCGACGGTTCGGCCCTGCTGGCCGGGCGTCGCATCCTCTACGTGGGCGGCCGGCCCAGTTCCACGCCGGCGATCCGCGATTTCGTCGAGGGCCGCGAGGGCGAGTTCCTGCACCACGACGGCGGCCTCGAGAGCCGCAAGGGCCTGCTGGCGACGCTGCTGCCGCGCGCGGACCTGGTGGTGTTCCCGGTCGACTGCATCGACCACGATTCGGCGCTCAACCTCAAGCGCCTCAGCGAGCGGCACCAGGTGCCGTTCCTGGCGTTGCGCAGCGCCAGCCTGGCGAGTTTCGCCGCCGCGGTGCGGCGGGAGCTCGTGCCGTCGGGAGACGGTCCGGGTGCGGGTCAGGGCGGCCGGCGCTTCTGCCTGCGCCACGGCTGAACAGGGGCTTGTTCCCATCGATCCGCGACGCGTTCGTCGCGGTTCGCTAGCTCCATTTTGTCCTGCGGTGACGCTGGACTACTTGTTTGCATCATTTTGATGGCAAGAACCTCGCAAAACGCGGGGTGGGGTCGTTTCTGGGTATCTCCCGCAGGTCTAGCATCTGACGCATCGGATGACTTTGGAGTTCCCATGACGCCGGAAGTATTGGCCTATTGGCTTGCTGGAATCTGCCCGCCCGCAGTGACTTGGATCCTGAATATGACACTCCGCGGCAGGGCGGCGCTATTAAGCTCCGCCGCTGATTCGGCGCTGCTCTTCTTGGTATTCGATGGTACGGCGGCAATTTCCATCCGGGACCTGGTCTGCAACACGCCGAATGAAGCTGTCAGGGCGCTACTCCCGCCTGTGGTTCCGGCATTGATCTTCGTGTCGATGGCCATCTGGATGATTATCGTCCGCTGGCTGGAGCCGCGCATGGCGGCTGGCGCCAAATCTGCTCAAGGACGTTTCCGTCAGATTCTTTGTTTCCTGACGATGTGGTGGCTGGTTATCTTCAACGCCTACGGGCATTACTTTCTCTTTGCAAAGGCATTCCATGTTGCGTGAATTCTTGATTTCCTGGATCGCGGCTGGCGTTGTTTATGCGGCGCTCCTCGCGCTGGCCGGTTTTGTCATGTTCAAACTCGGGTGGTTGGATCCGAAGGAAGCAGCCGACGACAACCGAAACCTTGGAGGCACGAGCTCTGGTCGACCCGCGGCGTGACGATCGAGGAGGGTGGTGTGATGTGGAAAGACACTAGCCGCCACCGTCAAGCGCAGCGCTAGCATCGCGCGCCATGCGCATCCTCCTCGTCGAAGACGAAAAGCCCCTGGCCGACTGGCTGGTGAAGGCGCTTGGCCAGAACGATTTCGTCGTCGACTGGATCGATGACGGCCGGCTGGTGCTGAACCAGCTCGCCGCCACCCGCTACGACGCCATGATCCTGGACCTCGGGTTGCCGGGTCTTGGTGGTCACGAGGTGCTGGCTAGGCTGCGGGACGCCGATTCCCGCGTTCCGGTGCTGGTGCTGACCGCGCGCGATTCGCTGATGGAGCGCGTCAGCACGCTGCACGAAGGCGCCGACGACTTCCTCGCCAAACCCTTCGAGCTGCAGGAACTGGAAGCTCGACTGATCGCGTTGATCCGACGTTCCCGCGGCCGCGAGCAGCCTCGCTTCGCCTGCGGCCCGCTGGTCTACGACGCCGCCTCCAAGCTCTTCACGCTGGATCGCGAGCCGCTGGCGCTGTCGCCGCGCGAGCACGCCGTCCTGCGCACGCTGATCCAGCACAGCGGCGAGCCCATGTCCAAGCAGGAGATCCTCGAGCGGCTGTTCTCCGACGAGCAGGACGTCCGGCCGGAGGCGATCGAGGTCCTGGTCCACCGGCTGCGCCGCCGCATCGAATCCGGCAAGGTCCGCATCACCACGCTGCGCGGCCTGGGCTACGTGCTGGAAGCCGCATGAGCGTCACGGCGCCTGGGCGCCGCGCCCTGCGATGGCTGTTGCTGCCGTCCCTGCCGTCCCTGCCGACACGCTGGCACCGTTTCAGCGTCCGTCGCACGCTGCTCGCGCTGGTGCTGCCGGTGATGCTGGCGGCCGTGGGCATCGAGCTCGCGCTGACCTGGGGCACGGCGCTGCAGGCGGCCAACTCGGCCTACGACCGCTCGCTGCTCGGCGCGATCAAGGCGATCGACAGCAACGTGTCGACCGAGACCGGCGGCCTGTCCGTCGAGATGCCGTACCGGCTGCTGGAGTTCTTCGAACTCACCGCCAGCGGCCAGGTGTTCTTCCGCGTCAGCACCGAGGACGGCCTGGTCGAGATCGGCAACGCCGGCCTGCCGCTGCCGGGCCAGCCGCTGAAGACCGGCGTGCCGCGCTTCATCGACGCCGAGTACTTCGGCGCCCCGGTGCGCGTGGGCGCCTGGGCGCGCGAGCTCGACCCGGAGCGCCCCGGGCGGCGGATGATCATCCAGGTGGCCGAGAGCACGAACTCGCGCAACGCGTTTTCACGCGCGCTGCTGATGCAGGCGGTGTGGCGCGACCTGCTGACCGTGTCCATCGTCGCCGGCACGCTGGCGCTGGTGATCGGCTGGGCGCTGCGGCCGCTGGACCGGCTGCGGCGCGAGGTCGAGGCGCGCGCCGACGACGACCTCTCGCCGGTCGACGAGACCGGGGTCCCCGCCGACGCGGCGCCGCTGGTGCGCGCGATCAACCACCACCTCGCGCGGCAGCGCGAACTGATCGACGGCCGCCGCCGCTTCGTCGACGACGCCTCGCACCAGCTGCGCACGCCGCTGGCGACCTTGGCGACCATGGTGGGGTATGCGCGCCGCGAGCGCGACCCGGAGCGGCTGGCCGAGGCGCTGACCGCGCTCAAGGGGCAGATCGACGACACAGTGCGGCGCACCAACCAGATGCTGGCGCTGGCGCGCGCCGACACCGCGCCGGTCGCGATGACGCCGCTCTCGCTGGACCGCCTGGCCGACCGCTGCGCGCGCGAATCCTGGCCGCTGGCGCGGGAGCAGGGGATCGACCTCGGCTTCGACCATGCGGGCGAGGACGTCGTCGTGCTGGGCCATGAGGGCCAGTTGCGCGAGGCACTGCTCAACCTGCTGCACAACGCGCTGCGCTACACGCCGCGCGGCGGCGCCGTGACGCTGCAGGTCGGGGTGGAGCGGAAGAGGGCGCAGGACAACGGCAACGACGGCAACAACGGCGATAGCGGCGACAGCGCCAACAACGGCGGCAAGGACGGTGCGGACGGCGCGGCCGCGGCCGTGATCCGCGTCGTCGACGACGGCCCCGGCATTCCCGCCGACGAGCGCCCCCGCGCGGGCGAGCGCTTCTTCCGCGGCAGCAATGTCGACCTGCCGGGGTCGGGACTGGGTCTGGCCATCGTGCGGGCGATCGCGCGTCGCCACGGGGGCGACATGGCGGTCGCCGCCGCGCGCCTGGATGCCGACGGCCTTGAGCGGGGCACCACCGTCACCTTGCGGCTTCCGCTGCGCGCGTCGACGGAAATTCCTCCCCCCGCTGAAAGCCGGCTGAAAGCGCCGCTTTCCTAGAGTCCGCTGCAAGCAGGTGGCGGGCGACCGCGCGGCCCTGTCGACGAGACGCGAGCGAAGCGTGACCGACGACGGCCGACGGCGATACAGACCACCGCGAGGAGACAAGACATGCGATCGATCCCGACCTGGGCGGCTGCGCTCATGGCTGCGCCCATGGTTGCGTTCATGGCGGCCCTCTGGCTGACCGCGTCCGCGGGTGTCGCGGCACAGCCGGGCCGTGGCGCCTCGGCGCCTGCGATGGCGCCGCTGCCGGGCGGCGACGCCGCGCCCGAGTGCATCGCCCCCGCCAAACCCGGCGGCGGCTTCGACCAGAGCTGCAAGCTGGCGCAGGCCGCCTTCCAGCAGGCCGGTCTCACGACGACGCCGATGCGCATCAGCTACATGCCGGGCGGAGTCGGCGCGATCGCCTTCGACCAGATCGTCACGCGCCGCCCCGCCGAGTCGCGCACGCTGGTGGCTTTCTCCAGCGGCTCGCTGCTGAACCTCTCGCACGGCCGCTTCGGCAAGCGCAGCGTCGACGACGTGCGCTGGATCGCCGCTGTCGGCGTCGACTACGGCGTGGTGCTGGTGGGTCGTCAGTCGCCGTGGAAGACGCTGCCTGAACTGCTCGTCGCGCTGAAGGCCGATCCGGGACGGATCAGCTTCGCCGCCGGCGGCACGATCGGCAGCCAGGACTGGGTCAAGTCGGCGCTGGTCGCCGGCGCCGGCGGCGTGGACCACAAGGCGATGCGCTTCGTCGCCTTCGAGGGCGGCGGCGAGGCGATCGCCGCGCTCAAGGGCGGCCACGTCCAGGTCTACATGGGCGACGCCTCCGAGGTCTTCGACAAGCTCGGCCCCGGCAGCCCGTTCCGCGCGCTGGCGGTGCTCGCCGACCAGCGCCTGCCCGGGCCGCTCGCCGGCGTGCCGACGGCGCGGGAGCAGGGCGTCGACATCGTCTGGCCCGCGATCCGCGGCTTCTACGTCGGCCCGAAGGTGCCGGACGGCGACGTCGCCGCGTGGACCGCCGCCTTCGACCAGCTGATGGCCGCGCCGGCCTTTGCCGAGGTCCGGGCGCGACACGGCCTGTTCCCGCTCGCACTCACCGGCGCGGCGCTGCGCGCGGTCATCGACCGGCAGAACCGGCAGTACGTCGAACTCGCCACCCGTTTCGGCCTCAGACGCTGAGCGGATCGAGGCCCGGTTCCCACTTCCCACCGCCCACTTTCCTTCCCTCCGATTCCCCGGCCCGGTCCTCACTGCGTGAGGGCCGCGGGTGCCCCTGCGTCCCGATTTCTTCAACGACAACAAGGAGACTCCCTTGAACACCTCCCGCAAGACCGCGACCCGATTGAACGCCCTGTGCGCCGCCGGCCTGCTGGCCCTGTGCGCCTCACCGTCCGCCTTCGCGCAGAGCAGCGTCACCGTCTACGGCATCGCCGACGTGCTGCTGGAATACCGCGACCACATGAACGCCGCCGGCGACCACCGCTTCGGCGTGAGCTCGGGCGGCATGAATACGTCGCGCTGGGGCCTGCGCGGCGCCGAGGACCTCGGCGGCGGCCTGAAGGCCGTATTCCAGCTCGAGGCCGAGGTCGGCTTCGACACCGGCATGGCCGGTTCGTCGTTCTGGGGCCGTCAGGCCAACGTCGGCCTGGAGGGCGAGTTCGGCCGCGTCGTCGCCGGCCGTTCCTACACGACGACCTACGACTTCCTGCTGCCCTTCGATCCGATGGGTTATGCGCCGTTCTACTCGTGGGCCACCTCGGGCGGCCAGATCGCGACCCAGCCGCGCAAGGACGGCATGATCACGGGCATGTCCAACCTGATCAAGTACCAGGGGACCTTCGGCCCCGTGAAGGTCGGCGCGACCTACGCGCTGGGCGAGGTGACGGGTTCGGACTCGGCCGGCCGCTTCTTCTCGCTGGCCGGCGCGTACACGGCCGGACCGTTCGCGGCCACGCTGGTCGTCGACCAGCGCAACGGCGCGACGATCGCCGCCAACGGCCGCTACGACAAGGAAAAGGCGCTGCACTGGGCCGCGTCCTACGACTGGAAGCCGGTCAAGCTGTTCCTGGCGCAACGCGTCTACAAGAAGGAGTTCGCCATCGGAGGCGCCGACGCGAAGAGCACGATGACCTGGCTGGGCGCGACCTGGCAGGCGACGCCCGCGCTGAGCATCACGCCGGCGGTCTACTTCCAGAACATCTCCAGCGGCGCCAGCGGCACCGACGATCCGAAGCTCTACGCACTGCGCGCCAAGTACGAGTTGTCCAAGCGCACCAGCCTGTATGCGGTCGCCTCGACGGCCAAGTCCGGCGACGGCGGCCTGGTCAGCGTCTCGCGCGATGACAACGGCTTCGGCGATTCGCAGTCCAGCGTCGGCCTGGGCATCCAGCACCGGTTCTGATCGGCGCGGGTCGACTCAACCCGCCGCGGGCGTGTCCGGCACGACGATAGCTTCCCCGATCGCGTAGAACTGGCCGCCCGCGATGTAGTGCAGCGTGCGCAGTTCCGGCGGGGCGGACTCGAAGTGCCAATGCCCGTCGCTGAACACGCGGGCGTCGGCCCAGGCCGCGACGACCTCGCCGATGAACAGGTCGTAGATCCACTGGTTGCGGGGCTCGGGCAAGACCCGGCACACCAGCCACGCGGCGCAGCCGTCCACCAGCGGGACGGGGCCCGCGGCGGCGGCGTCCGGACCCGCGCCCGCGCTCGGACTGGAGTCATCATCGACCGGGAGGTCGATGTCGACCAGCCTCGCGCCGGCATCGGCGAGCTTGTCCGGATCCTGGTGCAGGCTGCGGTTGCCAAGCCGGTGCGTCAACGCGGCCTGCGCGGCCGTCGGCACCTGCAGCACGAAAAAGCCGCTGGCCTCGACCAGCTCGCGCGTGCGCGTGGCCTTGTCGAGGACCACGGTCACCTTCGGCGGCTGGAAGTCCAGCGCGCAGGACCAGGCGGCCGCCATCGCGTTGCGCACGCCGTCGTGCGCGGCGGAGACCAGCACGGTCGGTCCGTGGTTGAGCAGGCGGTAGGCCTTGTTCAACGGGACGGGCGCGACGTGAGGGTTCAGGAGTTCGGTCAGTGACGTGTTCATGGCGGCGGCCATTGTGACGGCGGCCGCCGGATCGTGCTTCAAGGCGGAGTTCAGACCGGCGCGGGCGGCGAGGTCTGTCCCGGCAGCAGGCCTTCGGCGCGCAACCGCGACAGCACGTCGAAGAGCAACTCGCTCTTGATGCCGTAGGCCGCGCGCGGCGAGTTCACGAAGCCCGAGGCATTGAGGACCAGGTTGGTCCCGTCCACGCCGTCGAGCTGCACGTTCGGCGCCGGCGTGGCCAGCACGCCGCCGTGCGCCTGGAAGGCCGCCAGCACCAGCGCCTTCACGCGGTCGGTGTCGGTGGCCAGCGGCATGGGCAGCTTGAACTGCACCATGCCCAGCGACTCGCCGTAGGTCACGTTGCGGACGATCTTGGTGATGAACTCCGAGTTCGGCACGATGACCGTCGAGCGGTCGCCCATCTGGATCTCGGTGGCCCGCACGCTGATGCGGCGGATGTCGCCCTCCACGCCGGACAGCGAGACCCAGTCGCCGACCTTCACCGGCCGTTCGGCCAGCAGGATCAGGCCGGAGACGAAGTTCTGCACGATGGACTGCAGGCCGAAACCGATGCCCACCGACAGCGCGCTGGCGACCCAGGCCACGCTCTGCAGGCTGAAGCCGACGGCGGTCAGCGCGGCCGCGATCGCGGCGACGGTGCCGACGTAGCCGAACAGCGTCGTCGTGGACGAGCGCATGCCGACGTCCATGCGGGTGGTGGGCATGTAGCGCTCGGACAACCAGCCCTTGAGCAGCCGCACCGCGGCCAGACCCACGAAAAGCACCGCCAGCGCCTGCAGCAGCTTGATCGGATTGAGTTGCAGCGTGCCGATGGTGAGGCCGTCCTGCAGGCTGCCGGACCGGCGCACCAGGTCCATCGGCCCTTCGCCGTAGGGCGCGAGCAGCAGCAGGAGCGCAAAGAAGGCGATGGACACGCGGCAGACGGCGGACAGCAGCAGGGCGGTCTGCTCGCGCGTGCGCGGCGGCGCGGGTGCGTCGTCGCCGTCCGGCGCCGGGAGGGGCGAGGGCGCCAGCAGCGTCATGAACAGATCGTCGACGAGGACCGTCAGCAGGTAGGCGCCGCCGATCACGATCAGTCCCCACACCACCTGGTTCAGCACGAACATCGCCAGCGACACGAAGCCGGTGAGCAACGCGAGCGTCGCGCCAACCAGGGTCAGCCATGCGGCGGCGCGCAGCACCGACAACCAGAGCGGACGGATCGTGAGTGCGGGATGGCTGCCCGTGCCGGCGTCGGCGGCGGCCGGGTCCTGCGGCGCGCCGGCGTGCCGCCGCAGCTGCGCGATGGCCGCGCCGAGCACCGCGACGAAGGTCAGCGACGCGAGGGTCTGCACCGCACCGTTGCCGGAGGGGCTCAGATCCAGCGTCGCCGCGGTCCGGGACGACAGCCAGCCCAGCACCACGGCCGCCGCGAGCGTGCGCGGCAGCCAGGCCAGGCGCGAGGCGGCGAGGTCGGGCACCGGCAGCAGCCGCCAC
>NZ_DASVNZ010000399.1:0-23417 GCF_036486225.1 Roseateles sp. | reverse complement strand
GCTGAAGGCCGAGTACACCAAGGGCTTCGTCTACTCCGACGGCTGGGTGGACGACGCGCGGCTGGTGTTGCTGAACGCGCTCGACGCGCGCGAGCACGGCGCGGTGCTGCACACCCGCACGACCGTCACCGCCGCGAAGCGGCACGCCGACCACTGGACCGCGACGTTGCGCTGCGCCGACGGCGACCGCACGCTGAAGGCGCGCGCGCTGGTCAACGCGGCCGGCCCGTGGGCCGAAGGCTTCCTGCGCGAGGTCGCCGCACCCGCCCGCGGCGAGGCGCTCGCCACGAAGAGCCTGCGCCTGGTCAAGGGCAGTCACATCATCGTGAACAAGCGCTTCCAGCACGACCACGCGTACATCTTCCAGAACCCGGACAAGCGGATCATCTTCGCCATCCCGTACGAAGACGACTTCACGCTGATCGGCACGACCGATGTGGAGCTGGCGCCGGATGCGCTGGCTGGCTTCGGCAAGGCGCGCATCGACGAGCGCGAGATCGCCTACCTCTGCGAGCAGGCCAGCCGCTACTTCCGCGAGCCGGTGATCGCGTCGGACGTGGTCTGGACCTACGCCGGCGTGCGCCCGCTGCTGGACGACGCATCCGGCGATCCGTCCGCGGTGACGCGCGACTACCTGCTGGAGACGCACTCGGACGGCGGCGCGCCGCTGCTGAGCGTGTGGGGCGGCAAGATCACGACCTTCCGCAAGCTGGCCGAGGACGCGGCCGATCTGCTGGGCGACCTGCTCGGCGATCGCCGCCGCGCCTGGACCGAGCACGCGCACCTGCCCGGCGGCGACCTGCGCGACTGGATCGGCGCGCCGCAGCGGCCCGATACCGATTTCCAGCGCCTGCTGTCCGCCGTCGGCCAGCGTCACCCGTGGCTGCCGCCGTCGCTGGCGCGCCGTCTCGCGCGGGCCTACGGCGCGCGTCTCGGGCGCGTGCTCGGCGGCGCGGAGCGTCTGGACGACCTTGGCCCGGAGATTGCCCCGGGGCTGCACCAGGCGGAACTCGAATACCTGGTCCGCGAGGAATGGGCGCGCGCGGCGGACGACGTGCTGTGGCGCCGTTCCAAGCTGGGTCTGCATTACACCGAGGTGCAGCGGATGGCGGTGGTCCAGTGGTTCGCCGACCGCGAGCACCTCTGGGCGAAACCGCCGGCCGCCGCGGCATGACCTGGCATCGCTACCGGCACGGGCGGCGGATCCGAATCTGACCGAAAAGAACGACATGCAGAACTTGCAGAGAGAGACACCGATGGAGCCGACTTCATGGAGCTGAGCCTTCGCGGCGTGAGCCACAAGGTCGGCGCGCAGCAGCACCTGTACCCGATGGACCTCCGGCTGGTGCCGAACGCGGTCACCGTGCTGCTGGGCGCGACGCAGGCCGGCAAGACGACGCTGATGCGTCTGATGGCGGGCCTGGACAAGCCCACCGAGGGCAGCGTGACCGTCGACGGCACGGATGTCACCGGCTGGCCGGTGCGCAAGCGCGACGTCGCGATGGTCTACCAGCAGTTCATCAACTACCCGTCGATGAGCGTGCGCGACAACATCGCCTCGCCGCTGAAGCTGCGCGGCAAACTCGATCGCGATGCCATCCGCAAGCGGGTGGATGAGCTCGCCGACAAGCTGCACATCGAGATGCACCTCGACAAGCTGCCCGCGCAGTTGTCCGGCGGTCAGCAGCAGCGCGTCGCGCTCGCGCGGGCGCTGGCCAAGCAGGCGCCGCTGATGCTGCTCGACGAACCGCTGGTGAACCTCGACTACAAGCTGCGCGAGGAACTGCGCGAGGAACTCGGCCAGCTCTTCGCCGCCGGGGAGTCGACGGTGGTCTACGCGACCACCGAGCCGGCCGAGGCGCTCCAACTCGGCGGCTACACCGCGGTGATGGACGCCGGCGAACTGCTCCAGTACGGCCCGACCGCCGAGGTCTTCCATCGCCCGGCGTCGCTGCGCGTCGCGCGCGCCTTCAGCGATCCGCCGATGAACCTGCTCATCGCGCAGGGCATGGGCGACCGGCTGCAGCTGCGGCCCGGGCTCGACCTGGCGCTGCCGGGGCAGGGCGGCGTGACGGTGGGCGTGCGCGCCAGCGCGCTGCACGTCACGCAGCGGCCCGGCGACATCGCGATCCAGGGCGAGGTCGAGCTGGCCGAGATCTCCGGCTCCGACACCTTCGTCCACGCGCGCACGCAGATTGGCGAGCTGGTCGCGCAGCTGACCGGCGTGCACGATTTCGAGCTCGGCGCTCCGCTGACGCTGTACCTCAACGCCGCCCACGTCCACGTCTTCGACGCGGCCGGCCTGCTGACACGCGCCCCCGAGCGCCGGGGAGCCCGCTGATGGCCCGCATCGACCTGGACCTTGCCCACGCGTACCGGCCCGATCCGAAGGAGGACAGCGACTACGCGCTGCTGCCGCTGAAGATGAGCTTCGAGGACGGCGGCGCCTACGCGCTGCTCGGCCCGTCGGGCTGCGGCAAGACGACGCTGCTGAACATCGTCTCCGGACTGCTGCGGCCCTCGCAGGGCAGCGTGCGCTTCGACGGCCGCGACGTGACCGCGCAGACGCCGCAGCAGCGCAACATCGCGCAGGTGTTCCAGTTCCCCGTCATCTACGACACGATGACGGTGGCCGAGAACCTCGCCTTCCCGCTGCGCAACCGCGGCGTGGCGGCCGACAGGATCAAGGCGCGGGTCGGCAGGATCGCCGAGATGCTGGAACTCAACGGCCAGCTGAACCAGCGCGCGTCCGGCCTGTCCGCCGACGCGAAGCAGAAGATCTCGCTCGGCCGCGGGCTGGTGCGCGAGGATGTGTCGGCGGTGCTCTTCGACGAGCCGCTGACCGTCATCGATCCGCATCTGAAGTGGCAGCTGCGCCGCAAACTCAAGCAGATCCACAACGAGCTCAAGCTCACGCTGATCTACGTCACCCACGACCAGGTCGAGGCGCTGACCTTCGCCGACCAGATCGTCGTCATGACGCGCGGCCGCGCGGTGCAGGTCGGCTCGGCGGGCGAGCTGTTCGAGCGCCCCAGCCACCGCTTCGTCGGCCATTTCATCGGCTCGCCGGGCATGAACTTCCTGCCGGCGGCGCTGGAGGACGGCGGCGGACTGAGCGTCGCCGGGCAGCCGGTGGCCGGCTCGGTCGATCCGATCACGGGCGCCTCGCTCTCGCGTGCGGAACCCTTCATGGTGGGCATCCGGCCCGAGTACGTGGACGTCGACGACGTGAGCGACGGTGTTCCTGCGCTCCCTGGCACGATCACCGGCGTGGTCAGCCAGGTCCAGGACATCGGCACCTACTGGCTGCTCACCGCGAAGGTCGGACCGCACACGCTGAAGGCGCGGCTGTCCGCCCATGCGCAGCCGCCCGAGGCCGGCGCCACGGTGGCGCTGCGCGTGCTCAATCCCCACACCTGCTTCTACGGTGCCGACGAGCGACTGATCGCGGCGACCACGGAGGGCCTCGCATGAAACCGATCAACCAGAAGGCCTGGTTCCTCGTCCTGCCCGTGTTCATCTGCGTGGCCTTCTCGGCCATCCTGCCGTTGATGACGGTGGTGAACTACTCGGTGCAGGACATCATCTCGCCCGAGCGGCGCGTCTTCGTCGGCACCGAGTGGTTCGCCGCGGTGATGCGCGACGAGGAACTCCACGGCGCGCTGCTGCGCCAGCTCGGCTTCTCGCTGGCGGTGCTGCTGGTCGAGATCCCGCTGGGCATCTGCCTCGCGCTGTCGATGCCGGCGCAGGGCTGGCGTTCGTCGCTGGTGCTGGTGATCGTCGCGCTGTCGCTGCTGATCCCCTGGAACGTCGTCGGCACGATCTGGCAGATCTACGGCCGCGCGGACATCGGGCTGCTGGGCGCCTCGCTGCAGGCGCTGGGCGTCGACTACAACTACACGGGCGACGCGACCGACGCATGGGTCACCGTGCTCATCATGGACGTCTGGCACTGGACGCCGCTGGTGGCGCTGCTGTGCTTCGCCGGACTGCGCTCCATCCCCGACGCCTACTACCAGGCCGCGCGCATCGACGGCGCCAGCAAGTTCGCGGAGTTCCGCTACATCCAGCTGCCCAAGATGCGGGGCGTGCTGATGATCGCGGTGCTGCTGCGCTTCATGGACAGCTTCATGATCTACACCGAGCCCTTCGTCCTCACCGGCGGCGGTCCCGGCAACGCGACCACCTTCCTCAGCCAGTACCTGACGCAGAAGGCGGTCGGCCAGTTCGACCTCGGCCCGGCGGCGGCGTTCTCGCTGATCTACTTCCTGATCATCCTGCTGCTGTGCTTCATCCTCTACAACTGGATGCAGTCGCTCGGAACCCAAGACAAGACGGAGAGCGCTCATGGATGACCGCCGTTTCCGCAAGCGCACGATCTTCCTGATCGCGTACCTGCTCTTCGCGCTGCTGCCCATCTACTGGATGGTCAACATGAGCTTCAAGACCAACGAGGAGATCCTCTCCAGCTTCAGCCTCTGGCCGCAGCACTTCTCGCTGGCCAGCTACAAGACCATCTTCACCGACCCGTCCTGGTACAGCGGCTACATCAACAGCCTGATCTACGTCGGCATCAACATGGTGATCTCGGTCAGCGTGGCGCTGCCGGCTGCGTACGCGTTCAGCCGCTATTCCTTCCTCGGCGACAAGCATGTTTTCTTCTGGCTGCTGACCAACCGCATGACGCCGCCCGCGGTGTTCCTGCTGCCCTTCTTCCAGCTCTACACGACGCTGGGGCTGATGGACACGCACATCGCCGTCGCGCTGGCACATCTGCTGTTCAACGTGCCGCTGGCCGTCTGGATCCTAGAAGGCTTCATGAGCGGCATCCCGCGCGAGATCGACGAGACCGCCTACATCGACGGCTACAGCTTCCCGCGCTTCTTCCTGACCGTGTTCCTGCCGCTGATCAAGGCGGGCGTGGGCGTGGCGGCGTTCTTCTGCTTCATGTTCTCGTGGGTGGAGCTGCTGCTGGCGCGCACGCTGACCAGCGTCAACGCCAAGCCCATCGTCGCGACGATGACGCGTACCGTCAGCGCCTCCGGCATGGACTGGGCGACGCTGGCCGCGGCCGGCACGCTGACCATCGTGCCGGGCGCGATCGTCATCTGGTTTGTCCGCCACTACATCGCAAAAGGCTTTGCGATGGGCCGCGTCTAAGGGAGGTCCGCGATGTTCGATTGGATGGTGTGGACGACTCCGGTCGCCGTCTTCTTCAGCTGCGTGGTGCTGATGCTGATCGGCATGACGGTGTGGGAGATCAAGTCGCCGACGACGCTGCGCAAGGGCTGGCTGCCGATGCGCACGACGCGCGGCGACCGGCTGTTCATCGGCCTGCTGACGGCCGCGTACATCAACCTGGCCTTCGTCGGCCTGGGCGCGAAGATGGCGGAGTGGTTCCAGCTCGAGGCCGAGCCCAGCGTGTGGATCAGCTTCGTCGCGTCGATGCTGGTGCTGGGACTGATCCTGCGCAAGGGTTGAACTGGCAGTGAGCGAGCAGTCGATCGAGCAGTTGTTCGAGTAGTTGAAGCTTCAAGGAATTCGGCTTTCCCGTTCCCCCGGAGCCGCGATTCGTCCTCAAGCAGGGGGAGATTCGACAGACACAGGAGACAAGCGTGAACAAGAGCAAGTATTCCGCGCTGGCCGTGGCCGCATTGCTGGCGTTGGGAGCGAACGCCGCATGGGCCGGCGAGGCCGAGGCGAAGAAGTGGATCGACAGCGAATTCCAGCCCTCGACGCTGTCCAAGGACAAGCAGACGGCCGAGATGAAGTGGTTCATCGAAGCGGCCAAGAAGCTCCAGGCCAAGGGCGTGAAGGAGATCTCGGTGGTGTCGGAGACGCTGACCACGCACGAGTACGAGAGCAAGGTGCTGGCCAAGGCCTTCGCCGAGATCACCGGCATCACCGTCAAGCACGACCTGATCCAGGAAGGCGACGTCGTCGAGAAGCTGCAGACCTCGATGCAGTCGGGCAAGAGCATCTATGACGGCTGGATCTCCGACTCCGACCTGATCGGCACGCACTACCGGTACGGGAAGATCATGAATCTTTCCGACTACATGACCGGCGCGGGCAAGGAGTGGACGAATCCCGGGCTGGACCTGAAGGACTTCATCGGCACCAGTTTCACGACGGCGCCGGACGGCAAGCTCTACCAGCTGCCCGACCAGCAGTTCGCCAACCTGTACTGGTTCCGCGCCGACCTGTTCGCGCGCAAGGACCTGCAGGACAAGTTCAAGGCCAAGTACGGCTACGACCTGGGCGTGCCGCTGAACTGGAGCGCGTACGAGGACATCGCCGCGTTCTTCTCCAACGACGTGAAGACGCTGGACGGCAAGCCGATCTACGGCCACATGGATTACGGCAAGAAGGACCCGTCGCTGGGCTGGCGCTTCACCGACGCCTGGCTGTCGATGGCCGGCGCGGCCGACAAGGGCATTCCGAACGGCATGCCGGTGGACGAGTGGGGCATCCGCGTCGCCGACGACAAGTGCACGCCGGTGGGCGCCTCGGTGGCGCGCGGCGGCGCGACCAACTCGCCGGCCGCGGTCTACGCGCTGACCAAGTACGTCGACTGGATGAAGAAGTACGCGCCCAAGGAAGCGACCGGGATGACCTTCGGGGAATCGGGTCCGGTGCCGGCGCAGGGTCAGATCGCGCAGCAGATCTTCTGGTACACGGCGTTCACGGCGGACATGGTCAAGCCGGGCCTGCCGGTGGTGAACGCCGACGGCACGCCGAAGTGGCGCATGGCGCCGGGACCGAACGGTCCGTACTGGAAGGACGGCATGCAGAACGGCTACCAGGACGTGGGCAGCTGGACCTTCTTCAGCGGCCATGACGCCAACCGGACTGCGGCGGCCTGGCTGTACGCGCAGTTCGTGACGGCGAAGTCGGTGAGCCTGAAGAAGAGCATCCAGGGCCTGACCTTCATCCGCGACAGCGACATCCGCAGCGACTACTTCACCAAGAACGCCAACAAGTACGGCGGCCTGATCGAGTTCTACCGCTCGCCGGCGCGCGTGGCGTGGACGCCGACGGGCACCAACGTGCCGGACTATCCGAAGCTGGCGCAGCTGTGGTGGAAGAACGTGGCGCAGGCGGTGACCGGCGAGAAGACGCCGCAGGCCGCGATGGACACGCTGGCCGACGAGATGGACGCGGTGATGGCGCGGCTGGAGCGCGCCGGCATGGCCAAGTGCGCGCCCAAGCTCAACAAGAAGGAGGACCCGAAGAAGTGGCTGTCCGACAAGGGCGCGCCGTGGGCCAAGCTGGCCAACGAGAAGCCCAAGGGCGAGACCATTGCCTACGAGAAGCTGCTGAACGCGTGGAAGGACGGCAAGGTGCGCTGATCGCGCCTGCGCCTGCACGTCGCGACCTCGCATGAAGAAGGCCGCGCCCTCGGGCGCGGCCTTGTCGTTTCAGGCGGGTGGGGGCTCAGGGAATCCAGCAGGTCTTGGAGCCGAGCGGGCAGACGTACTGCCAGGTCACGACCGCCGTGTCGGTCAGCCCCATCCGGTAGTTGCCCACCTGGGGATGCGTGAACTTGAAGTCCAGCAGTTGCCCGACGATGCGGTTGGACGAGGGCTCGACGACGCCCGATTTGTTGGCGATCGGGGCGAAGGTGCCCAGTGTCATGTCGATCACGCCCTGCCGGTCGTCCAGGTAATGCAGCACCTGGGCGACGCCGACCGTCACGCCGTTGGCCTGCGTCACCGCGCCGACCGCCGCGCCGATCTTGTCCAGTCCGCTGGGCAGACCGTTCGGACGGGCGAACAGGCCGTTCACCAGCTCGCGCGCGTAGGTGTCGATCTGACCGTTCGCGCGTGCGGCGGCCCAGCGGTCGGCGAAGGTGTCGGCGATCGCGTCGAAGACCGGCAGCCAGGAGATCGATGTAGTGCAGCTGGCGCTGACGTCGCGCGAATAGGTGGTGGAGCCGCTGCCGTCGACGATGGTGCTGGCATTGTTGAAGGTCGCGAAGGCCTGCAGGTTGTTCAGGCGGATGTTGACGTAGCAGGTGTACGAGACGCCCAGGTAGGAGCCCGACACGGTGCCGTTGGCCACGTAGTTGGCGCCTGACATCGCAAAGGCCGTCTGACCGGTGCCGGTCGGCGACAGCACGATGCGGAACGGACCCGTCAAGGTGCCGCTGCCGAGGGTGCCGCCCTTCTCCCTGAAGCTGGCATCCATCGACGCGTTGAGCAAGGTCTCAAGCCGCCTGCTGTTGGCGACGAGCTCGCTGGCCACGGTGTAGGTGACGCTGGAGCTGAACGGCGAGATGGCGCTTTGCACACCGCCATTGAGCTCCGCCGTGGTCGTGAAATAGCGGTCGTTCACGATCGGACGGTAGTCCGCATGTGCCGCCGAGACCGCCAGCAATGCCGCGGCCGTCAGAAGGATCTTCTTCAACGCTCTCTCCCTGTGAAGACGGCGTGATTGCCGTCGGCGCGGATGGTCGCGGGACCCCGGGAGGGCGGCCACTGTAAAGGCTTACACACACTGACGGGGGGAGGGTGGGATCGCCCTCTGGCTGACCTCCTTAAGTCATGCGTAAGGCCTGAGGGCGGGGACATGCCACCATCCAGGCATGTTCAAGTCGTTGATGGACCTCTTCGACACGCTGGCGCCGGATGACGCGTTCGGCGGCTCGCGGGGTGGCGCGCCGTCGCTGCCGCTGGCCGCGGCAGTGCTGCTGGTCGAGGTGATGCGCGCGGACGCGGATTTTTCCGGCGTCGAGCGCGCCGCCGTGGGCAAGGCGCTGACGGCCTTGTTCGCGTTGTCCGAGGACGAGGCCGATGCGCTGACCGCGCAGGCCGAGCGCACCGCCCGCACGGCGTCCGACCTGTTCGCCTTCACCTCGCCGGTCGACGAGCGCTGGGACATGCCCGCCAAGCTGCGACTGGTCGAGCTGATGTGGGGCGTGGCCTATGCCGACGGCAGGCTCGGCGACATCGAGCGCCACACGATGTGGCGCATCGCCGATCTGCTGCACATCCCGCAGGGGGCCTACCACCACGCGCGGATCCGCGCGAAGGTGGCGGCTGGCCTCGGCGCGGACGACTGACCGGCGGCGCGGACCGCCGCGTCGCACCCCCTTCGCATCCCCGAAAACGGAAAGGCCCTCTGACGAGGGCCTTCTTCGTGGTGTGACGTGGAGGCCGCGCGCGGCCGTCGGCTCAGCGCGCGTTCTGGAACACCACCCGCTCCGCCAGCTCCCGCGGCGCGCCCACGGTCCGGCGCTGGATGTGGTCCAGCACCTGTCCGGCGCGTTCGCACGAGATGGGCGCGGGGCCGGCGTTGCCGTCGGTCCACAGCTTGGAGAACGCGCCCGAGGCCGTGGCACCGACGGTCCGAGTCACGACTTCGAGTTCCAGCGGCGTCGGCTGCGGTGCGCGGGCGCGCGTGGGCAGGGTCTCGCCCGCGGCTTCGGTCAGCCAGAGGGCTTCCAGCGCCATGGCGTCCTCCGGCAGCAGCCGGCGCGGCACGGGTGAGCCCGACAGCCAGGACTGGCAGGTCTCGGCCCCAAGGGTCTGCGCGGCGGTCAGTTGCGCGCGCAGCACCTGCAGGTAGCGGCGGCGCAGGTCGCGCGAGCCGTTCAGCAGCATCTCCCGCACATTGGGCGCCAGCACGCCCTGTGCTGCGATCTGGGCCCCGGCGACGGCATGCTCCGAGTCCGCCAGCGCCATGTGTGCCGCGCGCATGCGGCCGGCCGCCTCGTCGATCAGGCCGGGGAAGCGCTGGTCGAGTCGGAACCACGCGTCGCTGGCGCGCAGCGCGTTGACGTAGTCGCTCAGCGGGGCGTACTGGCCGGGCTTGTCGCCCTCGGGCAGCGCGACGTCCAGCGTCTTCGGCGGCGCCTGGATCAGCGAGTGGCGCACCAGATCCTCCGCAGGCGGATACCACATCGTGCGCGCGGGCGTGCTCAGCGTCTTCTGGATGAACTCCTCCGGCAGCTCCATGCGGCGGTAGGTGCGCGCGAGGTCCTGGTTGGCGATCTCGTCGAAGGCCGGATTGAAGGTGCCGCTGCTGGCGCGATGGAAGCCGAGCTGCGCGCCGGGCATCAGCTGGCGCTTGTTGCCGGCCAGGAAGACCAGCGTGCAGGCGCTCTCGCAGTTGCCGATCGCGCGCGTGCCGACGCCGCGCTGGCGGATCAGCTGGACCATGCGTTCAGCTTCGGTCACGCGGCCGCCGGGCGAGGCGACTTCCAGCAGCCGCACGGCCGGGGAGGCCGCGAGCAGGGAGTCCAGCCGGCCCGCGTCGCCGGCGCCGATGGGGCCGTTGAGCTGCATCGTGCGGCCGTCGCCGCTGACGGCCAGTCGGACGTTGCCGATCGGATCGATGCCGCGGGCGAGCTTCCACAGCTCGGGGAGTGCCCCGAACACGCCGAACGCCAGCGAGAACGCGATCTGCAGGAATGCGACCAGCAAGGACAGGCGCGCGAGACCGGACATCAGGTAGGAGCCGCCGGCGTCGACATAACCGCGCACGGATCGCCAGGTGCCGACGGCGCTCCAGATCTCGACGGCGATCAGCAGCGGCCAGACGATCAGCAGCGCGATCGCGACGCCCTGCAGGCCGTCGCTCTTGGTGGCGAGCCAGGCGACCAGGCCCTGCACGCCGGCGGCCAGGGGCCAGGTCAGGAGGACGTGGTTGATCCAGAAGCTCTGGGCCAGGCTCTGTTCGCCGCGCCAGTGGCTGGCGATGTAGCCGATGAGCAGGCCTTCGCCGTCGGCCGGCGCGGGACGGCTGCGTTCGACGGCGGTGCGGGACAGGCGGTCATGCCAGGTGCGGCCTTCGGCGTCGACACGGGCCCACAGGAAGCCGGCGAACAGCGGGATTGCCGAGATCAGGTAACCGACCCAGCGGATCAGCGCCTGCGCCGGCGACGGACGTCCGCCGCTGCGCGCATCGACGACCTTCAGGCCGGCGACGAGCTTGCCGGGCGTGGCACCCTGCCAGCTCCAGAACACGACGCAGACGATCAGCGGCAGCAGCCAGTTGATGGCGATGGTGCCGGGTCGCAGATCGCTCCACTTCGACACGGGGTCGCCGTACACGGCCCACATCAACAAGGTACTCGCGGCGATCATCAATGCGCCGTCGATGACCATGGCCAGGGCGCGGGGCGCCAGGCCGACGGATTGGTTCGACATCCTCTTCTCTCCCTCTTGGGCGGGAAGTGTAAAGAGGGCGTGAACCGCTCCGCGCGTCGGTTCTAAGACAGCGAGGGCGCTGTATTGATTCCGTCACAGCCGACCGGGTGGGCTTCCCCCTTTGGGAGGAGAGCGGCGACGTCGAACCGAAGTCGAGGCCTCAGTCATCCCACAGGAAGCGCCGGTCCGGATAGACCACGCTCTGCGAGGTGCGCACCACCACGCCGTTCTTGAAGTGGACGTTGAAGCGCAGCAGGTAGCCGTTCATCTCCGGCGGGATGTTCCAGTCCCAGACGTCCTCCTGGCTGAGCTTGAAGAAGATGCGCTTGCGCTCCTGGCCGAGCATCCGCGTGACCTGGTCCGTCGTCAGGCCCGGCACGATGCGGGCGCGGCTGGCCGAGGACAGGCCGTCCGTCGTGCCGACGAGGCGGTCCTGCGCATCCAGGCGCACCATGTAGCAGGTCTGGCCGAAAGGCTGCGTCGCGTACTCCAGCGTGCGGCCGCCGTCCGGCTCCGGCCAGACGCGCGTCGGTTGGCCGTAGAACTGCTGCACCTCGGCGCCGCTCGTCACGCCGGGCCTCATCCGCTCGTCCTTGAGCAGCGTGGTGCAACCGCCCAGGGCCACGGTCGCCACCACCGCCACCGTCGTCGCGCACACGGGGCCCAGGCTCGTCCATTCGCGCATCGTTCTCTCCTGCCAGATGGAGCGGCCATTGTGCGGCGATCCCGGCAGCGCACAATCCGCGCCATGTCGAAACCGCACACCCGGAAGGCGCTTCTGAAAGCCGCCGCCGCCGCCCTCGTCGTGGCCGCCTTGCCGTCGAAGGCGCAGTCGCCCGCGTCCACTGCCGTGTCCGCATCCGTTCCCGGGTCGGCGCCTGCATCAGGCAGCTCGGCAAGCGGCGCGCCGTGCGTGCTGCTGTTCGGTCAGGGACGCAACTTCGACGCCGGCCAGCCCGCCGCCAACCGGCGCTGGGACGAGGCCAACAGCGCCTTCAACCTCGCGGTGCGTGAGCCGCTGGCGGCCGCGGGCCTGCCGGTGATCAACGTGGTGCTGCCCGTGTCCGCGACGGACGTGCCGCGCAACCTGCAGGGGCTGCTGGCCGAAGTGCAGCGCCGCGGTTGCACCCGCGTGCTGGAGACGGCCATGTTCGCCGACTCGGCGCAGGGACTGCTGATCGCGCGATTGCGCGTCTATCCGGTGTTCGGGATGCTCGGGCCGCAGGCGGCCGGCAGTCAGCCGAGGATTGGCGGCGTGGCCTACACGCAGCAGAAGGAATACGCGCTCGACGCGCGCGTGATGGATCGGGTGAACCCGTCCCTGCTGGGACGGGTCATGGCGGAGGAGGCGCTCGGCGCGCTCCAGCCGCGCTGAGCGATGGCCCCGGACGCCCGCGGGGGGCGTCGCGGCAAGGCCCCCGCGGCGACGCCGGTCAGCAGGTGACCGGTTGATCGTTGATGACTTGCGGGTCGCTGCTCGGGTACAGGTTCTCCACGGTGCCGGGCGTCGAGAACAGCAGCACCACGCCTTTGGTCACGGTGATGGCGGGCACGGAGAGGGCCACGAAGTTCTCGTCGTCCGCCGGCGCGAAGTTGCTGGCATTCATGCCAGGCGCAGAGCCGATGGTCTTGAACGTGGCGCCGATCAGCAGCAGCGACGAGGTCTCGGCCAGGCCGAAGATGCATTCGCCCGCATTGATCGGGATGTGGAGCTCGGAACCGGGGATCTCATGGGCCGGCAGGCCGTCAGGCTCCGTGTAGTACTTGCAGTCGGCGAAGTTCCCATCGGCACTGATTTCGGCCGCGACGTAGATGGAATAGGACATTGTTTTCTCCTTGAGCAGTCATTGAGCTGTTAGGAAGGAGAATCCATCGAGCGGTCCACCGACAGCCAGGCAGCTGCGCGTTTCGCGTCTTCGCTGTCTCCCCTCCCAAGACAGGATTGAGCCTCAATCCAGGCTTGCGTGATCTGCGAATGAACCCCGATTGCCGCTGGCATCTTCTTTGAAATGTCATCGATCTCCCGGCACCATGCCGTCAAGACGGGACTTTTCGCACCGGGCCGATGCGCCATGGACAGCAATTGCCGGCGGGTCTCCACGTAGATGGTCACGAACCGGATATCGCCAGAGCGCGACGAGGCCAGCTCGTTCTGCGTCCGCGCGGTTTCTTCCAGCACCTTGAGCGCGGCATCCGGCGAGCCCTGGGCGACCAGGGCCTCCGCTTGCAGCCACGACCAGCGTCCCAGCACTTCGACCAGGCGGGTCTTGCTGTCCGGCCGGGATTGGGCGAACTGTTCGATGCTGCTCCTGAGCGTCGCCAGGCGTTCCAGTCGGGCCGCCGGCTGAAGCGCGGACACCTCGATGTAGGTGTCTGCCAGCTCGCTCAGGAGCATGTTCAACCACCATTGGATGTTGGACGGGTCCTGCGCATGAAGGGCTCGCATCGCGGAGACCGACACCTGGACCTCGCGACGCGCGGGCTCCCGTTGGCCCAGACGCACCAGGGCTTCCGCCCGCCAGCGCCGCATGATGGCTTCGCGGTAGAGCCACAGGCCTTCCTTGGGCGCGCCTTCACGCACGCTGGCGATGACATCGGTCCCTTCGGAGAACATCCTTTCCGCGGCCCGCATCTGTCCGCGCCACAGATACGCAGTCCCCAGCCAGCTGAGACTGTCCGCCAAGTCCATTCTCGCCGCGGCGTCGGACGAGTCGCCGGACGCGATGGCTTCGCGCTTCAGATCGATGGACTGCTTGAAGAAGTTGCGCGCGCCTTCCAGGTCCGCCCGTTCCAGCCGGGCCGTCCCCAGGCTGTTGTAGGCATAGGACAGCTCGATGCGCGCCTCGCGATTGGTCGGTTCCGCCTTGACCCAGGCTTGTTCGGCATCGCGATAGGCCAGCCAGGCCGTCGTCGCTTCGTCCAGTTCACGGGAGTAGTAGTGGGCATGCCCCGCCCAGAACGCCGCGGCGCCCTGTGCCTTGAACCAGGCGCCCGCAATGTCCGAGGTCGGCGGCGGGCCGTCCAGCAGCTTGCGCGCCGCTTCCAGGGGCTCCTGGGCTTCTTTCAGACTGCGCTTGGAGACCCGCACCTCGCCGATGACGGTCAGCGCCTTGGCGCGCTGCAGACGCTCCGCCGGGGTGGCGTTGTCGTCCTGCGCCAGGTAGGTCAGCGCCTTGCTGCCCACGCTGTCCAGCAGCTCCAGCCGGCCGACCGGCCGCAGCTTGTCGGCGAACTCCCCGAGCATGTAGCTCAGCAGGTCGTCCGCCTGCTGCCGCCGTTCCTGCGCCTGGTGTTCCGCCCGCTCCGCGCGCCGCGCCTGCAGCACGCTGACGCCGGTCAGCGACACCATCGCCAGCACGGCCAGGCTGCTGGCCGCGACGCTCCACCGATGCCGCCGCACGAAACGGCCCAGCACGTAGAAGCGGGTGTCGGGTCTTGCCGTGATCGGTTCATGCGCCAGCCAATGCCGCAGGTCGACCGCCATCGACTCCGCGTTGGCGTAGCGGTCCGATGGCTTCTTCTTCAACGCCTTGCCGACGATGGTGTCCAGGTCGCCGCGCAGCAGCTTGGCCTGGCGCGCGATGACGGGGTCGAGCTGGTCGCGCGCCACGTCCGACAGCCGCTTGGGCACGAGCTCCACGACCGCGCGCAGCCGGTCGAGGTGGGTCTGCGTGTCGTCCGCCGTCGGATGGCGGCCGCCCAGCATCTGGTAGAGCAGCACGCCCAGCGCGTAGACGTCGGTCGCGGTCGTGACGTCGGCCTGCTGGACCTGTTCCGGCGCCGCGTACTGCGGTGTGAAGGCGCTGCCGGCGCGCTGCGTGAGCTCGGTCGCCGCGCCCGAATGGGTCGCGTCGTCGAGCAGCTTGGCGATGCCGAAGTCCAGCAGCTTCACCTGGCCGTCGTGCGTGACCAGGATGTTGCTGGGCTTGAGGTCGCGGTGCAGGATCAGCCGCGAATGCGCATGCGCGACCGCCGCCAGCACGTCGAGGAAGAGCTGGATGCGCGACTCGACGTCCAGCGCGTTGAGCTGGCAGTAGCGGTCGATCGGCAGGCCGTCGACGTACTCCAGCACCAGGTAGGGCTGGTGCCCGTTGTGCACGCCCGCGTCGAGCAGCCGCGCGATGTGGGGATGCGAGAGCCGGGCGAGGATCTGGCCCTCGCGTTCGAAGCGCCCGCTGTCGCCCTTGCCGAAGAGGCCGGACTTGAGGAACTTGACGGCGACCTGGCCCTCGAAGCGGCCGTCGGCCCGGCTCGCGAGCCACACCGCGCCCATGCCGCCCTGGCCGAGCTCGCGCTCCAGCTCGTAGGGGCCGAGCGACTCGCCGCGGAAGTCCAGCGGCGGCAGCGCCGAGGGGATCGGGCCCTGCAGCGACTCGGCGGCGGGCTGCTCGAGGAAGCGGTCCTCGTTGAGCGCCTCGTCGCGCGCGAGCAGCGCCTCGAGGTGCTCGGCCATGGCGACGTCCCCGGCCCGGATCTCCTCGAGCCGGCGGGCGCGCTCCGCCCCCTCCAGGTCCAGGAGTTCGTCGAGCAGCGGACTCAGCGCGATCCAGCGCTGTTTATCGAGTGCGTCCATCGGGCGGGCGTCAGTGCGTCAGGCGTCGGTGGCGGGAAGGACGAATCCGTCGGATCCGACCCGGCGGGGGTCAGTCCTTGAGGCTCATCGAAAGCAGGATTCTCGCCTTCTGCCAGTCCCGCTGGACAGTCCGTTCGGTGACGCCGAGGGCTTCCGCGATTTCCTGCTCGAGCAGCCCGCCGAAGTAGCGCATCTCGACCACCTGCGCCATGCGCGGATCGATCGTCGCCAGCTCGTCCAGCGCCTCGTGCACGCGCAGGATGTGGTCGTCGGATTGGGGCGTGCCTTCCACGACGGCGGTGTTGAGCGTCAGGTCGGGTTGGGCGCCGCCGCGGCGTTCGGCCTGGCGCGCGCGCACCAGGTCGATGACCACGTGGCGCATCGTCCGCGCCGCGTAGGCCAGGAAGTGGCGGCGGTCCGGGAAGGTCTGCCCCTGCGAGCCGGCGAGCCGGAGCCAGGCCTCGTGCACCAGCGCGGTGGTGTCCAGCAGGGTCAGGTCTCCTGCCTGACGGATGCGTTGCCGCGCCAGACGTTGAAGGTCGCCATACAGCTGCGCCACCACCTGGTCGGCGGCGGCCCGGTCGCCCTGACCGGCGTCGTGCAGCAGTTCGGTGATGTCCTTCATGGAGCGGAACTCTAGCGGCCTCGTATGACCTTGTTACAGAGGTCGGGGCGACGGATGACGCGAACAGCTCCCTCCAGGCGTCAATTCAAGGGTTTCCACTTAGAAGATTTTTGTTAGCGGATGTCGGGATCCCCGTCGCGGATCCGTTTTAGATAGATGAGGACACGGCTTGGTCAATGTGGCAAGGGAGGCCGGCATGGATCGGGCTGCTTCAGCGGGTCGTGTCCTCACCCCCATCATTCGCACCCCGCGGGCAGCCGGTTCAGGCGCGCGGGCGTGACCCGTCTTCCGCCTGGAGCAGTTGCGCATGAGTCCGTCCACCGCCGCCGTAGCGCCCGCCGACGCCATGGAGCAGGTCCGGACCGGGCTCGTCAAGCCGCCGCGGCAGACGCCGGCGCTGTGGGTGCCGCGGGTGGATTCGCTGGCCGAGTTCGGCCTCATGATTTCGCGTCAGCTGACGCAGTGCCGCCGGTATGGCGGTCACCTGTCGGTGCTGTGGCTGGAGGCCGAGCCGGTGATGCCGGCCGCGGCGACCCCGGCGGGCGTCGACGCCGCCGATGAAGGCGAGGGCGCCGGAGAACGCGCCGCCGCGACCGAGACCCGGGACGGGCTGATGACGGCCGTGGGCCGTCGCCTGCGCAGCCGGGTGCGCGGGACCGACATGGTCCTGCAGGTGGGAGAGACGAGCTTCGCGGTGCTGCTGCTGGATGCCGGCATCCCCGAGGCTCACCTGGTGCAGCATCGTCTGGCGACCGCGCTCAACGGCCCGTACGGGGTGGGCGAGACCACGATGCAGGTGCGCCTGCAGATGGGGATGGCCTCCTTCCCCGAAGGCGGCGCGCGCGGCACCGACCTCGCGGAAAGCGCGCGCCAGGATCTGCGCCGGCGGATGCGCTGAGGCCAAAAGCTCAAGATCCTTAGCTTTTGGCCTCAAATGATCAATATCTTGATCATCGGCGCCCGGGTTCGGGGGCCTCGATCACCCGCACCACCTCACGCCACGGCACCAGCTTGAAGTTCTGCCGGCCCATCGGCCAACGCTTGTGGCCGTCCTGGACCACGAGCAGCCCCTCGCCGTACTCGCCGCCGAGCGAGGCCGAGGTCACGTCCAGTCCGTCCGTCTCCGATGCCGCGTCGATGCCGCGCGCAGGATTCAGTCCGACCCGGAAGCGGCCCTTGACCGCGTGCGGCGCGTCCGCGTCGAGCACGACATAGCTGTCGTTGCCCTGCGAGGACACCACCAGCCAAGCGCCGGCGGGGCTCCGATGCACCGCCATGCCTTCGACGTCCGCATGCAGCATGTCGCCCACCGGCAGGATGATCGCGGCGTCGCCGAGCCGGCCGTCCGCGTCCAGCGCCACGCGCCACAGCCCGCGCTTCTCCTCGCCGACGAACAACTGCCGGCCGGGCTCGTCTGCGACGCAGCCTTCCGGTTGCGTCGCCAGCTTCATCGACGCCACCGTCGCCGACGACCACGCGCCCGACTTGCGCGTCACGCGCAGCTGCAACAGACGCCCATCCTTGTCATTGACGAACACATCCAGTCCACCCGCCGGATTGCGCGCGCTGCAGATGCCGTAGACCTCGTCCAGACCGGTCGGCAGCTCGGCGAGTGTCGACACCTTGCCCGCGCCGTCGATGCCGAAGAGCAGCACGCTGCGCTGATCGCGCTGCGTCGCGACCGCGAGGTCCCACGCGCGGCCGTCATAGCGCACGCGCTGGCGCAGGTCGACGTTGTTGACCCGGCCGACCGGCAGGAACTGCGTCTCGCGGCCCTGCAGGTCGTAGACCGCGAGACCGCGTTTCTTGTCGGTGCCGAGGATGCGGCTGCGCGCCGGCTGTGTCGGATGAATCCAGATCGCCGGGTCGTCCGCGGCGTCGCCGCCGCCGCGCACCGGCTCGGTCTGCGCCGAAGGCGTGGCGACGGGGATCACCGGACGTGGCTGCGCGGCCTTTGCTTCCAGCCAGAGCGCCATGTCCTGCGGCGCCAGGCCGGGGGCGACCAGCTCGCGGCCCGCGCGCTCGGCATCCGCGACGAAGGCCCACAGGCCGACACCGGCCTCGGGGACATACAGCGTCGCCTCGTCGTCGCGCACCGTGCAGCCCTTGGCATCGGGCACCGTCGCGAGCTGGCGCAACACCTGGCCCTTGCCCGATGCCGTCAGCAACCACTGCTCGGCCAGACCGTCGCTGCCCAGCAGGAAGGCCTGCAGCGTCTGCTGCCTGGGTTCCAGGTACAGGCAGACGGCCTCGACGTCGAAGGCCGGACCGGCCCAGTGCGCGCGTTCACGCAGCTTCCGGTCGCGGACTTCGATGAGGCGCAGCGCGCCGGAGTCCGCATCCTGCAGCAGCGCGACGGTCGTCCCGTCCGCCAGCTGGCGGCGGTCCCAGCGCTTGGCCCGGACGCCGAACTCGTCCACCACCTGCGCCTTGTCGTCGAGCAATCGCAATCCGCTCTTGCCGAGTTCGAGCGTCGGCTGGGTCGTCGCCGCGGCGGCGGTTCCGCCCGCCATCGCCGCGGCCATCGCGAGCGCGACCATCGTTGTCTTCATCATCATCGTCATTCCGTGCCTTCGCCTCAGAACATCGCCAGCTTCAGGCTGAGCTTGTAGGCGCGGCCGTACTGCTCGTACTGGGTGTTGAAGGCCTTGCTGCCCTGGTACACGTAGTAGCGCTCATTGCCCAGGTTCAACGCCTCGAACTGGAGCTGCAGCTGCTTCGTGAGCTGCACGCGCATGGATGCGTCGATCTGGTTCTGCGTGTCGACCTTGCGATCCTGCCGGGCGTCCAGCACGTCGCCGACCTCGAGCAGGTAGGGCGACTTGTGGTTCAGCGCGATGCGCGCGCCGAAGGCCGGTGACTCCCAGCCCAGGCTCAGGTTGACGCTGCGGTCGGACTGGCTCGGCAGCGCGATGCGGCGACTGACGAACTGGCCGCCGTCGTAGCCGCCGATGGTCGCCTTCGATTTCACGAAGCTGCCGTTCGCCCCGATCACCAGGCCGTTCCACGGCGCGGGCAGGGTGCTCAGCGCCTGGCTCCAGGAGAGCTCCACGCCGCGCACCGTCGCGTCGCCGCCGTTGGCGAAGGCCTCGACATGGCTGAAGTCCTCCCAGCCCGGCGTGCCCGCCAGATCGGTCTGGAACGCGAAGTCGCGGATCTTCTTGTGGAACACATAGGCCGACATCGCGCCGTCGCGGCCCAGGCGCTGTTCCAGGCCGAGGTCCAGGTTGCGCGCGCGCAGCGGCTTGAGCAGCGGGTTGCCGAGGGTCGCCTCGTCGCCGTCGACGGTCACGCCGGGGCTCAGCTGGCCGAAGGACGGCCGCACCACCGAGTGCGTCAGCGCCGCGCGCAACACCAGCCCCTCGTTCAGCTTCTGGCGCAGCAGCACCGCCGGCAGCCAATGGCGCGAGCGCGTCTCCTCATGCACCGGGCTCAGCACGCCGTCCTTCCATGCGGTGCCGTCGGCGGTGAAGCGGACGCGTTCGTGGCGCACGCCGACCAGCCATTGCGTGCCGCCGCTCTCCAGCGTCGCCTGCAGGTAGCCGGCGTCGGTGCGCTCCTTCATGCCGTAGTCGTTGACGGTGGAATCGACCTCGTCGCGGAATGCGTTCAGGTCGACGCCGCCGTACAGGCCGTGCAGCTTGCCGAAATCGATGCCGGGGCCGAACGAGGTCCACGGATAGTCGACCGATCCGCCGCCGACGAAGTTGCCCAGACCGAGTTGCGCATTGGTGAGGTTGTACGGCGCCTTCTTCAGCACCTTGGCGCTGGGCGCGTAGGTCTCCTGCTCGTTGTCCTTGTCGCGGCGCGTGGCCTTCAGACCGGTCTTGAGGTCGAGGTCCCAGCCGCCGAGATCGAACTCGCGCTGCACATCCGCCTTCAGGTGGCGCACGCGGTCGGTGGCGCTGCCCTTTTCGAGCTTGGCCTTGTTGAAGGCGTATAGCGACGGATCGCCCAGGCCGGGGATGGCCGTCGGCATCGGCTTGACGGTGTCCGTGTAGCCCAGGCCGGAGAAGTCCGCCGTGAACGCGGACGAGGCCAGCGTGTCGGGCTTGCTCTCGCTGGCGCGGCCGGCGCCGGCCTCGCCCCAGAACTTCCAGTCGCTGCGCGACAGCTCGGTGCCGAGCACGACCGCGCTGGACTTGTTGATCTCCTTGCGGTGCTTCAGACCGCGGCTGACGGTGCCGTCGCCAGTCTCACCGGGCGCCTGCGCCTCCTCGAACTCGACGGCGACCGACTGGCGGCTCTCCTGGTCGGTGAACTTGCTGGTGAAGCTGCGCAGGTAGAAGAGCGAGGCGTCGTCCGGCTTGAAGTCGAGGTTCAGCGCGGCGCCGACGCGCTCGCGGGTGATGCTGTAGCGGCGCAGTTCGAAGCTGTTGAGCTTGTCGCCGTCCCAGTCGCCGCCGGTCTCGACGTTGTCGCTGGCGAAGCTTCGCTGGTCGCCCGACAGCGCCACCGCCACGCCCAGCGTGCCGCCGGCGAAGCGGTCGGCGTAGGCCACCGAGCCGCGCGGCTTGGTTTTGCTGGCGTTGGCGTCGTAGTTGCCGCCGAGCTCCATCGTGAAGAGCCGACCCGGTTGGTCGAAGGCGCTGAGCGTGCGCACGGTCACCGTGCCGCCGAGCGAGTTGGCGTCCTGGTCCGGCGTCAGCGTCTTCTGCACTTCGAGCGAACGGATCAGTCCGGCCGGCACCAGGTCCAGGCCGGGCGCGCGGCGGTCGGACTCGGAGGCCGGCGTCAGCGCGCCGTTGATGTTGACGGCGTTGTAGTCCGGGCCCAGGCCGCGGACGCGGATGAAGCGGCCTTCGCCCTGGTCGCGCTCGACCGACACGCCCGGCATGCGGGCCAGCGCCTCGGCGGCGTTGTTGTCGGGCAGTTGGCCGATGCCGTCGGCATGCACGGCGTTGACGATGCCCGTGGCGGCCGACTGCTTGTCGAGCGCCGAACGCAGCGCCGCGGCCTGGCCGACGGTGACGACGGTCTCGAGTTGCCGGGCTTCGGACTTGGCGTCCTTCCTGGATTCACTCTTCGCGTCGACCTTCGCTTCCGACTTCGCCTCCGACTTCGATTCGGGCCTGGCGTCGGTCTTGGGGTCGCCGGTCTGCTGCGCCAGCGCCGGGGCGGCGGCGAACAGGCTGGACAGGCAGAGGGCAAGCAGGGTGGGGCGGGGAGGCGTGCGCATGGTCGGGGATCGGTGAGTCACGGATGGCGACGCACGTTAGGAACCGGGCATGGCGGGTCCGTGACAGCGCGGGATTCTTGTGCCGCGCCGGCGCGGACGGCTCCCTGCCGCCGCCCGCATGAGCCGATCCGACCCCCGTGTGGCGGCCTGGCGTCAGCGGCCGCTGAACATCGCCGTCATGCGGTGCAGGAGCAAGGCGGTGGTGAGCGGTGTTCGCTCACTGCCGTGTTCGTGAGCCGTTTCGACCCCGGGGCGCCGTGTGACAACGGCTGTCATACACGCCGCCTAGCATCGCGCGCCATGAAAGTCGTGCTGCCTCGTCCGCCGCTGGTGCTCGCTCCGGTCGCAGGATCGCGTCATTTCGGCCATGCGCTGCTGCTGGCGATGGCCGGCGTCACCTGGGCCTTCGGTTACTGGGCCGTGGCCAAGCCGACGGCGCTCTGGCGCTGGATCGACATCGTCAGCGAAACCTCGATCGTCGCGATGCTGGCCTTGTGGCTGGTGCAGCTGCGCGCGAGCCGGCCGGCAGGCCGCGTCACGACCTGGCTGTGTCTGGGCCTGTCGGGCATGCTGCTGGGCGGCTGGGCCGACCTGATGGACGAGTTCTGGAAGTTCCCGCGCGAGTTCACGCTGTTGATGGGCATGGAGTCGACCTTCCACGTCGTCGGCATGATCGGCCTGACCTTCGGACTGCACCTGTGGCGTCAGGAGCAGCTCGCGCTGAACGCGCTGCGCGCCGGCCGCGAGCGGGGCTATCGCGAACACACGCAGATCGACGGCTTGACGCAACTCGGCGACGGCGCCTATCTGCTGGATCAGATCCGTCGGCAGCAAGACCTGGCACGGGAACCGGGGACGACGGCCGCGCCGTCGATGCTGGTGATGCTCGGCTGGCAGGACCTGCCCGCGCTGGCGCGCCAGCACGGCCTGGCGGAGGCCGACCGCCTGCTGCAGGCGACCGGGCCCTTGCTGCTGCTGCAATTGCGCGGCGACGACCTCCTGTGCCGCTACGCGGCCGACCGCTTCGTGGCGCTGTTGCCGGAGGCCGATTCGGCGTTGCCGGGCGATCTGCTGGCGGCCTTGTCATCGCATGTCCACCCGTGCGCCGACGGCCGCACGCGGGCCCGGCTGAGCGCCCGCATGGCGAGCGCCGCGCTGGATCCGCACGAGGACGCCGAGGCGCAGGTCCTCCGCCTGCTGGAGCGTCTGCGGTGAATGCCGCTGCGAATGCCGCGGCCGCCGATGACGCCTTGGCCGTCCTGCGGCAGGCCCTGCCTGTCGGCGCCGCGCCGCATCACAGCGCGGACCGCGCGTTCATCCCTTGGGCCTACCAGGGCGCGCTGCTGGCCGAGTTCGCCCGCAGCCGCGGGTTCGAAGCGCAGGAGTGGCTGGGTCGCTGCGGCGTCGTGCCGGGGCAGGCGCTCTCGGCGCGGCAGTTGCTGTCGATGCTGGCCGCGCTGCAGCCCTTGGCGCGCGACGTCGGATTCGTCGTCGGCCAGTTGAGCCTGCCGGGGCACTACGGCCTCGCGAGCCAGGCGCTGCAGCAGGCCGCCGACCTGCGCCAGGCCTTGCGCGTGCTGTGCGCTTGGCCGGCGCGGCTGTCGCCGCTGCTGACGCCGCGTCTGGTGGAGACCTCGGACGAACTGCTGCTCGTCTGGACCGAGTCCTGCGGCGCGCCCGCGAGCCTGCAGCCGTTGCTCGTGGACATGCAGATGAGCGCGGTCGTCGCGATGGCGCAATGGCTGGGCGGCGGGCGAGCGCTGCCGTGGTCCTTCAGCTTCAACCGGACGCGCCCGCGAGAGCTTTCGCAACACGCGACCTACCTCGGCGCCGACCTGCGCTTCGGGTGCCAGGTGGACGCGATGCGGCTGCCGCTGGCGGCGGCGA
>NZ_DASVNZ010000389.1:0-2477 GCF_036486225.1 Roseateles sp. | reverse complement strand
GTGGCGGGCCAAGCTGTCCCCGGCCGGTTTTGCCGTCCTGCGCCATGAAGGCACCGAGCGCCCGTACAGCAGTCCGCTCAACGACGAGCACCGTCGCGGCACCTTCGCCTGCGCGGGCTGCGCGCTGCCGCTGTTTTCGTCGACGACCAAATTCGACAGCGGCACGGGCTGGCCGAGCTTCTGGCAGCCGCTGGCCGACGCGGTGGCGATCCGCACCGACACGACGCTCGGCATGGCGCGCATGGAAGTCCACTGCCGGCGTTGCGGCGGGCACCTCGGTCACGTCTTCGACGACGGACCGCGGCCCACCGGCCTGCGCTATTGCATGAACGGCGTGGCCATGAGCTTCGCCGCGTCGGCGTGACAGCGTGACAGCGTGACGGCGTGACGACCGCCGCCCAGATCTTTCCCTGATGGCTCCCTGATCTCCCGACCCCGGACCTCCGAATGCTGCTGCTCCTCCTGACCTATCTCGGCGGCGTGCTGACCATCGTCAGCCCCTGCATCCTGCCGGTGCTGCCCTTCGTCTTCGCCCGCGCCGGGCAGCCGTTCACGCGCTCGGTCCTGCCGATGCTTGCGGGCATGGCCCTGATGTTCACGCTGGTGGCCACGCTGGCCGCGGTCGGCGGCGGATGGGTGGTGCGCGCCAACCAGGCCGGACGCGCGTTGGCGCTCGTGCTGATGGCGGTCTTCGCGCTGGCGCTGCTGTGGCCCCGGCTGGCCGACGCCGTCGCGCGTCCGTTCGTCGCGGCGGGCGATCGCCTGTCGTCGCGGGCGCAGTCGTCGGGGCGGGGCGGACCGGCGTCCTCCTTCGTGCTGGGCGTCGCCACCGGGCTGCTCTGGGCGCCGTGCGCGGGTCCCATCCTCGGGCTGGTCCTGACCACGGCGGCGCTGCAGGGCGCGGGACTGCAGACCAGCCTGCTGCTGCTGGCCTACGGACTGGGCGCTGCCACCTCGCTGGCGGTCGCGCTGCTGGCGGGACGGCGCGTCTTCTCGGCCATGAAACGCCATCTGGGCAGCGGCGAGTGGCTGCGCCGCGGCCTGGGCATCGCGATGCTGGCCGGCGTCGCGGCCATCGCGCTCGGGCTCGATACCGGCGCGCTGTCGCAGCTGTCCATTGCCTCCACCGGCGGCTTGGAACAGCGCCTGCTGGAGCGCCTCCAGCACCCTGGCGACGGCGCGCCCGCCGCGATGGCGCCCCAGCCGCAGTCGGCCATGATGGCGTCGGCCGATGCCGCGATGGCCCCGAAGGACGCCATGCAAGGTGCGATGAACGGCGCGATGTCGGGAGCCATGACCGGCGCATCCGGTGGCTCCGGCGGATCGGCCGGCGCCATGATGATGTCGGGCGGCCACGGCGGGGCGGGGGCCTTGCCGGACCTCGGCGGCCTTCCGTCGCTGGACGGCGCCGTGCAGTGGCTGAATTCGAAGCCGCTGACGGCGGAGTCGCTGCGCGGCAAGGTCGTGCTCATCGACTTCTGGACCTATTCCTGCATCAACTGCCTGCGGTCCTTGCCCTATGTGAAGGCCTGGGCCGAGAAGTACCGCGACCAGGGGCTGGTCGTCATCGGCGTGCATGCGCCGGAGTTCGCCTTCGAGCGCGACGTCGACAACGTGCGCAAGGCCGCGCGTGACCTGGGCGTTGCCTATCCGATCGCCGTGGACAACAACTTCGCGATCTGGCGCGCGTTCGCCAACCGCTACTGGCCGGCGCACTACTTCATCGACGGGCAGGGACGCGTCCGCTTCCGGCACTTCGGCGAAGGCGACTACGCGCACTCGGAAGCGGTCATCCAGCAGCTGCTGCGCGAGAACGGCAGCGACCGGACGGACGGCGGCATGGTCGACGTCCAGGCGAAGGGCGTGGAGTCGGCGGGCGGCAGCCAGGAGGTCGCTTCCCCGGAGACCTATGTCGGGTACGAGCGCGCCGAGCGCTTCCAGTCGAAGTCGGGCGCGGTGCACGACCAGCCGGCCGCCTATGCGGCGCCTGCGCCGCTGGCGCTCAACGACTGGGCGCTGGACGGGGCCTGGCGTGTCGGGCCGCAGCAGGCGACCGCCCTGAAGCCGCAGGCGAAGGTGGTCTATCGCTTCCACGCGCGGGACCTGCACCTGGTGCTGGGCGCGCCGGCCGGCAGGACGGTGAGGTTCCGCGTCACGCTGGACGGTCAGCGGCCAGGTGCGGCGCACGGCATCGACGTCGATGCGGACGGCAGCGGCACCGTGAGCGGCCAGCGCCTGTACCAGTTGATCCGGCAGGGCGACGGCCCGTTGAAGGACCGCGACTTCAGCATCGAGTTCCTCGACCCCGGCGTGCTTGTCTACGCCTTCACCTTCGGTTGAACCGGGCCCGCGAGGCCATGAAAGGATGACCATGAACATGCCCTCCAACCCCCGCCCCGGCACGTCGACGACGTCGGGATCGACAGGACGCCGACGCCTGCTGCTGCTCGGCGCGGTGGCGCTGCCGCTCGCGGTGC
>NZ_DASVNZ010000378.1:0-4069 GCF_036486225.1 Roseateles sp. | reverse complement strand
GGGCGTCCGGGCGTCCGGGCGTCTGGGCGTCCGGGCGTCCGGGCGTGCGGTCGGAGGAAGCGCGATGTCCGCCGGCGGCGCCCGCCGCCGAGCGCCGCAGCGCGCCGGGCGGCTGTCCCACGATGCGCTTGAACGCGCGGCTGAACGATGCCTCGGAGTCGTACCCGAGCCGGTCCGCCGCGACCGCGACGCGCATGCCCTCGTGCGCGATCCAGCGGCGGGCCTGGAACATCTTGACCTTGGCGACGTACTTGGCCGGGCTCTCCCCGACGGTCTTGGTGAACGCCTCGGCGAAGCGCGAGCGCGAGGCCCCCATCAGCCCGGCCAGCTCCGGCACGCTCCAGTCGCGTTCGGGCTCGTTGTGGATCGCGGCGATCACCTTGCCGATGCCGGGGCACTGCACAGCCGCGATCCAGCCGCTGGCGTCGTTGCAGGCGCATTCCACCCAGGCGCGGATGATGCTGGCGGCCAGCACGTCGGCCAGGCGCGCGAGGATGCCGCAGGCGCCGATGCGATCCAGCGCCACCTCGCGCTCCATCGCCTCCAGCAGCGTCGGCACGGTGGGATCGCGGCGCGCCAGGTCGTTGGCCCGCATCGCGTCCGGCATCATCGCCAGCAGCGGGTGCAGCGGATCCAGGTTGAAGCGCATCGCGCCGCAGAACATGACGTCGGGGGGATCCACCATCTCCCCGGCTTCCGCGCCGACGAGGTAGATGTCCTCCGCGACGGCGCGACGCGAGATCGAATCGATCTCCACCGCCGGCAGATCCGGCGCGCTGGCCAGCACGTGCGCACTGCCGCGCGGCAGCAGCACGGCGTCGCCGGGGTTCAACTGCACCCAGTCGCTGCCCGGCGTCTTCAGCCAGCAGCTGCCGCGCGCGACGAAGTGGAAGCGCGCTTCCTTGCGCGCCGGGAAGGCGATCGCCCAGGGCGCGCGCATCAGGCAGCGGCCGTACTCGACGCCCTCCAGCCGCAGCCCCAGCAGGATCTGCGTCAGCAGGTCGGCGGGCTTCAGCGGCGTCGGCGGGAGCGGCTCCAAGGGCGCGCTGGAGGAATCGTCATGCATTTCGGCTCTTCCGGCATGGAAACGCCTGAATACTACCCATAAGCTGAAGACCATTCCCACTGTCTCCCTACCCTGCCGTGTCTTCCACCTGCACCGACTGCCTTGAGGCGCCCCTCGCCACCCCCGCTCCGGTGGGCGCAGCCTCCGGGTCCGCCCCCACCACAGCAGCCGGCGCCACCGCCCCGGCCGCCGCCGAGGAGCCGGCCCACTGGGCGGCGATCGCCTCGCTGACCGTCGGCGTCTTCGGCCTGGTGACAGCCGAGTTCCTGCCCGCCAGCCTGCTGACCGCGATGGCGGCCGACCTGAACATCAGCGCCGGCGCCGCCGGCCAGACCGTCACGGCGACCGCGCTGGTCGGCGCCGTCGCCGCGCCCTCCATCCCGCTGCTGACCAAGCGCTTCGACCGGCGCCTCGTCCTGATCGCCCTGACGCTGCTGCTGGTGCTGTCCAACGTCATGGCGGTCACGGCGTCCAGCCTGGGCGTGCTGCTTGCGGCGCGGGTGATCCTGGGCGTCGCGCTCGGCGGCTTCTGGTCCATGGCCGCGGCGCTGGCGATGCGGCTGGTGCCCATGCACCTGTTCGCGCGCGCCATGTCGGTCATCCTGGCCGGCGTCTCCGTCGCCACCGTCTGCGCGGCGCCCATCGGCGCCTGGATGGGCGAGATGTGGGGCTGGCGCAGCGCCTTCGTCGCGGCCGGCGTGCTCAGCCTGGTGACGCTGGCGGCGCAACTCCTGACCCTGCCCAAGCTCCCACCGAAGGACAACCCCAACCTGCGCGTGCTGGGCGAGCTGCTGACCCGCCCCGGCGTGCGCGTCGCGCTGCTGGCGGTGCTGCTGGTGATCTCCGGTCACTTCGCCGGCTTCACCTACATCCGGCCGCTGATGGAGAACATCACCCATCTGCCGGTGCCGATGATCTCGGCGGTCCTGCTGGGGTACGGCATCGGCGGCTTCTTCGGCAACCTGGTCGGCGGCTTCCTCGCCGAACGCAGCGAACGGCGCGCCATCGTCGCCGGCGGCTCGCTGATCGTCGTCCTCGCGGCTGCGCTGCTGATGGCCGGCAGCTCGGTCTGGGTCACCGCGGTGGCGGTCGTGCTGTGGGGCTTCGCCTTCGGCGCCTTCCCCGTCGGCTTCCAGACCTGGATCGTGCGCGCCGCGCCGGACCAGGCCGAGGGCGCGGGCGGGCTGCTCGTCGCGGCCTTCCAGATCGCGATCGCCAGCGGCGCCATCGGCGGCGGCATGCTCGTGGACCACATCGGCGCGCTCGGCGGCCCCACCTTCGCCGCCGCGGCGATCACCCTGGGCACGCTGCTGACGCTGCGTCACGGACCTCGCGCCGCCAAGGCCTGATCCTCGAGTCGACCCGACTCGCCACCGGAAGGATGCTCATGAGTCCGCTCGTCAACCGCCGTATCGTCCTTGCCGCCCGGCCCGCCGGGCGGCCGGTGCCGGAGGACTTCCGGCTCGAATCGGCGTCCGTGCCTTCGCCTGCCGAGGGCCAGGTGCTGCTGCGCACGCTGCTCCTGTCGCTCGACCCGTACATGCGCAACCTGATGGAGGAGGTCGGCCCGGGCTACGCGCCGCCGATCGCGATCGGCGACGTCATCGTCGGCGGCACGGTGAGCCGGGTGGTCGAGTCGCGTCACGCGGACTTCCGCGCCGGCGACCTCGTGCTGTCCAACGCGGGCTGGCAGGACTACGCGCTGAGCGACGGCAGCGACCTGATCGCGCTGGGCGACATGACGCGGCCCTCGCTGGCGCTGGGCGCGGCGGGCATGCCGGGCTTCACCGCGCAGGTCGGGCTCGACGAGATCGGCTGTCCACGCGCGGGCGACACCGTGGTGGTCGGCGCCGCGACGGGCGCGGTCGGCGCGATGGTGGGGCAGCTCGCGAAGCGGGCCGGCGCGCGGGTCGTGGGCATCGCGGGCGGCGCGGACAAGACCCGGCACCTGATCGAGACCTTCGGCTTCGATGCCGCCGTGGACCGGCGCGATCCGCAGTTCGCCGAGCTTCTAGGAGCCGCGGCACCGAACGGCATCGACGTCTACTTCGAAAGCGTCGGCGGCGAGGTGCTGGACGCCGTGCTGCCGCTGCTGAACATCGGCGCGCGCGTGCCGGTCTGCGGCTTCATCGCGCATTACAACGAGGCGGGCGCCGCTCCGGTCGGGCAAGCCGCCGGCACGCCGGATCGCCTCGCGCGGCTGCTGGCGACCGTGCTGCAGAAGCGTGTCCGCATGGAGGGCTTCATCGTGCTCGACCACTATGGCGAGGGCATGGCGCGCTTCAAGGCATTCCAGCGCGAGATGACCGCGGCGATCGCCGCCGGCGAGCTCAAGGCGCTGGAGCATGTCGTCGACGGACTCGAGCTGGCGCCTCAGGGTCTGATCGATCTGCTCGACGGCCGCAACATCGGCAAGGTCGTGGTGGCGGTCAGCCGCCCAGACGCTTCCTGACGGGCAGTGCGGCGCCGTCGGCCACCTGGTCGGCTTCAAGTCCGTCGCGCCACGCTGCCGGCGTCACGCCGATCTCCCGCTTGAACGCGCGTTGGAACGCGGCTTCGGACGCGTAGCCGACGGCTTCACCGATGGCGGGGACGGACTCGCGTCCGGCGCGCAGCCGCCGGGCGGCTTCGGTCATCCGCACCTGGTTCAGGAACTCGGCCGGCGACACGCCCGCCGCCGCCTGGAAGGCGCGGATCAGCGAGGACCGTGACAAGCCCGCGTGTCCGGCCATGCTGTCGAGAGTCCAGTCGCTGGCCAGGTTGGCGAGGATGTCGACGACCAGCGCCGCCAGTCGCGGATGCGCGCCGAGCGCCAGCACGCCGGGCGCTTCCACGGTGACCGGGAGGCCCTCGCCCATCGCCGCGCGCAGCGCGACGGCGAAGAGCGCGCCTGAGAGGTGCCGGAGCAGCACCGCCCCGCCTTCGCCGGGCGCGTCGGCCTCTTCGCGCATCAGCGCCAGCAACCGCGTCAGGCGCGAGCCGGGCCCGGGCGACCGCACCACC
>NZ_DASVNZ010000374.1:0-2675 GCF_036486225.1 Roseateles sp. | reverse complement strand
GATCGCGCGCCGTCACCGCCGCGCGGGTCTGTTCCGCGGCATTGGCCGTCGAGTCCGCCAGCCGTTGCTGCGCCTGGATCGCCGCGCTCGCGTCCGTCAACGCCGTGCGCGCCGCGGCCGCATGCGCCTGCAGGTCCGGCGTGCACAGGCCCACGGCCGTCGCCAGCGCCTGCCGCACCGTCGCCAGCCTGACGACGGCCGCGTTGGCCGCCGTGAGTCGCAACTGTGCGGCCACGTGCCGGTCCGCGCCCGCCTGCAGCGCCGCCTGCGCGGCCTGCAGGTGATCGCGATGCGCGGCCACCGCCGTGGTGTTGGTCTGCAGATTGTGTCGGGCCGCGGTGATCGCCTGCTCGTGCTGCGCCGTGCGCTGCGGGTCGCGGAGCACCAGGTCCAGCGCGTGTCTCAACCCGGGCGTGGCGCCTTGGGCCGCGGCCAGCAGCTGCCGCTGTTGCTCGACTCGCTGACCGAGCGTCGGCAACGCCTGGCGCGCCTGGAGCTCCGCGACCTGCGCGAGCTGCTGTTCGGTGACGCGCACCGGGTGCTCGGCGGCGCCGGCGGCCTCCGCCTCGTTGCGGCGCCGCCGGAGCTCACGCATCGACTGCTGCCGGCTGCTGAGCACCGCCAGGGCGGCGGTTTCGTTGTCGATGCGCACCGCCACCTGCGCACAGGCCTCCTGCGCGCGAAACATTGCCCTCGAGATCTCCGTCGACGTCACCGGAAAGAGTGACGGCGATGGCGCGGCCAGCGGGCCGGAGCGCGAGACCACGCTCAACCGGGGACGCTGGCTCTGCCGCCACGCGATGCCACTCATCGTGCTCATCGCGTTCATCGCGTTCATCGCGTTCATCGCACTCAACGTGTTCGGCGGCGTCAGCGGAACCGACTGGCTGCCGGTGGAGTCATTGACCATCGACCGTCCTCCTGATGTTCATCGCCTGCTTGGCTGAGGCGTGTCGCATCACTGTGGGACAGCAGTGTTTCCGAAGGCAACAGGGAGCCGAAGCGGCCGGCGAGGACCCGAAGTCCCCGCTGTCGATCAACAGCCGATCAACAGCCGATCGACTGTCGACCAATGGCCGATCATCGTCCCGATGTCGGCTCGCGTTGCGCGCCAGCGTCGGCGCCGGACCCGTTGGCCGCGTCGCCGGGAGCGATGTCCAGCCATCCGGCCGCGATCATCACGACCAGCGCGGCCACCGCCGCCAGCACCGCACCCCAGCTGGCGATGCGCATGCGCGGCGAGTGTCCGATGCGCTCGGCGGCGTCGGGCCTCACGCCTTCGATGCGCGCCGCGCTGCGCCGGGGCTGCACGCGCGTCTCGGGACCGACGATGCGACCCGCGCCATCGGCCGCATCGACGCCCTGCGCCCACACGTCGTCTTCAGGCGGCGCGGAACGGCGTGCCGACGACGCGACGCGACGCGTTACCGGATCGGGCGTTCCGCGCGGCGGCGTCCTGCCCTTGCCGCCGATCGAGGCGCGCGTGCTTGTTTTGCCGGCGCTCTTCCCCGCACTTTCCGATCCCGTGGCCGACGACGTCGGCGCCGTGCCCGAGCCCATGTCGCGCGAGGACTCGCCGGTGACGCGCTCTTCCTCGGCCTCGTCCAGCAGATGGCGCGTCACCGCGCCCATCAGGCGGCTGGCCGAGGCCTGACGACGACCGCTGGCCTCGTCGCGCCGGCGTGCCGACGGATCGCCCGGCAACGGCCGGACCTCCTCGGCGGAGCCCGCCGAAGTGGCGGCAGAAGTGGCGGCAGAAGTGGCGGCCGACGACGAGGGCCGCGCCGGCAATCGAGGCGGATCGCCGCGCATCGCGCGGACTCAGACGCCGTCGACGGAGAACTCGCGCCGCGCGGCGTCGGCGCCGGCTCCCGGGCCGGCACCGCGCCCGATCGGCAGCACCGGCTCGATGACCGCCGCGCCGCCGGCCACCGCCGCCGCGACGGTGGCCGCGATCGACGGCAGCTCCGCGAAGCTCGGGATGCTGGCCGTGGCGCTCGGCGTCTCGCCGAACTGCTGCCGGTAGTTGTGCGCGAGCGTGGACCGGTTGGCCATGCCCCAGCGCGCCGCCACCGCCAGCACGCTGTCGCGCCCGGCCATCTGCTGCAGCTCGGTCCGGATGCAGGCCATGCGGAGCTTGCGGATCACTTCAGCCGGCGTCAGGCCGAGGTTGGCGCGGAAGGCCATCTGCAGCGCGCGTTCGGTGACGTCGATCTCCGCGGCGATGCGGCGGACCGACAGCGCGCGATCGTGCAGGTGGTCCAGGATGTATTGATAGGCGCGGCGGTAGCGTGGCGGCAGGCGCAGTTGATCGGCGTCGGCCTGCTCGGCGCGCTCCTGCTGCTCGAGGAAACGCGAGTAAGGCACCCGCGTCAGCTCGAAGCGCAGGCGTGCCAGCGACAGCTGCGCGTGCTGGCGATAGCAGCGCAGCGCGTCGGAGTGGCGGCCGTTCATCGCATGCAGCTTCGACGCGCAGTAACGCAGTTCGATCGCATGGCGATGGTGGAGCTGGCGCGCGTCGTCGATGGCCAGCGGGCCGAGGATGTCGTAGGCGGTGCGGGCCTGGCCGCGGTCCAGCAGCGCCAGCGCCGCCTCGACGCGCGCGCGCTCTTCCATCGGTGCCAGGCGGCGGTCGCGATACCAGCGCACGCCGTCGAAGAGTCCGTCCACGCCTT
>NZ_DASVNZ010000341.1:0-17155 GCF_036486225.1 Roseateles sp. | reverse complement strand
TGGAGGCGGAGGCGGAGGCGGAGACAGGCGGGTGCGCGGCGGCTGCCGTCGCGGGCCAGGCGAAGGGCCAGGCGCGGTCGTCCCCGGGGGACTCGCGCCGGTAGAAGAAGCAGCCGTGCGCCTGTCGCAGCACCAGGCCGGCCTCCTGTGCCACGTCCTTGCCGCGCAAGGTCTCGGCATGACCCAGGAAGAGGGCACCGCCCGGCGCCAGCGCGCCGGTCAGGTTGCGGATCGCCTGGCGCAGCGCCTGGGGCTCGAAATAGATCAGCACGTTGCGGCAGAAGATGATGTCGAAACTGCCGGGCGCCCAGAACACCGCGTCGGGCTGGCCGAGGTGGCGCTGCGCGAAGCGCACGCGCTCGCGGATAGCCGGCAGCGGCGTCCACACGCCGGGCTCGACGCGGTGGAACCAGAAGTCCCGTTGATCCTGCGGTGTTGCGCGCAGGCTCCACTCGCCATAACGGGCCGCCGTGGCGCGGGCCAGCGCGGCCGGGTTCAGGTCCACCGCGAGCACGTCCCAGTCGACGCCTTGCCCCTGCAGGCCGGCGCGGTGCAGCGTGATCGCGAGCGTGTAGGCCTCTTCGCCGCTGGCGCAGCCGGCGGACAGCGCCCGCAGCCGCCTGCCGGCGCCGCCTGCCGGTCCGACCGGTCCGTCCGGCTGTCCGCCGCCGGGACTTCGCGGCGCGGCGTTCGCGTGCGTCGACACGCCGCGCACCATGGCCGGCAGCAGGTCGAAGCGCAACGCGTCGAACTGCTCGGCATGGCGGAAGAAGAAGGTCTCGCCGACGGTCAGTTCCGCCGCCAGCGCGTCGAGTCGCGCGCGCGTCGGCGCCAGCTCCATCTGGTCGAGGAAACGTTCCGGCCCGGCCGGCCCCGCGACGCGCGTGAGCGCCGCGGTGAGCCGGTCGTCCTGCCGGTCGTTGAAGTGCAGTCCGAGCCGCGCGGCGAGCAGCGCCCGCAGCCGCGGCAGCAAGGAAGGGAAGTCGACGGCGGCCGGCGCGGCGCGCGTCATGAGCCGGCCTCGGCGCGAGGCGGCGACGTCACGTCGTCGGCAGGGCCTGCGACATCGTGGAGCGAGGCCAGCGTCTCGACCGGCAGCAGGCGGGCCTGGTCGAGGACGGCGATCAGGTCGTCGTCGCGTTCCGCGAGCGCGGCGATGGCGCCGTGCTGGTGATCGCGCAGCAGCGGGGGCAGGTCGCGCACGGTCCCGGCCGGCAGGGTCTGCAGGCCGAGCACCTCGGTCACGGCCAGCGCAACGCGACGCTCGCCGGCGCGCACCACGACGTAGCGGCGGGGTGCCACCGGCTCCAGGCCCAGCAGCCCGGCCAAGTCGACGACGGGCACCCAGTCGCCGCGGATGCGCGCCAGGCCCTGGACGTGGACCAGCGGCGAAACGAGCGGACGCAGCGGCTGCGGACGCAGGGTCTCTTCGACGGCGTCCAGCGGCAGGCCGCACAGCCGGGATTGCACCCGGCACACCAGAACCCGGAACACGCCATTCAATGGCTTGTGCATTCTTCTGGCTCCCTGTTTGTGCCAGTCTATGCCGGCATCCGGCGGGCCCGCGTCGCCGAAGGTCACTTCGACGCCGACGCCCCGCAGGAGACCCAGCGTCGCAGAGAAGTCGGCGCTCACGGGTGCGGGTAAACCCGGGGACTGTTTTTAGGCCGGCATCACTAAAAAGGGGTGGTCAAGGATTGCGTTTCCGGCCCGGAACTGCTCAAAATAGAACGATCGTTCGTTTTATTATTCCGGGCACCGTGTCCACCTCCTCCTTCACCTCCGCCAAGCCTGCGGGCGCCAAGCCGATCGCCTCGTCGCGCAGCGGCTCGCGCTCGCTGCAAAAGGGCGCACAGACCCGAGCCGCGATCCTCGACGCGGCGCTGGGTCTCGCCTCGCACATGGGGTTGGAGGGACTGTCCATCGGCGCGCTCGCCGATGTGACCAAGATGAGCAAGTCCGGCGTGTTCGCCCACTTCGGCTCGCGCGAGGAACTGCAGATCGCCGTGGTGCGCGAGTACCACGCCAAGTTCGAGGAAGAAGTCTTCTACACCGCGATCCGCCAGCCGCGCGGCCTGCCGCGCCTGCGCGCGCTGTTCGAGCGCTGGGTGCACCGCACCTCGGTCGAAGTCGACTCGGGCTGCATCTACATCAGCGGCGCGGTCGAATTCGACGACCGGCCCGGCCCGGTGCGCGACGCGCTGGTCGGCATGGTGCGCGACTGGCACGCCGCCATCCGCAAGGCCATCCTGCTGGCGCAGGAGGTCGGCCACCTGGCGCCGGACGCCGATCCGGACCAGGTGCTCTTCGAGATGCACGGCCTGATCCTCTCGCTGCATCACGACGCGCGTTTCCTGCGCAGCGATGGCGCGCTGGCCCGTGCCCGCACGGGCCTGGAGCGCATCCTCGGCAGCTTCGCCACGCCGGCCGGCCGCAAGGCCGACGCCGAGACGCGGCAGACCCTTCCTCATCCCGCCACCGCCGCTGCTGCCGTTGCAGGAACTCCGGTTCCGGGCCGCAAGCGCGCCTGAGCGGGGCGAGCCCCTTTCGATCGTTCCGATCCTTTCACAGAACCATTCCTCAGGAGAGACCCCATGCCCCAGTACAACCCGCCCCTGCGCGACATGCAGTTCGTGCTGCACGAGCTGCTGCACGCGGTCGACGAGCTGAAGCTGCTGCCCGCGCATGCCGAGATCGATGAGGACACCATCAACGCGGTGCTGGAAGAGGGCGGCAAGTTCGCCTCGGAAGTCCTGACCCCGATCAACCTGTCGGGCGACCAGGAAGGCTGCACGCTGGACAAGACCACGCACGAGGTCAAGGCGCCCAAGGGTTTCAAGGAAGCCTACGCGCAGTACGTCGAGGGCGGCTGGCCCGCGCTGTCGTGCGATCCGGAGTACGGCGGCCAGGGCCTGCCGGTGCTGCTGAACCAGTTCATGTACGAGATGATGAACTCGGCCAACCAGGCCTGGACGATGTACCCGGGCCTGAGCCACGGCGCGTATGAAGCGCTGCACGCGCACGGCACGCCCGAGCAGAAGACCACCTACCTGCCCAAGCTGACCTCGGGCGTGTGGACCGGCACGATGTGCCTGACCGAACCGCACTGCGGCACCGACCTGGGCCTGCTGCGCTCCAAGGCCGAACCTCAGGCCGACGGCACCTACAAGATCACGGGCCAGAAGATCTTCATCTCCGCCGGCGAGCACGACCTGGCCGAGAACATCATCCACCTGGTGCTGGCGCGCCTGCCGGACGCGCCGCAGGGCTCCAAGGGCATCTCGCTGTTCGTCGTGCCCAAGTTCAACGTGAAGGCCGACGGCTCGCTGGGCGAGCGCAACCCGGTCTACTGCGGCGGCCTGGAACACAAGATGGGCATCCACGGCAACGCCACCGCGCAGATCGTGCTGGACGGCGCCGTCGGCACGCTGGTCGGCCAGCCCAACAAGGGCCTGCAGGCGATGTTCGTGATGATGAACGCCGCCCGTCTGGGCGTCGGCAACCAGTCGCTGGGCCTGACCGAAGTGGCGTACCAGAACGCCGTCGTCTACGCCAAGGACCGCATCCAGATGCGCGCCCTGTCCGGCCCGAAGTCGCCGGACAAGCCGGCCGATCCGATCATCGTCCACCCCGACGTCCGCAAGATGCTGCTGACCGCGCGCGCCTATGCCGAAGGCGGCCGCGCGCTGTCGGCCTACACCGCGCTGCAGCTGGACAAGGCGCTGAGCAGCGACGACGCCGACGAGGCCAAGGCCTGCGAGGACGAAGTCGCCCTGCTGACGCCCATCATCAAGGCCTTCATCTCGGACAACGCCTGGATCGCCACCTCGCACTGCATGCAGGTCTTCGGCGGCCACGGCTACATCCACGAGTGGGGCATGGAGCAGTTCGTGCGCGACTCGCGCATCAACATGACCTACGAAGGCACGAACACCGTGCAGTCGCTGGACCTGCTGGGCCGCAAGATCCTGGGCAACAACGGCGCGACGCTGAAGAAGTTCGGCAAGAAGATCGCCGAGTTCGTCGAGGAAGAGGGCACCAGCGAAGCGATGCAGGAGTTCATCAACCCGCTGGCCGACATCGGCGACAAGGTCACCAAGCTGACCACCGAGATCGGCATGAAGGCCTTCCAGAACCCCGATGAAGTCGGCGCCGCCGCGGTGGACTACCTGCGTGTCGTGGGTCACCTGACCTTCGCCTACATGTGGGCGCGCATGGCCAAGCTGGCGCTGGAGAAGAAGGACTCGGGCGATCCGTTCTACACCGCCAAGCTGGCGACGGCGCGCTTCTACTTCGCCAAGCTGCTGCCCGAGACCGCGAGCCTGATCCGCACCGCGCGCGCCGGCCTGAACCCGCTGATGGAAATGGACGAGGCGCTGTTCTAAGGACAGCGTCACGGGCGCCCCCTCGAGCGGGGCGCCCGCGTTCACCGGCAGACGTCGCCACCCGCATTCCATAAAAAACCGGAGAGAGACACGATGAAACCGCTGTTCGCCACCGCCGTCGCCCTGGGCCTCGGCATGTCCGCCAACCTCGCGCTCGCGCAGGCCTCGGCACCGGCCGCGACGGTCACGACCCCCGTGGGCGTCTGGAAGACCATCGACGACGACACCAAGCAGGAGCGCTCGACGGTGCGCATCAGCGAGGTCAACGGCGTGCTCACCGGCAAGATCGAGAAGATCACCGACGCCGGCAAGCAGGACGCCAAGTGCGACGAATGCAGCGACGAGCGCAAGGGCCAGCCCATCCTCGGCCTGACCATCCTGCGCGGCGTCAAGAAGAACACCGGTGACGCCGCGCTCTGGGACGGCGGCGACATCCTCGACCCGGGCAACGGCAAGGTCTATCGCGTCCGCTTGCGTCCGGTCGACGGAGGCAAGAAGCTGGAGGTCCGCGGTTTCATCGGCATGCCGATGCTGGGCCGCACGCAGACCTGGATCCGCGTCGAATAACGCCACGAATCAAGCATTGAACCAAGCGCCGCCACCAGTTCCGTCACAGGCGCCTCGTACAAACCACATTCCTACATCCTCGGGATGTTCATTGGAGAAACCATGAGTCGATTCCAAGTTCGCAAGGTCGCCGTGCTCGGCGCCGGCGTGATGGGCGCGCAGATCGCCGCCCATCTGGTCAACGTGAAGGTGCCGGTCGTCCTGTTCGACCTGCCCGCCAAGGAAGGCCCGAAGAACGGCATCGTGACCAAGGCGGTCGAGGGTCTGAAGAAGCTCAAGCCGGCGCCGCTGGGCGTGGCCGAGAACGCCGCGCTGATCCAGCAGGCCAACTACGAAGAGCACCTCGAGCTGCTCAAGGACTGCGACCTGATCATCGAGGCCATCGCCGAGCGCATGGACTGGAAGCTGGACCTGTACACCAAGATCGCGCCGTTCGTCGCGCCGCATGCGATCGTGGCGTCCAACACCTCGGGCCTGTCGATCACCAAGCTGTCGGAGGTCCTGCCGGAATCCATCAAGCCGCGCTTCTGCGGCATCCACTTCTTCAACCCGCCGCGGTACATGTACCTCGTCGAGCTGATCAACACGCCGACCACCAACCCTGAAGTCATCGATCAGCTGGAAAGCTTCGTGACCTCGGCCGTCGGCAAGGGCGTCGTGCGCGCCAACGACACGCCCAACTTCGTCGCCAACCGCGTCGGCATCGCCGGCATGATGGCCACGATGATCGAAGCCGAGAAGTTCGGCCTGTCCGTCGACGTCGTCGACGACCTGACCGGCAAGAAGCTGGGTCGCGCCTCCTCGGGCACCTTCCGCACCGCGGACGTGGTGGGCCTGGACACGATGGCGCACGTCGTCAAGACGATGCAGGACAACCTGAAGGACGATCCCTTCTACTCGACCTACGCCACGCCCAAGGTGCTGGCGGGCCTGATCGAGAAGGGCGCGCTCGGCCAGAAGGCCGGCGCGGGCTTCTACAAGAAGGTCGGCAAGGACATCCAGCGTCTGGACTTCGCCACCGGTGAATACGTCGCCGGCGGTGGCAAGGCCGAGGAGATCGTCGCGCGCATGCTGAAGAAGCCGGCCGCCGACCGCATCAAGCTGCTGCGCGAATCGAGCAACCCGCAGGCGCAGTTCCTGTGGTCCATCCTGCGCGACTCCTTCCAGTACGTGGCCGTGCACCTGGACACCGTCGCCGACACCGCGCGCGAGATCGACTTCGCCATGCGCTGGGGCTTCGGCTCGCAGCAGGGCCCGTTCGAGCTCTGGCAGGCCGCCGGCTGGAAGCAGGTCGCGGAGTGGGTCAAGGCCGACATCGACGCCGGCAAGACGCTGTCGAGCGCGCCGCTGCCCGCCTGGGTCTTCGAAGGTCCGGTCGCCGACAACGGCGGCGTGCACTCGAAGGACGGCTCGTGGAGCGCCGCCGAAGGCAAGTTCAAGCCGCGCGCCAAGCTGCCGGTCTATGAGCGCCAGGCCTTCCCGGAAGCGCTGGTCGGCGAAGGCGCCGTCGAGCCGCTCAAGGCCGGCACCGAAGAGTTCAAGAACGAGGAAGTCCGCGTCTGGTCGCTGGACGGTGAGGTGCTGATCGCCTCGATCAACGCCAAGCTGCACCTCATCAGCCCGACGGTGACCGAAGGCCTGCTCAAGGCCGTCGAGATCGCCGAGGCCAAGTACAAGGGCCTGGTCATCTGGTCGCCGGACGACGTGTTCTCCGCCGGTGCCAATCTGGAAGCGCTGATGCCGGTCTTCATGACCAAGGGCGCCAAGGGCATCGCCCCGGAAGAGAAGAAGCTGCAGGACATGATGCTGCGCGTGCGTTACGCCAGCGTCCCGGTCATCGCCGCGATGCGCGGCCTGGCGCTGGGCGGCGGCTGCGAACTGGCGGTGCATTGCGCCCGCCGCGTCGCGCACATGGAGTCGTATGTCGGCCTGGTGGAAGTGGGCGTCGGCCTGATCCCGGGCGGCGGCGGCCTGACCTACATCGCGCGTCGCGCGGCGGAGATGGCTTCGGCCGGCAACGCCAACGCGGACATCTTCGCCTTCCTGAAGGACGGCTTCACCAACGCCGCGATGGCCAAGGTGGCGACCTCCGCGCTGGAAGCGCAGAAGCTGGGCTACCTGCTCGACAGCGACATCATCGTCCCCAACAAGGACGAGCTGCTGTACGTCGCCACGGCGCAGGCCAAGGCGATGGCCGACTCCGGCTACCGCGCCCCGCTCAAGGCCAAGTTCCCGGTCGCGGGCCGTTCCGGCATCGCCACCGTGAAGGCCCAACTGGCCAACATGCGTGACGGCGGCTTCATCAGCGCGCACGACTTCCACCTGGCCTCGCTGATCGCCGACGTCGTCTGCGGCGGCGAAGTCGAAGCCGGCTCGCTGGTGACCGAGGAGTACCTGATGTCGCTGGAGCGCAAGCACTTCTGCAGCCTGCTCGAACACCCGAAGACCCAGGAACGCATCATGGGCATGCTCCAAACCGGCAAGCCCGTTCGCAACTGAGTCCCGCGGCACACAAGGAATCCATCATGAGCAAGCAAGTTCAAGACGCCTACATCTGCGCCGCCACCCGTCTGCCCATCGGCAAGTCGGGCCGGGGCTACTTCAAGAACACCCGCCCGGACGAGATGCTGTCCCGCGTCATCCAGGCCGCCATGGCCCAGGTGCCGGGCCTGGATCCGTCGGTGATCGAGGACGCCATCATCGGCTGCTCCTTCCCCGAAGGTGAGCAGGGCATGAACATCGCCCGCGTCGCGGCCGTGCTGTCGGGCCTGCCGAACTCGGTCGGCGGCGTGACGGTCAACCGCTACTGCGCCTCGGGCATCACCGCCCTGGCGATGGCCGCGGACCGCATCCGCATCGGCGAATCCGAAGTCATGATCGCCGGCGGCGTCGAGTCCATGTCCATGGTCCCGATGGGCGGCAACAAGCCCTCGTTCCCGCCCGCGATCTTCGAGCGCGACGAGAACATCGGCCTGGCCTACGGCATGGGTCTGACGGCCGAGAAGGTCGCGGACAAGTGGAAGGTCTCGCGCCAGGCGCAGGACGAATTCTCGCTGGAATCGCATCGCCGCGCGCTGGCCGCGATCGAAGGCGGTTTCTTCAAGGACGAGATCACCCCGTTCGAACTGAAGGACCGTCAGCCGGACCTGAACGGTGACGGCGTCATCGTCAAGAGCCGCATCGTCGACACCGACGAAGGTCCGCGCAAGGACACCTCGATGGAAGGTCTGGCCAAGCTCAAGCCGGTGTTCGCCGCCAAGGGCAGCGTCACCGCCGGCAACAGCTCGCAGACCTCGGATGGCGCGGGCGCGCTGATCGTCGCGTCGGAAGCGGCGGTCAAGCGATTCGGCCTGACCCCGCTGGCGCGATTCGTGTCCTTCGCCGTGCGCGGCGTGCCGCCCGAGATCATGGGCATCGGCCCGATCGAGGCGATTCCGGCGGCGTTGAAGCTGGCCGGCATCAAGGCGGAAGACCTGGGCTGGATCGAGCTGAACGAAGCGTTCGCCGCGCAATCGCTGGCCGTGCTGAACGATCTGGACAGCAAGGGCATCGTGCTGGACCGTTCCAAGGTGAACCCCAACGGCGGCGCGATCGCCCTGGGTCACCCGCTGGGCGCGACGGGCGCGATCCGTGCGGCTTCCGTGATTCACGGTCTGCGTCGTACCGGCGGCAAGTACGGCATGGTCACCATGTGCGTCGGCGCTGGTCAGGGCGCGGCGGGCATCATCGAGCGTCTGTAAGCGCTGCGGCCGGCGTACTTCGCCGGCTGCTGGCCCTCACCCCCGCCCTCTCCCGCAAGCGGGAGAGGGAGTGAGAATGCACCGAGCCATTCGGAGCAGGAGCACTGGGGTGGCGCCCTCTCCCGCTTGCGGGAGAGGGTAGGGGTGAGGGCCAGCGGCGGCGGAAGTGCTGAAGCCTTTTTGCATTGCTTGCCGGGGAGATCGCGATGATCAGTTTCCGAGCGGAGGATGGTTTCGAGCTTCGAGGCCATCTGTATGGTGATGCGGCGACCGCGAAGGCGGGATTGCTGATCGCTCCGGCGATGGGTGTGGAGCAGCGGTACTACGCGGCCTTCGCCCGCTGGATGGCGTCCCAGGGCTGGCTGGTGCTGAGCTTCGACTACCGCGGCATGGGCGCCTCGCGTCCGGACGCGATGAAGCGCTCCCTGCGAGGGCTTGAAGCCGACATCCACACCTGGGCCGAGCGCGACGCCGCGGCCGCGTTGTCGCACCTCGACCACCTGCTCGGCGACCGCCGCGAGATCCACTGGCTGGGTCACAGCCTCGGCGGCCAGATCCTCGGCATGCTCCCCAACCGCTCGCGCGTCTCGCGCGCCGTGACGGTCGGCTGCGGCAGCGGCTACTGGCGCGAGAACGCCATCGGTCTGCGCCGCTACGTCTGGTGGCTCTGGTACGTCGTCGTCCCGCTGGCGCTGCCTGCCTTCGGCTACTTCCCGGGCCGCAAGCTGCGCAAGGTCGGCGACCTGCCGCGCGGCGTGATGGCGCAATGGCGACGCTGGTGCCTGGACCGCGAGTACATGATGGGCGAGGGCGGCGACGCCTTGCGCGCGCAGTACGCGTCGCTCTCTGTGCCGATGCTCTCGCTCGCCTTCACCGACGACGAGTTCATGTCCCGCCGCAACACCGAGTCCCTGCACGGCTTCTACGCCGGCGCGCGCCCCGAGATGCGCCGCATCGCCCCCAAGGACATCGGCGAGCGCCGCATCGGCCATTTCGGTTTCTTCCGCGATCGATTCGAGCGCAGCCTCTGGCCGCAGGTGAGCACCTGGCTGGCATGATCGCGACATTCATCCGAACACCATCGTCCGAATACACCAGCCGTTGAGAAACGGCAGACCCAACGAGGAGAGTGCTCCATGAGCATCAAGACCGCCATCGTCAACGGCGTGCAGACCATCGAGATCGCACGTCCGGAAAAGAAGAACGCGCTGACCCGCGCGATGTACCAGGAGATGGCCGACGCGCTGGTCACGGCCAATGCCGACAACGCCGTGCGCGCGGTGCTGATCCAGGGCCAGCCGCAGATCTTCACCTCGGGCAACGACATCGAGGATTTCATGGGCAGCCCGCCGCGCGATGAAGACGCGCCGGTGTTCCAGTTCATGCGCGCGATGGTCGGCTGCGACAAGCCCATCGTGGCCGCGGTGAACGGCGCGGCGATTGGCATCGGCACGACGCTGCTGCTGCATTGCGACTTCGTCTACGTGGCCGACGACGCGCGTCTGGCGATGCCTTTCGTGAGCCTGGGCCTGGTGCCGGAGTTCGGCTCCAGCCTGCTGGTGCCGCGCCTGATGGGCCCGCGTCGCGCGGCCGAGAAGATCCTGCTGGGCGACCCGTTCACCGGCGAGCAGGCGGTGGAATGCGGCGTCGCCAACGCGGTGCTGCCCGCGGGTGAAGTGGTCGCGCATGCGCGCCGTATCGCCGAGCGCTTCAACAAGCTGCCGCCGAGCGCCGTGCGCGAGAGCAAGCAGCTGATGCGTCGCACCTCGAAGGACGAGCTGCTCGCGACGATCCAGGCCGAGGCCGAGATCTTCGGCGCCCGCCTGCGCAGCCCCGAGGCGATGGAGGCCTTCCAGGCCTTCTTCCAGAAGCGCCAGCCGGACTTCTCGAAGTTCTGATCGGACGCGGCGATGCCGCAAGGACGGAAAGGGCGCCGATGGCGCCCTTTCTGCTTTCTGAGACCTTGGTCGACGGACCACCCTCATTCGCGCAGTGGTCACCACTCGACCAAGTCAGCGCGAGCGCCAACTGCACGACAACATGCGATTGGCGAGATCGCCGTGCCTCGGAATCATGAGAACTCCTCTGTTGATTGGAGTGAATCCTGATGGGCAAGAAGTCGAACGGAAAGGCCGCCAAGCCGGCGAAGCGCAAGCGCCTCTGCGAGCGGTGCGGGCTGGTCGCCAAGGCGTCGGTGAAGGTCACTGAACCGCCGAGCTGGGCGCACAAGGTCGGGACGTTTGGCCTCCCTCGTGAAGACGATCTGAAGACGCACTCTCCCGAGGTCGCCTTCGAACTGGCGAAGAAGGCCGGGATCATTGACGATGAAGGCAACCTGATGCCGAGGTATCAATGAACGAGGGGCAACTGATCCTGGCCTATCACGGATGCGACGTCACGGTCCGTGATCGACTGGTGAAGGGGTTGCTCGCGCGGCTGAAGCCTTCCACCAATCGCTATGACTGGCTCGGCGACGGCGTGTACTTCTTCGAAGGCGACGCGGAACGGGCGCTCAGTTTCGCGGAGTCCGCTCGCCGCGAATCGGAGAAGCTCCTGTCCGCCCGTCCGATCGTCACGCCTGCTGTGGTGGGCGCAGTGCTCAGCGTTTCGCGATGCTGGGATATGACCACCATGTCCGGACGTCGTGCATATCGATCCGCGACCGATGAACTGCGAGTGGCGCAAGACCTTCGTGGTAGGCCCATGCCTGTGAATCGAGCCGCAGATGCCGAGGATGAGACTGTGCTGCTGCGTGCTTTGGACTGCGCCGTGTTCAACATCGGACATGAGATGAGGGAACGAGAGAGGCAATTGCCATATCAGCTCGTGCGAGCGGCGTTTTATCAGGGAAAGCCTGTTGTGGATGGTGCTGAGTTCCGGGAAGGAACGCATCTTCAACTTGCTCTCCGTGATCCGCGGTGCGTGATCGGTTGGTTTCTGCCGGAGGGTGTGGGATCCGCTCTGCTCAACGAAGCTGAACTCCGTGAGGCCGATGCCGCGATGGCGCGCGCCATCCGCGCAAGGACGGCCAACAAACCTCGCGTGAGGGCCTCGCCATGACGTCGACCACGCGAAGAAGAATGAAAAACGCGCCCCTCAGGGCGCGTTGTCGTTCATGGGTGCGGATCGCTCACGCGGTCTCGGCCGGTCCGGCCACGCGCACCGGCAGGTCGTCCGGGTCGACGGTCTTGCCCGCCAGCGCCAGGTCCAGCGCATCGTGGTCCAGCGCGTTCTCCCACTTCGACACGACGATGGTCGCCACCGCGTTGCCGACGAAGTTGGTCAGCGAGCGGCACTCCGACATGAAGCGGTCCACGCCCAGGATCAGCGCCATGCCGGCCACCGGCACTTCGGGCACCACCGACAGCGTCGCCGCCAGCGTGATGAAGCCCGCACCCGTCACGCCCGCCGCGCCCTTGGAGCTCAGCATCGCCACCAGCAGCAGCGTGATCTGGTGGGTCAGCGTCAGCTCGGTGTTGGTCGCCTGCGCGATGAACAGCGCCGCCAGCGTCATGTAGATGTTGGTCCCGTCCAGGTTGAACGAGTACCCCGTCGGCACGACCAGCCCCACCACCGTCTTCTTGCAGCCGGCCTTCTCCATCTTCTCCATCAGCGACGGCAGCGCCGACTCCGACGACGAGGTGCCCAGCACCAGCAGCAGCTCCGCCTTCAGGTAGCGGATCAGCTTCAGGATCGAGAAGCCGCACAGTCTGGCCACGATGCCCAGGATCACCAGCACGAACAGCAGCGAGGTCAGGTAGAAGCTGCCCACCAGCATGCCCAGGTTGAGCAGCGAGGCCACGCCGTACTTGCCGATGGTGAAGGCCATCGCGCCGAACGCGCCCACCGGCGCCGCCTTCATCAGGATGTGCACCATCCGGAAGACCGGCGCGGTCAGCGATTCGAAGAAGGTCAGCACCGGCTTGCCGCGGTCGCCCGTCAGCGCCAGCGCGATGCCGAACAGCACCGCCACGAACAGCGTCTGCAGGATGTTGCCGTCCGCCAGCGCGCCGATCAGTGATTTCGGGATCACGTCCATCAGGAAGCTGACCAGGGTCAGGTCATGCGTCTTCTCGACGTAGCGGTGCACTTCCTTCTGGTCCAGGTCCGCCACGTTGACGTTCATGCCGGCGCCCGGCTGCACGACGTTGGCCACCACCAGGCCGACGATCAGCGCCAGCGTGGAGAAGAACAGGAAGTAGGCCATCGCCTTGCCGAACACGCGGCCCACGGCGCTGAGCTGCGTCATGCTGGCGATGCCGGTCACGATGGTCAGGAAGATCACCGGGGCGATGATCATCTTCACCAGCTTGATGAAGGCGTCGCCCAGCGGCTGGAACTTCACGGCCAGCGCCGGCTGGAAATAGCCCAGCGTGATGCCGATCGCGATCGCGATGACGACCTGGAGGTAGAGGTGGCGATACCACGGCACGGGCACGGCCGGCGTGGCGGAAGCGGCAGGGGTCAGCATGGGGTACGGCTCCGGTTGCGGGTGGCCGCTGGCGCCGTCACCGGCGTGTCTGCGCACCCTGGCCGGGCAGTATCCCACCCACAAATTCACGGTGTGTGCGGGATCTACGTACAAACCCTGGTGCACGAATGCCCATTCGCACCGGGGTGCGCAGACCAGCCGGACGGCCCCATCCCGGGGCCCGTGCGCACGGATCGGGTCAGGCTTCCTGGCCGAAGACGCGCGACTTGCCTTCGCGATCGATCGCGACGTAGGTGAGGTTGGCCTCGGTCACCTTGACCACATGCGGATTGGCCGGGTTGCGCTCGGCGAAGACCTCGACGTGCACGGTGATCGAGGTGCGCCCGATGCGCGTGACCTGCGCGTAGAAGCTCAGCAGGTCGCCCACCGACACCGGCTGCTTGAAGATGAACTGGTTGACCGCCACCGTCGCGATGCGGCCGCGCGAGATGCGCGCCGGCAGCACCGACCCGGCCAGGTCGACCTGCGCCATGATCCAGCCGCCGAAGATGTCGCCGTTGCCGTTGGCATCCGCCGGCATCGGCATCACGCGCATCACCAGCTCGCGCGGGCCGATGGTCTCGGGCGAGAGCAGGGTGCCGGGCGTCGTGGATGTCGACGTCGAGGGCGACGCGGCAGGGACATTGGAATCGGTGGAGTCGCTCATGATGGCCAAACGGTGACAATGAGCGGCATTGTCGTCCAGCATGTCCGCCCTCGCCAGGGCGGGTGCCCGACTCCACGGCAAGGCCACGCCCCCTCTCCATGCGCCGTTCCACACTCGCCGGCACCGCGCCGACTCCCCCCGCTCCGTCCGCCGATGGCGCCGCCACGTCCGCATCGTCCGCGGCCGCGCCCGAAGCCCGCGGCGACTGGCACACCATCGCCCGCCTGCTCCCGTACTTCTGGCGCTACCGCTGGCGCGTCGGCATCGCGCTGGGTTTCATGGTCGCGGCCAAGCTCGCCAACGTCGGCGTGCCGCTGCTGCTCAAGCAGCTCGTCGACAGCCTCGACATCCCCGCCGGCAGCGCGCAGGCGCTGATGGTCGTGCCGGTCGGCCTGCTGCTCGCCTACGGGATGCTGCGGCTGTGCACCTCGCTGTTCACCGAGGCCCGCGAGCTGATCTTCGCCAAGGCCACCGAGGGCGCCTCGCGCAGCATCTCGCTGCAGGTGTTCCGCCATCTGCACGACCTCAGCCTGCGCTTCCACCTCGAACGCCAGACCGGCGGCATGACCCGCGACATCGAGCGCGGCACGCGCGCCGTGCATGCGCTGATCTCGTACTCGCTCTACAGCATCTTCCCGACCCTGGTCGAGGTCGTGCTGGTGCTCAGCCTGCTCGCGGTCAAGTTCGACGTGCTCTTCGCCTGGATCACCGGCGCGGCGCTGGTGTTCTACATCGGCTTCACGATCGTCGTCACCGAGTGGCGCACCAAGTACCGCAAGCTGCTCAACGAGCTGGACTCGCACGCGCACAGCAAGGCGATCGATTCGCTGCTGAACTACGAGACGGTGAAGTACTTCAACAACGAGGACTTCGAAGCCGCCCGCTACGACCAGAGCCTGGAGCGCCTGCGCCGCGCGCAGCTGAAGTCGCAGCGCACGCTGTCGCTGCTCAACAGCGGGCAGCAGGTGATCATCGCGGTCGCGCTGGTGGCCATGCTGTGGCGCGCGACGCAGGGCGTGGTCGACGGCCGCATGAGCCTGGGCGACCTGGTCATGATCAACGCCTTCATGATCCAGCTCTACATCCCGCTGAACTTCCTCGGCGTGATCTACCGCGAGATCAAGCAGAGCCTGACCGACCTGGACAAGATGTTCGGCCTGCTGGCCCGCGAGCGCGAGATCGCCGACGCTCCTGGTGCGTCGCCGCTGCGCGTGAGCGGCGCTGCGGTGCGCTTCGACGACGTGCACTTCGCCTACGAGCCGCAGCGTCCCATCCTGAAGGGCGTGAGCCTGGAGATCCCGGCGGGGAAGAAGGTTGCCGTCGTCGGTCCGAGCGGCTCGGGCAAGAGCACGCTGGCCAGACTGCTCTACCGCTTCTACGACGCGCAGTCGGGCCGCATCGCCATCGATGGCCAGTCGCTCGCCGACGTCACGCAGCACAGCGTGCGCCGCGCGATCGGCATCGTGCCGCAGGACACCGTGCTGTTCAACGACACCATCGCCTACAACATCGCCTACGGCCGGCCCGAGGCGACGACGGAAGAGATCGAGGCCGCCGCCAAGTCCGCGCACATCCACGACTTCATCCGGCACCTGCCGCAGGGCTACCAGACGATGGTCGGCGAGCGCGGGCTGAAGCTCTCCGGCGGCGAGAAGCAGCGCGTTGCGATCGCGCGCACGCTGCTGAAGGATCCGCCCATCCTCATCTTCGACGAGGCGACCTCCGCGCTGGACTCGCGCAACGAGCGCGCCATCCAGGCCGAGCTCGAAGCCGCCGCGCAGGACAAGACCGTGCTGGTCATCGCGCACCGGCTGTCCACCGTCGTCGACGCGCACGAGATCCTGGTGATGGAGCAGGGCCTCATCGTCGAGCGCGGCACGCACGCGGCGCTGCTCGCGCAGCGCGGCCGCTACGCGCAGATGTGGGCCCTTCAGCAGGATGGTCAGGACCGTCCCGATCCCCAGGGATAAACTCCCGCGCCGTGGAAACCAAATGGCTTGAAGACTTCGTGAGCCTGGCGGAGACGCGCAGCTTCTCCCGCTCGGCTCAACTGCGGCATGTCACGCAGCCCGCGTTCTCGCGCCGCATCCAGGCGCTCGAGGCCTGGGCGGGCGTGGATCTGGTCGACCGCTCGTCCTATCCGACGCGGCTGACCGCCGCCGGCGAGACGCTGCTGGGCCAGGCCGTGGACCTGCTGGGCAACCTGCAGGCCACGCGCAACATGCTGCGCAGCCACCAGTCGGCGGGGCAGGACATGATCGAGTTCGCCGTGCCGCACTCGCTGTCCTTCAGCTTCTTCCCGCACTGGCTGATGGAGCTGCGCCAACGCTTCGGCGAGGTGAAGTGCCGGCTCAACGCGCTCAACGTCCACGACGCGACCCTGCAGCTGAGCGAAGGCAACTGCGACCTGCTGGTCGTCTACCACCACCCCAGCCAGCCGTTGCAGCTGGACCCGGAGCGTTACGAATCCGTGTCGCTCGGCCACGAGACGCTGGCCGCCTATGCGAAAGCTGACACAACCGGCGCGCCGATGTTCCGGATTTCCGGACATCCGGGTCAGAAGATCCCCTTCCTGAGCTATGCCTCGGGGGCCTACCTCGGGCGATTGGTGGAACTGATCGTCAAGGGCGCGGCGCAGCCGCTGAACTTCGAATCGGTCTTCGAGACCGACATGGCCGAGAGCCTCAAGGCCATGGCCATCGAAGGCCACGGCCTGGCCTTCCTGCCGGCCAGCTCGGTGAAGAAGGAAGTCAAGGCGCGCCGCCTGGTGCGGGCCGCGGAGCCCGGCCAGTACGAGCTCAACATGGAATTGCGCATGTACCGCGAGCGCCAGGGGTCGACGCGGCGCGTCAAGCCGGTGGCGCAGGCGTGCTGCGCCTCGCCTGCGAACCAGTCGATGATATCGGCGCCGGCCAGCGTCTCCATGCGCGCCTGGGCGAGCGGCTTGCCCTGCTCCAGGGTCATCAGCACGGCGATCTCGTCCGCCCGGCCGCGCAGGATCTCGGCGGCGCGGCGCATCAGCTTGGCGCGCTCATAGGCCGACATCTTGCGCCAGACCTCAAAACCGCGCGAAGCGGCGCTAAGCGCCTTGTCGAGATCGTTCTTGTCGGCCCAGGCGACGGTGCCGATCGGCTGACCGGTTGCGGGATTGCGAACGGGAATGGTGCGGCCGCTGGCGGAAGGCTGCCAGGCACCGTCGATAAGCAAATGCGTGTCGGAATAATTCGTCATTACAATTCCCGTCTGGAGTTCGGTTGGTCGCGCGCGAAGGCGTAGCCGTGCATCTCCCTAAGATCAATCTCGACAGGGATGGCTGCTATGCGTT
>NZ_DASVNZ010000314.1:0-2271 GCF_036486225.1 Roseateles sp. | reverse complement strand
CAACTGCCGAAGGGCCGACCGCGTCGACGCCCGCCGCCGCGATTCCGAACATCCGGCCGACGCTGCAAGGCGCCGCTGAACGCACGTCGCGGGAAAAGGAGTCCGCGGTGGCGCCCGCGGCATCAGCCCCCGCGACCGCCTCGACCGTTCCGGCCAAGCCGGCGGCCTCCGCCGCCGCGGCTTCGGAGGCCGAGCGCCGCGTGAGCGTCGACGACACCGGCCTGAGCAGCCTCATGAAACGCGACGGCGCGGCCGGCGGCAAGCTGGTGGCGCTGGTGAGTCAGCCGCACAAGAACAAGGCCGACGCCGAGGCCCTGCTGGTGCGCATGCGCGAGATGATCAGCGCCACGCTGGGCGGCAACGCCGTGACGCACGGCGAGGTCTTCCAGACCAAGGACGGCTGGCGCGCGGCCGTGTGGCCCTTCGGCAGCCGCGAGGAAGCGCAGCTCATCAACGCCACGCTGCTGGCCCGCGGCGTGCGCGGGACGCGGGCGGTCGACTTCTGATCAGGACCGATCAGGACCGATAGTCGGCGTTGATCGTCACGTACTCGTGGCTGAAGTCGCAGGTCCAGACCGTCGTCTGCGCCGGGCCGCGGTTCAGGCCCACCCGCACGGTGATCTCGCTCTGCTTCATGACGCGCTGGCCGTCCTCTTCCTTGTACTCGGGACGGCGGCCGCCCTGCGTGACGACGTGGACGTCGTCCAGGTGCAGGTCGATCAGGCTCTGGTCCAGATCGTCGATGCCGGCGTAACCGACCGCCGCCAGGATGCGGCCCAGGTTGGGGTCGCTGGCGAAGAATGCGGTCTTGACCAGCGGCGAGTGCGCGATCGCGTACGCGGCCTTGCGGCACTCGGCCTCGTCCTTGCCGCCTTCCACCACCACCGAGATGAACTTGGTCGCGCCCTCGCCGTCGCGCACGATCGCCTGCGCCAGCTGCTGCGACACCGCCACCACCGCGTCGCGCAGCGCGCGGCCTTCGGCGCTGGTCAGCGAGGTGATCCGGTCGTGGCCGGCCTGGTGCGTCGCGATCAGCACGAACGAGTCGTTGGTCGACGTATCGCCGTCGATCGTGATGCGGTTGAAGGACAGGTCCGCCGCTTCCTTGACCAGCGGCTGCAGCAGCTCCGGCGCAAGCACCGCGTCGGTGGCGACGAAGCCCAGCATGGTCGCCATGTTCGGGCGGATCATGCCGGCGCCCTTGGAGACGCCGGAGATGGTCACCGTCCTGCCGCCGATCGTCACCTGCTTCGAGCAGGCCTTGGGCAGCGTGTCCGTGGTCATGATGCCGGCGGCGGCCTCGCCCCAGTTGTCGGCCTTCAGCGCGGCGATCGCGGCCGGCAGGCCGGCGACGATGCGGTCGACCGGCAGCGTCTCCATGATCACGCCGGTCGAGAACGGCAGCACCTGCTTCGCATCGAGCTTGAGCTCCGCGGCGAGCGCGTCGCAGGTCTGGCGCGCGCGCGCCAGACCGTCCGCGCCGGTGCCGGCGTTGGCGTTGCCGGTGTTGATCACGATCGCGCGGATCCCGGAGCCGGCGGCAAGGTGCTCGCGGCAGACCTGGACCGGCGCGGCGCAGAAACGGTTGGCGGTGAAGACGCCGGCGACGCTCGCGCCTTCATCGAGCGCGATCACGGTCAGGTCGCGGCGGTTGGCCTTGCGCACGCCCGCCATCGTGACGCCCAGGCGCACGCCGGGCACGGGCAGCAGGGTTTGCGGATCGGGAGCGGTCAGGTTGACGGGCATGGTGAGGGGCGTCCGTGGGGGAAATGGGCGCGATTGTAGGAGTCGCGCGTGACCCTGCCGTCGTGCATCCGTGAGCCCGCGAACATCGGAAACGCAATCGCAAACGCAAACGCCCCGCAAGCGGGGCGTCCGGCGGTGCGGCTGCGAGTCGGCCGGGCTTCAGGGGTTCTGGCGACGCTTGCCCAGCATCAGGGTCATGAGGGCCAGGCCGCCGAGGAACAACGCATAACTCTGCGGCTCCGGCACGGCGCTGGCCGGCAGCACGTTGAAGGTGCCGGAGTAGCTGGCCGAGATGCCGCTGGTGCCGGGCGCCAGGTTGCCGCCCGCATAACCCTTGACGATCAGCGTGTAGTCGCCCGCCAGCAGCTTGCTCGGCAAGCTGGCGCTGATCCAGCTGGTGCCGTTGCCGTCGCTGTCCGGCGCGCCGATCGCGAGCGCCTGGCCGTTCAACGTGGCCTCGCTGAAACTGATCTGCTGGGACTGGCCCGAGAACACGGTGATCAGCGACGCATCCACCCAGCCGTT
>NZ_DASVNZ010000297.1:0-20577 GCF_036486225.1 Roseateles sp. | reverse complement strand
GGGCGCGGAGCGGCTGACGCGCGAGGTCACGGCGCTGTACACCTGCGGCCCGGCGGGGGGCGGCGGCGTGAGGACGAACGTCCGTCCACGGCTGGGCCTGCGGTCCTGCCTGTTCCCGCGAGAGCTCGCGACCGCGACGGTGACGCTGCCATGAACCGCCGCGTCGAACTCCGCCTGGCCGCCCACGGCCGCACCGGCGACAAGGGCAATCGCTCCAACATCAGCGTGATCGCCTGGGACCCGGCGCTGTATCCGCTGCTGGTCGATCAGCTCACCGAAGAGGCCGTGGCCCGCCAGTTCGCTGCCCGCGGTCCGACCCGCGTGACGCGCCATCTGCTGCCGCGTCTGCACGCGATGAACTTCGTGCTGGACGACGTCCTCGACGGCGGCGTCAACGATGCGCTGAACCTCGACAGCCACGGCAAGGCCTTGTCCTTCGTCGTGCTGGCGATGCCCCTGGAGGTACCGGAGCATCTGCTGCCGCTGCTCCGGCGACCGATCCCCGATCACAACGACACGATGGAGACGACCCGATGACCTTCCCGAAGCCGATCCGCCGCCGACAGGCCTTGTTGTCCGCTGCAAGCGTCGTGGGCGCCGCGAGCGCCGCCGCCTTCGCCCTGTCAGCGCCGGGTCAAGCTCTGGCCCAGGCGCCTGGCGCGGCCGCGTATCCGAGCCGGCCCATCACCTTCCTGGTCCCGTTCGCCGCGGCGAGCGCGACGGACCAGCTGGCACGGGCCTTGGGTCAGGCGATCACGGAGCAGACCAAGCTGCCGGTCGTCGTCGACAACAAGGCCGGAGCGAGCGGCATGCTTGCTGCGCAGCAAGGTGCGCGCGCCGCGCCGGACGGCTACACGGTGCTGATCACGACGAACACGACGCAGGCCGCCAATCCGCACCTGTACCGCAAGCTGCCCTACGACCCGGTGAAGGACTTCGCGCCGGTGACCGGGCTGGGCAAGGGCGGCCAGGTGATGGTGGTGAAGGCGGATGGCCCCTACAAGTCCGTGGCGGACGTGATCGCGCGTGCGAAGCGCGAGCCGGGCAAGGTGAGCTTCGGCAGCGGCAGCGCGTCGAGCCGTGTGGCGGGCGAGCAGTTCCAGCAGCTGTCCCACACTCAGTTGCTGCACGTGCCGTACAAGAGCAACCCGCCAGCGCTGACCGACCTCATCGGTGGACAGGTCGATTTCATGATCACCGACACGGCGACTGGCCTGCCGCAGATCAAGGCGGGGAAGGTGAGGGCGCTGGGATTCTCGATGACGAAGCGTTCGCCGCTGCTGCCCGAGGTGCCGACGATCGACGAGGCCGGCGTCAAGGGCTACGACATGAGCTACTGGTTCGCGGCCTACGTGCCGGCGGGCACGCCCGCGACGGTGGTGCAGCGGCTGCGCGAGCTGCTGACGGCAGCGCTGCGCAGCGTGCCGGCGAAGACCTTCTTCGAAGGCGCCGGCGTGGACGCCTGGGCCAGCACGCCGGACGAGCTGCGCCTGTTCCAGGAGGCCGAGACCCGCAAGTGGGGGCAGATCATCAAGGCGGCGGGCATCGAGCCGGAGTGAGGTGCGCCAAACGTCACCACGTCCGGACCGAAGCTCAGGCGGAACTCGACCGCCAGCGCCGGCAGCGACTTGACGTCGAGGCGGCCGAACTGCGGGCCAAGCCCGCGGACGTGGACGCCCAGCGCGCGACGCTCGGGCAGGAGAGCCTGTGACGCAGGCCAAGCTGATCACCATCAGGCTACCTCGGCCGGTGGCGCTGTAGGCGATGGGCACGCATTCAGAGGGTGCCTTGGCCAGGGTCGCTGAGCCGGCTCAGCTCGGGGACGACTACTGGGGGCAACCGATGCCGGAGCGCGGCCGGCTGGATCTCGTGTGTCGCACCGCCGAGCCGCGCAAGAGCTGGACGCGGCGCGAGCTGGAGAACTTCGGGCGGGCGTACTTCGCTGAGCCCTATCGTGACGCGGTGCAGGTGCAGGACTTCGTTCGGGGCGCTTCGGGATTGATCGCTAAGACTAGTGCTTGACGTGCATGAATGGCCGAAAGCGGTCGTCCAAGCCATTCAGTTGATCGTTGAACCAGCTCTTCAATCTCGCTACCTCGTCCCGTTCTTGTTGGCGTTCATCGTCCGTCGCATAGACCTTGCCCGCTGTCAGTGTGGTCAGCTGTTGGAGCTTGAGCCCATTTTCGTAGAGGTCCTTCCGCAGAAACCTGCCCATGGCTTTGTCGAAAAGCCACTCCGCCCCTTCGGTAGCCACCAAAAACGAGCGGAGCATTTCATCGCTGATGCTGCCCCGGATGACGGGTTCGGCCACAAAGTGCTTCGTGCCCTTGTAGACAGACCATCGCCGGTCGAACATTGACAGCCGATGCGCTTGGCGCGCCGTGGCCCATTGGCGCAACGTGATGAGGGCCGCGACGGCAGCGATGAGAGGAGTGCTCCACGCCAGGGCGTAGTCGCTCAATGACTCGTCCCTTTTCGGCGGAAGCAACTGAACGGTGATCGCCTGCGAAGACGGTTGAGACGAACCCCTCGCCGCGCTCGAAGGCGCTGGCAAAGGCAGCGCAGGCGTTGAGGTCGCTGATGCAGGAGCGCTCGCTGTCGAGGCTGCTGCCCCCGTTGCTGTCGGAGCTGGCAAACTGGGCATCAGTCGACCTTCCATTTCTCAACTGCCATCTTGAGGCGCGTGGCCGTGACGCTCGTGCCAAGACTTGTCCACGCTTGTCCGTGGCTGTCCCGAGTTGTCGTCAGATGACGGTGATACATTGCCGCGTCGCGCACGTTTTCACTTCCCCTTCTCACTCCACAGCACGCCGCCGGTCGCCCAGTCCTGGCGCTTGATGTCGAAGAACACGACATCGACGCCGTCGGCGCTGCCGCCGAGCACGCGCACGCAGGCCTCGGTGAGTTCCTTGGCCAGGTCGGCCTTCTGTTGCGGGGTCCGGCCTTCGAAGAGTTCGACGCGGAGGGTGGGCATGAGGTGCTCCTTGGAGTGATGGGAATTCAGTTGCGGAAGCCCGGCGAGAGCCGGTCCACACGACGCAGCAGCGCCGGCCATTCGGCGTCGCCGTCGCGTTCGGTGCCGTCGCCGATCCATTGACGGTGGGTGAGGGCGGCGAGTTCATCGCTGACCTGCAGCACGCGGCCGCCGGTCGCGGCCGATGCGGCCATCGCGCGCAGCTGCGCTTGTGCGGCGCGCTCGAGGATGTGCATCAGCAGATAGGCCTCGGCGACGGAACGGCCGACGGTCAGCGTGCCGTGGTTCTCGAGGATCAGCCCGTCGAGCGTGCCGAGCTTGGCGACCAGACGGGCCTGTTCATCGGCGCCCAGCGCCAGGCCTTCGTAGGTATGGCGGCCGAGCCGGCCGTGCAGGCGCATCGCCCATTGCGAAGTCGGCTGCAGACCTCCGGGGAGCATCGACAGCGCGACGCCCCAGGGCGCGTGCAGGTGGATCACGCATTCGACATCGGGCCTGGCGGCATGCACCGCGCCGTGGATCGCGAAGCCGCTGGGATTCACGCGCCGGCCGGTGCCGTCGACGACGCGCCCGCGCACGTCGACCTTCACCAGGCTGGAGGCGCAGACCTCGTCGAACCCGAGGCCGAATTCATTCATCAGATAGACCCCGGGCTCGCCCGGAACGGCCGCGGAGAGGTGTGTGTAGATCGTGTCGTCCCAGCCCGCCAGCGCGGCCAGGCGATAGGCGGCGGCGAGGTCGATGCGCACGTCGGTTTCGGTGCGTGCTTGAGGAAAAACGGGGTCGTTCATTGTTTCGCGGCGAAGAGATGCTTGCTCTTAAACGCGCCAAGAAAGAAACCGACGCCGGCACCGACCAGGACGAAGACGACCCCGGCTGCCCGTAGAAGAGGATGGCTGTCCGTTTGAAACCGGGTCATCGGCGCGCATGTCGAAGGATGGGAATGCGGCGGAGTCTATTCGACGCAAGACCAAGCGCTATTCATCCGCGACACTCGCCCCGAAACGGAGCTCGATGCAGTCGTGCCTCTTCCCAGTGAACAAGACAAGTTGCTGGCACCGGACCCTCCCGCGGGAGACGCCCTCTCCGGTCGAATCACGCGTTCGCCGTGACGCGGTGGCTCAGGTCCCCGGCACGCACACCATCGCGATGCTCGCCCACACCCCGAAGCTGAAATACGGCGTCAGCCACAGCGCATCAGCCTTCCACGCCACCCAGCTTCCGCTGTGCACGCGGCGGCTCCAGGCGTCGCGCGCGCCTTCGTCCAGGCGCATGTAGACCAGCCCGCGCGCGCGGCCCTCGCGGTAGCGGCGGCAATACATCGGCACGTCGACGCTGAGCACGTAGGCGACGAAACCCGTCGAGCCCACGATGCCGACCAGCGCCACCGCGTGGACCCAGCCGCTGCTGTTCAGCGCGATCACGCCGAGCAGGATCGCCATCCAGCTGAAACCCGCTGCCCAGAGCGAGGACTCGACCGCCTGGGTGATGTGGTTCAGCGTCAGCACGCTGTGCCAGCAGAAGCACTGCGCGATCACCATGAACAGCGGGATCGCCCACGCCGCCTTCTGGACGGCCGGCATGCCGGCGTGCGCGGCCAGCTGGTGGACCAGCAGCCCGAGCTGGAACGCGAAGCAGATCTCCGCGATCGTGGCCGCGGTGCGGCCCAGGAAGATGCTGGAGAGGTGGGTGTCCACGACCACCAGCCGCTCGAGGTCCACCCGGGGGAACAGCGAGCGGTAGGCGCAGACCAGCACGTAGACGCCGGACAGCGCCAGCTGCAGCGGCGCGTAGACGCCGCTGGCCGGCGCGAACTGCAGCACCGCCAGCCACAGGCAGACGTTCAGCGCGGCGATCGCGCGCAGGGCGCGCCACCAGGACAGCACGCCGGGATCCACACCGGCGACGCCTATCGGAGATTCATGACGGATTGATGACATGTCGCCGCGAGGGTAACCCTGAGTCGCCCGTCCAGGGAATGGCCCGGAAGGCTCATCCGGAGGATCGCGCGATGATGGACCGTCCCCTTCAGGAGAGTCCATGTTCGACCACGTCAAATTCGGCGTCCGCGACTATGCCGCGAGCAAGGCGTTCTATCTGCAGGCCCTCGAACCGCTCGGCGTGACGATCGGCGGGGAGGGCGTGCCGTCCTACGGCATCGAGATCTGCGGCAGCAACGACGCCTCGCTGTGCCTGTTCGAGACCGGTGAACGCACCGCGCCGCTCCACATCGCCTTCGTCGCTCGGACGCGCGCGCAGGTCGACGCGTTCCACCGCGCCGCGCTGGCGGCCGGCGGCACGGACAACGGCCCGCCCGGGCTCCGCCCGAAGTACCACGCGAACTACTACGCGGCCTTCGTCATCGACCCGGACGGGCACAACATCGAGGCGGTCTGCCACGCGCCGGGCTGACCTTGCCTCAGCCCACGCTTCAGCCCGGATTCATCGCCGCGAAGAGCGTCTCGTACCTGCCGTCCCGCTCTGCCCATCGGCGCGGGAGATCGCGGTCGAGCAGCACCTCGCCGCGCGGCGTGCGTCCTTCTTCCAGCAGCTGCAGGACCTCGGCGACGTAGTCGGTCAAAGGCATCGCGCGCGGATCGCTCGCCTGCTGCGCACCGGTGAGCGTCGTCTGCACGTACGGCGGCGAGAGTTCCAGCACTTCGATCGGCGCGTGGCGCATCTGATGCCTCAGCGACTGCAGCCACGAGTGCAGGAAGGCCTTGCTCGCGCAGTAGGTCGGGAAGTCCGCGCGCGGCACGAAGGCCAGCGCCGAGCTCGTCGCGAGGAAAGCTGCGTCCGCCTTGCCCTTGAGCAGCGGCAGCACCGCGGCCGCGACGCGCACCACGCCGAGGATGTTGGTCTGCACGATGGCCTCGGCGTCGTCCGCGGTCCAGTCGTCGCAGGTCATGTCCTCGGTGCGGGAAATGCCGGCGTTGGCGATCACGACGTTGAGATCGGGGAACTGCGCCTGCAGCGTCGACTTCAGTCGCGCGAGAGATGCCGGATCGTCGACATCGAGTGCCAGGCCGACGAGGCCGGGTCGCGCGGCGCTCATCTCGTCGAGCAGCTCTTGCCGTCGGCCGGTGACGATGACGCGATTGCCGCGGTCATGCAGCGCCTCGGCCAGCGCGCGGCCGATGCCGCCGGTGCCGCCCGTCACGAGGAGGGTGTTGCCGGTGAGTTTCATGGAAAGTCCTTCTGGAGGAATGAGTTGCTGTGAAGCCGCAAACCAGACCGGCAGAAGGACGCCCGGGCGTGAGAGAGCCCGGGCAGGCGATACCAGCGGTCATCGAAAACGGCGTCGTGATTCATCGAGAACTGCCCCGCTGGGCTCCTCTCGACAAAGGACGCGTTGGATGACGGTAACGCCTACGGCAGCGCGCAAGGCACTGCGGGGCAAAGTGTAGCGGACGACGATGTCGACGCGCTCAGAATCCGTAGAGGCTCAGCGCGTTGTCGGTGAGCACGACCTCGGTCATCGTGTCCGAGGCCAGCCACTGCGCGAGCCACGCCGGCGAGACGGACGTGGTCTGCGCCGGCTCATGCGCCGTGCACGGCCAGTCGCTGCCCCACACCAGGCGCATCGGACCCACGCGATCGAGCCAGCGGGCGGCGAGGTCTTCGGCGCCGCATCCTGCGGCCAGACGATAGGGCGCGCTCAGCTTCACGTAGAGGCGGTCGTGCTGCCCCGCCACCAAGCCACTGACTTCGCTTGGCACCGCCGGTTTGCCGAAGTGGTCCACGACGACCGTCAGCGATTCAGGGAGCTGGCGCAGCACCTCCGCGAGACGCCCGTGGTCCGTGTGGATCTGCAGGTGCCAGGACAGCGCTTCCAGCTGATCGAACAGCGGATGGAGTTCCTCGCCGATCCGGTGGTCCGTGCCGACCAGGTTGAGGCGGATGCCGCAGACGCCCAGTGCGTCCATCCGGCGAAGATCGCTCACCGCGAAATCGGCCCCGATGACGGCCACGCCCCGCAGCTGCGCGGGCCGGTTCGCGAGCACCTGCAGCAGGTGGCTGTTGTCCGTGCCGAGGAAGCTCGGCTGCACCAGCACGCCGTGAGAGATGCCGTGCGGCGCGACCGCCGCTTCCCAGGATTCGATGGGCGCCGCGTACGCCGGCACGTAGCGCGAGCCGGGCGCGCCGGCGGTCGTCAGCGCAAACGCGTGGAAGTGCGTATCGACGATGCCCGTGAGGGGCGCCGCAGTGAGCTCGCGCCGCCCTGCGGGGTCGGCGGTCTGGCTGCCGGCGTGCGGCTCGGTGGGCTTGACGGCGGGGAGGGGCGTCGGCATCATGGCGTGAATTCTAGTCCTATAGAGGACTATAGGAAAACAGCTTTGGGAACTTCCAGCATGGCCAGCGCCTCAGGGCCCGCGGACGCGGGGCTCGCCTCGACCGCCGGTGTCAGCCGTTATGCGCAGTTGGCGCAGGACCTCCGCCAGCGCATCGTCGGCGGGGAATGGTCCGCCGGCGCCGCCATTCCGTCGGAGACCGACCTGGCGCAGCGCTTCGGCGTGGCGCTCGGCACGGTCCGGCAGGCCGTCGCCATGCTGGCGGCGGAGGGCATCGTCCAGCGCGTGCACGGCAAGGGCACCTTCGTCACGCAAGGGCTGAACGGCCCGTCGCTGCTGCGCTTCTTCCGCTTCCGCGGCCCGGCGGACGGGCCGCCCACGGCGCAGGTCCGGCGCTGCCAGACCGTGCGCCTGCGCGCGGCGGAGGCCCAGGCGCTCGGCCAGCAGAGCGGCGACGGCGCGCTGCGCGTCAAGCGGGTGCGGCTGCTCGACGGCAAGCCGGTGCTCGCCGAGGACATCCTGCTGCCCATGGAGCGCTTCGCCGCGTTGCGCGAACTCGCGCCGAGCGACTGGGAGGACCTGCTCTATCCGATGCTGGCGCGCCTGTGCGGCGTGACGGTCGCGCGCGCCGCCGATGAGCTGACCTTCGGCCATCTGGACGCCGCGACCGCGGCCCTGCTGGACCTGCCCGAGGGCGCGCCCGGGATCCGCGTCGACCGCAAGGCCTTCGACCTCGGCGGCCAGTGCATCGAGCTGCGCACCACCTGGGGCGACGCCACCGCTTTCCACTACAGCGCCGAGACGCGCTGATCTTCCTTCCCTGGAGACCCACGATGATCCAACGACGCCATGCCGTGCTGACGGCGCTGGCCCTGGCCGCCCTGACCAGCTTCTCCGGCGCCGCCTCGGCGCAAGCCTGGCCGACCAAGCCGGTGACCTTCATGGTGAGCTACCCGCCCGGCGGCGGCGCGGACCTGATCGCGCGGCTGATCGCGCCCAAGGTGGGCGAGGCGCTCGGCCAGACCGTCATCATCGAGAACCGCCCGGGCGGCAGCGGCCAGATCGCCGCCGGCGCCGTGTCGCGCGCGCCGGCCGACGGCTACACGCTGCTGTTCGACGCGTCCTCGTACGCGGTCACGCCGACGCTGTTCCCCAACTCGCCCTACAAGCACGGCAAGGCCTTCAAGACGGTCGCGGTGACGGCGCTGTTCCCCAACGTCGTGCTGGTGAACGCGCAGTTCCCGGCGAAGAACGCCGCCGAGCTGATCGCCGCGGCCAAGGCGAAGACGGACGCGGTGGCGTTCGCCTCGTCGGGCAACGGCTCGGCGCAGCACATCGCCGGCGTGCTGTTCGAGCAGGCCGCGAAGGTCGAGATGATGCACGTGCCCTACAAGGGCGGCGGTCCCGCGCTGACCGACGTCATCGGCGGCCAGGTGCCGGTGTTCTTCGGCAACGTCGCTTCGACGCTGCAGTACGTGAAGCAGGGCAAGCTGCGTCCGCTGGCGGTCAGCGGGAAGAAGCGCTCCGTCGCGCTGCCGGATGTGCCGACCGGCGCGGAGGCCGGTCTGCCCGGCTTCGAGATGTACGAGTGGAACGGGCTGTTCGCGCCGGCGGACACGCCGGCGCCGGTCATCGAGCGTCTGTCCAAGGCCGTCCGGCAGGCGCTGGCCTCGCCCGAGGTCAAGGCGCGGATCGCGGAGCTCGGCGGCGACGCCTTCCACGGCGGCGTGAAAGAGTCCGAGAAGTTCGTCGATGCCGAGCTCAAGCGCATGGCGACGCTGATCAAGGAACGCAGCATCACCGTCGAGTAAACGCGACTCCGCCTTGGGCGCCCCGCGTCGTTGCAAATCCTCGCCATAGCGCTGCCATGGCTCCGGTTTGCGCCTAGCGGTGCCTCCCAAACCGGAGCCGCGTAGGGTCAGTCGCGCAGCATCTTCAATCGGACGAGGCTTTCTGCGGTCGCGACGATCGCTTCCTCGTTCGAACGCGGCCGCCAGCCGAGCAGGCGTCGGGCCTTGTTGCCGGAGGCGTTCAGGTTGCGGCCGAGCAGCGAGGCGACGCTGCGACCCGCGGGCGTGCCGCGCCCGACCAGCTTCACGAACCAGTTCGGCAGCACGCGTGTCTTCACGCGGTGCGCGGCGGCGCCCAACTGACGCTTGAGCACCTTGGCGATGTCGACCATCCACAGGCTGTCGCCGGCGGTGGCGAGGAAACGCTCGCCGTTGGCGGCCGGATTCGTCATCGCGCGCAAGTGCAGATCGGCGACGTCGCGGACGTCGACGACGCAGGTGTTGATCTTCGGGCAGCCGGGCTGGCCGTCCATCATCCGCTTGATGATGCCGATGGAATGGGAGGTGTCGGGCCCCAGTGCCGGTCCGAACACCGCCACCGGATTGATCGCGGACAACTCGAGCCCGCGGCCCTCCTTCGCGATGAAGTCCCACGCGGCGCGCTCCGCGAGGGTCTTGGACTTCTGGTACGGCCAGACCTCGCCGGACTTGCCTGACAGGTCGCTCCAGTCGGTCTCGTCGAAGGGACGCGACATCGGACCGTGACCGGCACTGATCGCGCCGAAGGCGGAGGTCAGTACCACCCGTTTCACGCCGGCATCCCGCGCCGCGCGCAGCACGCGCAGGTTGCCGTCCACCGCGGGGCGGATCCAGTCGTCCTCGGTGGTCTGCGCACCCGACGGCGTCGGCGAGGCGCCGTGCAGCACGTAGCGGCATCCCGCCGCGGCCTGGGCCCAGCCGGCGTCGGCCGACAGGTCGGCGACGACGAAGGACAGGCGATCGCCGGGCTCGGCGCCGCCCACGCGCAGATGGGTGAGGACCTCCGCCTCGCGCTTCGCGGTGCGCAGCGTGGTGCGCACGCGATAGCCGGCCGCGAGCAGCGCCAGGATGCAGTGCTGCGCGATGAAGCCGGTGCCGCCGGTCACCAGGACCAGGTCGTTCGAGTTGCTCATGTCTTTCATGCTCTTTCTGTCGTCCACGGGATGCGGCCTCGGCGAAGTTCCCGTTTCGGCGAAGCAGCGTGAGCGGAACGATAGAAGGCGGGACTCGAACTGTGAATGCTTGAGCGTACGCATCACATGCGCGATAGTTCGGAAATGCAGGCCGACCCGTTTTCCGACATCCTCAAGTTCGCGCGCGCCGCGTCGCTGGTCACCGGCGGCTTCCAGGCCGGCGGCGCGTGGGCGATCCGCTTCCCGGCGCCGGACAAGATCAAGTTCTTCGCCGTCGTGAAGGGGCAGTGCTGGGTGCGCATCGACGGCGAACCCGAGGCGGTCCTGTTCGAGACCGGCGACGTGGGACTGCTGGCGGCGAAGCGGGCGTCGGTGCTGGCCAGCGCGCCGGACCTCGAGCCGGTGGACGCGATGGGGCTCTTCTCCGGCGCGGGCCGCTCCACGGCCACGCTGGGAGACGGCAAGGACTTCGCGCACCTCGGGGGTCATGTCTTGCTCGACCCGGCCAGCGGTCGGCTGCTCGAGGGCGTCCTGCCGCCGTGGATCCACATCCGGGCGGCCTCGCCGCGGGCGGCGGTGTTCCGCTGGGTGCTGAACCAGCTCGTCGAGGAGCGGGCCGACCCGCTGCCCGGCACGCAGCTGGTGTCGGAGCAGCTGTCGCAGCTGCTGTTCATCCAGATCCTGCGCGCGCACCTGGAGTCCTCCGGCCCGATGCCGGCCGGCTGGCTGCGCGCGCTGGCGGACCCGCGCATCGCGCCGGCGCTGCGACTGATGCACGGCGAGCCGGCGCGCAGCTGGCATCTGGAGGAGCTGGCGAGCGCCTGCGCGATGTCGCGCACCACCTTCGCCGTGCGCTTCAAGGAGGCCGCGGGCGTCGCGCCGCTGAGCTATCTCTCGGACTGGCGGATGCGCCTCGCGGAGCGTGCGCTGCGGGAGGAAGACACGCCGGTGGCGGTGCTGGCGCGCTCGCTCGGGTACACGTCCGAGAGCGCCTTCAGCCATGCTTTCAAACGCGCCACGGGAAAATCGCCGAAGACGTGGCGGAACGCCGTGTCGGACGAACTGTCGCAGACGCAAGGAGCTCCTGGATGACCAACTCTCCCGACATCCTTTCCAACACCTTTCCTGACACCCCTCAGCGCCGGCTGCTCCTGGACTTCGTCGCCGACGAAGCCGACGCGCTTCAACGCGGCGAGCAGGGCGGGTTCTGGCCGGACAACCACCACCTGATCTCGCCCCTGATCGGCAAGGCGGGGAAGTTCCTCGATGAGGACGAACACGTCGCGTTCTTCCATCACCTGCTCCGGCTGGACCACTGCCCGCCGGTGAAAACGGAGGAGGACTTCGCGCTGCTGCTCCGTGCCTATGACGGCCTGGGAGACCTCATGTCGCGCGGTTATCCCGTCTGCAGCCTACCGTTCCACCTGGCGGTCTTCCTCTTCGGCGGGGACGCGCTCGCGCGCCTGCCGGCCGAGCCGGAACCGACCTTGGCCAGCTTCCAATCGGGGGTGAGCTTCCTGCGGTATGCGCGTTCGTTCGCCCACATGCCCGGGATCATGTCCAAGCGCCAGAAGTTCATCGACCTCAGCGCCGATCGGGCGCTCGTGGCCCGGGTCCGCAAGACGCTGCTGCATGGCCACCAGCAACTGCTGGACGGACTCGGTCGGCTGTGGCTGTGGGCCTTCGTGTTCCTCGTGCTGCAGGTCGAGGAAGAGGCGCAGCCGGTCATCCGCAAGATCCGCGAAGACGCTGCGGCGGCCGGCGATGTCAAGCGGGTGGAGACGCTCGAACGGTTCATCGCCGCCGCGGGGCTGGCGCGGTGATCGAGACTGGAGCGGCGCGCGCCTTGTCGCGCCGCTTCAGGCTTCAGTAGTGCGTGGTCTGATCGCGATAGACGGTGCGGCCGTTCAGGGGCTGGACCGCGCGCGAGTTGCCCGCCGCCTCATACAGCGCGCGGAAATGGCGGATCTGCGACGTCGACATGATGACGGGTTCTTCCAGCAGCACCCAGGACACGTTCTCCGGGAAGACATCGGTGCTGAGCTGGTCCGCCACCGAACCGGCCGGGTTGTTGCACCCCACGGCGGACGGCGCGGTCAACGAGCCGTCGTAACGCCACGAATGCGTGCCGTGCGGCAGCACGTTGGCCAGATGGAAACCGGGGATGGTCAGCGGCGCCGCGTTCGAATCCTCCGGCAGCGCGTGCCTGAAGATCTTCTGCAGCTCATGGTGTTCGGCGCCGGCCTTGACCAGCGCGCCAATCACCAGCAGGGCGTCGTTGTCGCCCAGGCAGGCGCCACGCTTGACGTGGACGAAGTGGATCTCCATCGGCGCGGCCTTGCCATTCAGCTTGTGCTCCGACGGCGTATGGAAATGGAACTGCGCCAGGTCGTAGATCGTGCCGTTGACGCTGATCGAGGAGCCCGCCGGCACGTTGACGCGCAGCGTGGCGAACTCTTCAGGAACGAAGGGATTCGCGGTGGGATTGAAGGTGTTGACCACCGACACCGTGGCGGTCTGGTACGCGCGGGTGATCTTCGGCAGCGGCGCACCGACGGTCGTGGCCGTGTGGATGTCGATCGGGCTTTGCCGACCTTCGGCGTGTGCCAGGGGCAGGGCGGCGGACAGCGCGAGGACCAGCGAGGTGGTGGCGAAGAGGGAGGGGCGGAAATGGGGCAAGGGCGGCTCCGGTCAGGTGAGGTGAAAACCCGCCGGGTTATGGCCGCGAAGGTCGGAAGCGGTGAGGCGCGACGCGCAAACTGATTCCGACATGCGAACTTGGTTGCCTTCCCTTACGGATGCGGCGATACCTCGCTCGGAACACGCACGAGATCTGCCGCATCGGAGACCCACTGATCCGGATCTCCGCGATACGTCTCCAGCCGCCGACGCGCCTCGGACGTCCAGCCCCCTTTCGCGGCCAGTTCACACAACAGCCCCAAACCAATGACGCGAAGGGCTGCAGACGCCTCAGCGCCCAGCGTTCCCTCCAGCGTGGCAAGGTCCGGCACGCTTCGGCCAAGCGCCCACTGCGCCATCGAAGTGACCGCGTTGGTGACGACGCCCGGGTGCAGCAAGCTCTTGACCTGCAAGCGACGAAGCAGCTCCAGGCCGCGATCCGGTGCCAGGACGGTCAGCGCCAGCTGGACGGCCTGACCCACGTGCCAGCGTCGGTCGATCAGTGCGTTCACAAGCGGGGCTGCGGAGTGGGTCAGTTCCGTTGTGCCATCGCGCCGGAGATGGCGGTAGGCAGCGACGATGGCCGCGAGCGAATGCGGCCGGTTCACAGCGGCGAAATCAGCAGCCAACGCCTGGCCGGCAGTCCGACCGTACGTTGCGAGCAGGACCTGCGCGACGAGTTGAACGGGCGCGGGGTCGACGTCGTCAAGCAGCCTGACCAGGGCATCACGCAAGGACGGCGCCCCGCTCGCCGGCGGCATCTGGACGAGACGCTCGAGGGTCTCCTTGCGGATGAGCGCGTCGGCATGTTGCAACAGCAGGGCCATGTGCTGGCCCCAGGCATGCTGGCCTTCGGGCGTCAATCCGAGCTGGGGCACGCGAATCGTGGAACGTGCCAGCGCCGGAGGGCCGTCGAGCGCCGCAGCGCGAAGGCGCAGCCAGGTCTCGGGCCGGTCAAGGAAGTTCCACCACGCGCGCAGCAGCGCGATCCGCACGTCCGGGTGCAGTGACTCGTCCTCGTCGAAAGTTGCCAGGAACTTGTAGGCCTCGTCGCTGTGCAGGTCGCCGACAAGCCGCACGATTTCCTTGGCCACAGTGACCTTGTTCCGCGGCACCTGGCCGATCAGCCGGAGGGCCTGCGCAGCCGGCATCGCGACCACCGATTGCCGCAGGGCGTAGATCGCGACGCGGGCGCGCGCGTCGTCGAGCGCGGAGACCAGCGTGGGCACGCCGCGTCCGGCATCTGCGCGCCCGAGGGCTTCCAGCGCCTTGTCGCGCAGGGCCGCATCCGGGAAGTCCAGGCGCGCCATCCGGATGACCGGATCCAAAGCGAGCGACGGCATGGCGACGTAGCGTTGGAGAGCGCCATAGAGTTCCCAGGCGTTCCGCCTGGAACTGGTCAGGATCGCGAGCAGCGAGTCGCCATAGCGCTGCTGCTGGGCCGCGGTCCAACGCTCGAAGCCGCTGTCGAAAAGCGGCAGGAAGGCCGCCTGGGCTGAGGAGAAGCGGCCGCTGAACTGGCGAGCGGTCAAGAACGGTGTCAGCAGGTCTTGACGCCTCCTGTGCAGGTACTGCGCCACGGTACCGACCGTGATCCAGCCGGGCTCTCGATCAAGCAAAGGCGGGATCCATTCGTCCATTCGCTTCGGAGGCCCGATGTGCGTCAGGGCCTCGAGCGCCGATCGGGCGTCATGGGCCAGGCCGTCCCGGGCCTGCGCGAACAGGAGATCGGTGAAGGCCTCGACCGCCCGCGCCCGGCGACCGAACGCAAGAATCATCCGGACGGCGACGTTCCCCTGGTTGCGCCGGACCCAGGTCCCGAGCATCGGCATCAGCGGAGACGCAATCCGCCGCATCTCCCGATCGCTCATGCGCGATTCCCAGTGGGCTGCGCCGATCCGGCCGATGCCTCCCAGGCGCTCGACCAGGCGGGGCAGGGTGTTCGCGACGAAGTCGGGGTGGGTGACGATGACCCCCATCAGCCACTGCACCGCCGCCGACATCGTCATGGACGAGCAGTCACGCGCGCGAAGCGCCGCGTCGATCAGCGCAGTGAAGCGGGGCAGATGTCCGGCCTCCCAGCGCGAGACCGGCAAGGCCGCGAGTGCCGTGAACATCGCGAGGCGTACCGGATCCTGCTCGTTGTCACGCGCCATGCAGAAGTCGAGCACGGCGTCCAGGCTCGCGGATTCGTAGCGGGCGGTATGGACCACCGAAGCGACCGCCTGCGCGCGCAGTTCGCCATCGGGCTGCGACAGGAACGGCCGCGCCAGTTGCGATGCCTCTGCGAACGGCAGACAGCCGAGATAGGCGACGCGCGTCATCGGCTCGGTCTCGAGGAGGCGTGCCGAGAAGGCACGGCGTGCTTCGGCCCACCGCGTCTCCTGTGGCAAGGCGCGCACCAGCACGATGGGCAGGGCTCCGCTGGTCGCTCGCCAGGCTTCACCGGCGAGGTCGTAGAGCGCCGCGCGCTGTGCCGGGGTCAGCCGAGGGAATACGGCCTGCAGGTTCGGCTGCGCGTCCGCCACGTGCAGCGCGCACAAGGTCTCGGGCGCCAGCCCTTTCAGCACATGGACCGACAAACCGACACGCGCCGTGCCCGCGCGATCCAGCAGGATGCCGGCTACGGCGCGCGGGAAGTGCGCGGCGTAGCGGCCCATGGGGAGCGTCGCGATCGGCATCCGGCCGGCGGCGGCCGCGAGCAGCGTCAGTCCGGCGTCGCGATCCTGGCGCAGCAGGCCATGCAGGGCTGCCACGACTCTCAGGCGGAGTACGTAGGAGACCGGCTCCGCTTCCTCGAGTTCGCGAACCAGCGCATCCCGGACTAGCCCCGGCAGCCGCTGGGCCAGCGTCGCCCACCGCGACGGGTCGAGTGAGGCGAGTTCGTCCGTGCCGAGTCTGGCCGCGATGAAGGCGTCACTGGTCCAGGGCAGGAGACGCGAACGGTCCGCCTGCGACAGCCGGGCGTGGACCGCATCGTTGACGTGTGCCCGACCCGCCTTCCAGAGCCGCCAGGCCAGGGTCTGGCGACAGAGCGGCGCCAGTTCGGGCATCCGCTCGGTCAACACATCGTCAGGAACCATCCGGGCAGCGAGTCGCGCGGCGCGCAGGGCCAGGGGTTGGGAAGGATCGCCCAGGAGGCTGGCCACGACGCTTGCCATCCGCGACCCCGACGCCGCCATCAGGGCCAGCATCCGCTCGTAGTGGACCTCCGAGCCGGCCAATGTCTGCAGCGCTTGCGCCAGTCCACGGCTCTGGGTCGACTGCCGGCCAAACGCCATCATCCGGGGGAATCGCTGATCGTGGCTGAGGGCGCCGACTTCGTCGACGATGTCCTTCGCAGTGGGCGCGGTCCAGGGGAGCTTCATGGTGATGGTGGGGTGGGCAGGACAGGGATCGTAGGATACGGTGCGGTGTTCGCGGTCAGACCCTGTGCCTGGTCGAGGAACCTCACCAGGCTGTGCGGCGCCTCCTCGCCGAGGCACGCGTCGAGCACCTCGGCGGATCCCGTCGCCGCCTCGGCGCTGCGAGGGAAGAGCGTCTGCTCATAGACTGCGAGCGCGGCCTCCAGATCCTCGGGATGCGCCGCGATCGCTTCGCCGAGCTCGGCGCCGTCGACCATCGCGAGATTCGCGCCGTCGCCCGCCGGGGCCATCAGATGCGCCGCGTCGCCGAGCAGCGTCACGCCGGGGACGCGATCCCATCGATGGTCCGACGGCAGGGCATGCAGCGGGCGCAACACGGGATCCGTCTCGCCATCGGTGATGAGCGCGGTGAGCGCCGGCGCCCAGCCTTCGAACTCGGAAGCCACGAGTTGCAGCGCGGCGGCTGGTGTGGCGGCCTCGATCCCGCTCACCCACGCCATCGGCTTGCGCACCGCGACATAGGTGTGCAGCACGCCGTCCGGCTCTCGGTGCGCAAAGATGCCTTTGCCCGGCGCCATCGCGAAGAAGGCACCGCCGCCGACGGCGTCGGCGTTCGCGGGGTGGCGGACATCCGCATCGGGCAGGTAGGTCTCCACGAAGGTGGTGCCGATGTATGCCGGCTTCGCGTCGGAGAGCAGCGGGCGGACTTTCGACCAGGCGCCATCGGCGCCGACGAGCAGATCCGTCGTCACGCTCGACCCGTCGGTGAAGCTCAGGACGTGCCGACCTGCGCCGAGCGCGGCGACCGACGCCAGCTTGCGGCCCCATTGCACCGTGCCCTCAGGCAGTGCGTCCAGCAACAGGCGGCGGAGTTCTCCGCGGCGCACTTCGGGCCTTCCGCCGTGGCCGTCGTCGGGGTGGTCGAGCAGCACCTTGCCGCTGCTGTCGAGCACGCGGGAGGCCTGGCCGCCGGGATGGATGAGCCGGACGAACGCGTCGTGCAGGCGCGCCGCCTTCAATGCGACCTGGCCGCTGTCATCGTGGATGTCGAGCATGCCGCCTTGCGTGCGCGCGGTGGGCGAAGACTCCGCCTCGTAGACGGTCGAGGCGATGCCGTGGACATGGAGTACCCGGGCGAGCATCAGCCCGCCGAGGCCGGCGCCGACGATGGCGATCGTGCGTGTCATGGTGAATCCTTCAAGGTGGTGACATCGCCCGGACGGGAAGAAGGGTCGATGCATGGAATGACGTTCCATGATGATGGAGCGCCGTTCCAGTTGTGTCAAGATCGGGGCATGGTCAAGAAGACAAGTCCGCCCCAGCGGCGGGAGGATTCGCTTTCGCGGGATCGCATCGTCGAGACGGCGATCGCGCTGCTCGACAGCGCCGGGGAGGGCGGGCTCACGTTCCGAGCGCTGTCGGAGCGGCTCGCGACCGGGCCGGGCGCGATCTACTGGCACGTCGCGAACAAGGGCGACCTGCTCGTCGCTGCGTGCGACGCGGTGATCGCCGGCGTGATGGCCGCGCACGTGGACGCGCATGCCGACGCGCAGACGCCGGAGGAGACGATCCGCGCGCTCGCGCTCGGCATGTTCGATGCGATGGACGAGCATCCCTGGATCGGCTCGGCGCTGTTCCAATCGGCCGGCGCGCTGCCCACAGTGCGCCTGTTCGAGTGCATCGGACAGCAGGTGCGGGCGCTCGGCGCGCCGGCGGCGGGGCAGTGGTCCGCGACCTCGGCGCTGCTGCACTACATCCTCGGCGTCGGCGGACAGAACGCCGCGAACCGGCTCTCCGCGCAGACGCGCGAGCTCGACCGGGAGGACTTCCTGGGCGAGGTGGCCGACGCATGGTCCGCGCTCGACGAACGCGACTACCCGTTCACGCGCTCGGTCGCGAACCAGCTGCGGGATCACGACGACCGCGGCGACTTCCTCGCGGGGATCGATCTGATCCTGGGTGGGATCAAAGGGGCGAGGGCGCGAAGGCGCTAGCTCGCGCGCCGCGCGTACGCAAGGGCGCGGACTTTGGATTCATCGGATTCCTGCCCCGGCTGTCCCTTGCAACGCTGACACCGGATCGGGCATGCGGGGCGCGCCCTTGCCATAGCGGTTGCAGCGGTGGACCTCCAACCCGCGACACGGTCGAGACAGACGCATCCAACGCGCTGCCGGCCGCGTAAAGGGACTCGGGCGGCACCTCCGCGCCCGCCTCCACCACATCGTTCCCTCCACAACGAGGAGCACTCCATGACCCGATTCCCGTTCGCCCCTTCGGCGACGACCCTGCGCGCCGGGCTGTTCGCCGCGAGCGCGCTGTGCGCCGGCCTGGCCTTCGCCTCCAGCCATCGCGAGGCGCCGTTCATCACCACCGTGCCCAAGGCGGATGCGACCGACTTCTACATGTTCATGAGCTACGAGGCCGGCCGCACCGACTACGTCACCCTCATCGCCAACTACCTGCCGCTGCAGGATCCGTACGGCGGCCCCAACTACTTCTCGCTGGACCCGAACGCGCTCTACGAGATCCACGTCGACAACAACGGCGACGCCAAGGAAGACATCACCTTCCAGTTCCGCTTCAAGAACACGCTCAAGGCCACCGCGCTGACCATCGGCGACAAGAGCGTGCCCATCCCGCTGATCCAGTCCGGCCCCGTGTCCGACGTGAAGGCCGCGTCGCTCAACCTCAACGAGAGCTACACCGTGGACATCGTGCGCGGCGACCGCCGCTCCGGCACGCGCGCCGCGATCAGCAACCCCGGCGGCGGCACCTCCTTCGACAAGCCCGTCGACAACATCGGCAAGAAGACCATCGCCGATTACGCGGCCTATGCGGCCAAGCACATCTACACGGTCAACATCCCCGGCTGCAACCAGCCGGCCAAGGTCTTCGTCGGCCAGCGCAAGGACCCGTTCGCGGTGAACCTGGGCACGATCTTCGATCTCGTGAACGCGCCGGTCGGGCTGATCACCGATCCGGCCCAGATCAACGCCGCGCCCAACACGCTGGAGGGGAAGAACGTCACCACGCTCGCGCTCGAGGTGCACAAGAGCTGCCTGGTCTCCGGCACCGAGCCCGTGATCGGCGGCTGGACCTCCGCCAGCATGCGCCAGGCCCGCATCCTCGATCCCGCACCCAAGGCCGGCCACCAGACCGCCGACAAGGCCGGCGGCGCCTGGGTCCAGGTCTCGCGCCTGGGCATGCCGCTGGTCAACGAGGTCGTCATCGGCCTGCCCGACAAGGACCGCTTCAACAGCTCCAAGCCCAAGGACGATGCGCAGTTCGCCGCCTACGTCACCAACCCGACGCTGCCGGCGCTGCTGGCCACGGTGCTCAACCTGCCGGGCTCCGCGCCGACCAACCTGCCGCGCAATGACCTGGTCACCACCTTCCTCACCGGCATCAAGGGCGTGAACCAGCCGGCCAACGTGGTCGCGTCGGAAGAACTGCGCCTGAACACGTCCATCGCGGCCGTGCCCTTCGCGCAGCAGAACCGGCTGGGCATCGTCGGCAACCTGCTGGCCAAGGGCAGCGACAACGCCGGTTATCCGAACGGCCGTCGACCCAAGGACGACGTCGTCGACATCTCGCTGGTGGCGGTGATGGGCGGCCTGTGCGTGGCCAACGGCGACACCGACGCGCTGGCCTTCGGCGCGGCGTGCAAGCCGTCCGCGGTGCCGCTGGGCGCCACGGCCTTCAAGCTGCATGACGCGGTCGACCAGGCCGTCGTGCCGCTGCTGCCCGGCTTCCCCTACCTGTACACGCCCATCGGCGGTACGCAATGAACGAGGAGCCCATCATGAGTGAATCCTCTTCGAGGGCCGTGCGCCTCAGTCGTCCGGCGTTCGCGTTGACCGCGATCGGCGCCGCCGTGATCCTGGCGGGCTGCTTCGGCGGCGGCGGAGACGACGGCGGCAGCGTCCCTGGCGATGCGACGCCGGCATCGGTGCCCGACAGCGCGCTCGGCTCCTCCACGGCCTACACGCAGTTCACGCTGACGACGGCGCAGTCGAGCAGCGAGACCGCGGAGCCGCTGACGGCCGGCAACGTGACGACGCCGCCCGCCAGCGAGACCGACGAACCGGTGCCGGTGACTTGAAGGCCGCGCGAGCCCTCGCGCTCGCGTGCCTCGCCAGTGTCGCGTCCGTCGCGTCGGCGACGCCCTTCACGCCTCGTCAGGACGACGAGGTCGTGGAGCGCTTGCCGCTGCGCGCCGGATCGGCGGGCGAGCGCGCGCGTCAGCGCGCCGAGCAACGCGTGCTGGCGCAGCAGCCGCGCGATCTCGGACTGGCGCTGCGCGCC
>NZ_DASVNZ010000296.1:0-7905 GCF_036486225.1 Roseateles sp. | reverse complement strand
GGCCGATGCCGCGCTGACCCAGGCCCGCGGCCTGGCGCGCGAGGCCATCGCGAGACTGGACTGGCCCGGTCTGCGTGACGAGGTCGCCTCGTGTCGCGCCTGCGGGCTCTGCGAGTCGCGCAAGCACACCGTGTTCGGCGTCGGCAACGAACGCGCGCACTGGATGGTCGTCGGCGAAGCGCCGGGCGAGCAGGAGGACCTGCAGGGCGAGCCCTTCGTCGGTGCCGCCGGCAAGCTGCTGGACAGCATGCTGCGCGCGGTCGGCCTGGGCCGCGGCGAGGGTCCGCCGGAACGGCAGGTCTACATCGCCAACACGCTGAAGTGCCGGCCGCCGCGCAACCGCAATCCGGATCCGTCGGAGCTGGCGCAGTGCGAGCCCTTCCTGCAGCGCCAGATCGACCTGATCCAGCCGCGCATCATCCTGGCCATGGGCCGCTTCGCGGTGCAGCAGCTGCTGCGCAGCCAGGAGCCGATCGGCAAGCTGCGCGGTCGCGTCCATACCTATCAAGGCGTGCCGCTGGTGGTCACCTATCACCCGGCCTACCTGCTGCGCAACCTGCCGGACAAGGCGCGGGCGTGGGAGGACCTCTGCCTGGCGCTGAAGACGCTGGACGAGCAACCCGCGCGCGGCGCCGGCGCCACCTCGAGCGCAACGCCCTCGACGGCCGGGACGGACTGAATGAACGCGCCGGTGCCGCCTCTGCCGCCGGCCTGCCCGGCGCCCTCGGCCGACGACCAGGCCGCGCAGTTCCGGCTGCTCGCCGACAACGTGCCGGTGCTGATCGCGGTCTTCGACGCGGCCACGCGCACCTGCCGTTTCGCCAACCGCCAGTACGCGCGCAGCTTCGGGCTGGACGAGGTCAGCGTATTTGGCCGCACCTTCGCGCAGATCATCGGCGAGGAGGCCTCGCAGGAGATCGAGCCCCACGTGCAGCGCGTGCTGCGCGAGCGCGTCAGCGTCAGCTACGAGCGCCGGCTGGAGCGCCGCGACGGCAGCCCGCGCTGGATCGAGGTGAACCTGATCCCCTACGTGCCGCCCGGCGCGGACGAGGTGCAGTCCAGCTTCGTGCTGATCTCCGACATCACCCGCTTCCGCGAGGCCGAGCTGGCCGTGCGCGATTCCGAGGAGCGGATGGGCAAGTTCATGCAGGCGTCGATGGAGGGCATCGTCTTCCACCGCGACGGCGTCATGACCGACGTCAACCCGCCGCTGTGCGAGCTGGTGGGCTATGCGCTCGAGGAACTGGTGGGGCGCTCCGCCCTGTCGATGATCGCGCCGGACCAGGTCGACACCGTGCGCGACGTGATGATGACCGGCAAGGAAACCCGCTACCCGACCGCGATCCTGCATCGCAGCGGCGAGCGCATCGACGTCGAATTCATCGTGCGGACCTTGTGGCGCAACGGCGAGCGGCTGCGGATGACCATCGTCCGCGACCTGCGACCGCACCTGGAGGCGCTGGCGCGCATCCAGCACCTGGCGCAGCATGATCCGCTGACCGGGCTGCTGAACCGCGCGACCTTCATGGAACGGCTGCGCGAGCGCCTGTCGCAGGGCAACGCGCGGCGCGCGGCGCTGCTGTTCATCGACCTCGACAACTTCAAGCGGGTCAACGATTCGCTGGGCCACCTCGAGGGCGACCGCGTGCTGCGCACCGTCTCCGAGCGCCTGCGAGGCGGGCTGCGCGGCAGCGATCTGGTGGCGCGTTTCGGCGGTGACGAGTTCGTCGTGCTGCTGGAGGACGTGCACCAGCGCAAGGACGTGCAGACGGTGCTCAACGCGCTGCTGAGCGTGGTCGAGGTGCCGGTGCAGGCGGACGGCCGCGACCTGTCGGTGACGCCGTCGATCGGCGTGGCGATGTACCCGGAGCACGGCGACTCGCCCGAGGAGCTGCTGCAGCACGCCGACACCGCGATGTACCTCGCGAAGACCGCGGGCCGCGCGACCTACCGTTTCTTCGAGCACGCGATGGCCGAGAACGCCTACGCGGACCTGGTGCTCGAGACCGAGCTGGCGCAGGCGCTGACGGCCGACCAGTTCGTGCTGTTCTATCAACCGCAGGTCGACGCGCGCACCGGCGAGCTGGTCGGCGCGGAGGCGCTGCTGCGCTGGCGGCATCCGGAGCGCGGCCTGCTGACGCCGGACGCCTTCATCGTCGTCGCTGAGCGCCATCGCCTGATGCTGCCGCTGGGCGAGTGGGTGATGTACGAGGCGGCGCGACAGACGCGCGCCTGGCATGAACGCGGTGTCGCCGCGATCCCGATCGCGGTGAACCTGTCGAGCATGCAGTTCCGGCTGGCGAGTTTCTCGAAGTCGGTGGCCCATGTGCTGAAGACGGCCGGCGTGCCCGGCGAGTGGCTGGAGCTCGAACTGACCGAACGCATGCTCACCGAGGAGATCGACCGCCTGCCTGAGCTGCTGCAGACCTTGCGCTCGCAGGGGCTGGCGATCTCGATCGACGACTTCGGCACCGGCTACACGGCGCTGAACCAGTTGACGCGGCTGCCGCTGGACAAGCTCAAGATCGACCAGAGCTTCGTCGCCGTGCTGCCCGACGATCGCGGCGCGGCCGCGATCACGCGCGCGGTCGTGCAGATGGCCAAGGGACTGGGCATGCGCGTCGGCGCCGAAGGCGTGCGCAACGCGCGGCAGTGGCACCTGCTGGCCGAGTGGGGCTGCGACGAGCTGCAGGGCGAGGTGATCGCGCCGGCGATGCCCGCCGAGGAATTCGAAGCCTGGCTGGCCGCGCGCGGCAAGCCGATGCTTCCCGGAATCGACTCATGACTTCAAAGACACCAGATTCCGCCCGCCTGAATGGCGCGGCGTCCGCGCCGCATGGCGCTTCCAATACCGTGCGTGGCGCCCCGGCCCATGCGACCGATCCGGCCATGGCCGCGTTGCTGCGCGACGAGATCGCCGCCGCCGGCGGCTGGCTGCCGTTCGACCGCTACATGAGCCTGGCGCTGTACGCGCCGGGCGTGGGGTACTACGCCAACGCGCGGCTCAAGTTCGGCACGATGCCGCAGCAGGGTTCGGACTTCGTGACGGCGCCGGAGCTGTCGCCGCTGTTCGGTCGTGCGCTGGCGAGGCAGGTCGCGCAGGCGCTGGCGGTCAGCGGCACGGACACGGTGATCGAGTTCGGCGCCGGCAGCGGCGCGCTGGCGGCTCAGTTGCTGGAGACATTGGACGCGGCGGGGACGCCGGTCTCGAAGTACTTCATCGTCGACCTGTCCGGCACGCTGCGCGAGCGGCAGGCGGAACGGCTGGCGCGCTTCGCGCCGCGGGTCGAGTGGCTGGACCGCTGGCCCGACGAGATCCACGGCGTGCTGGTCGCCAATGAGCTGCTGGATGCGATTCCGGTCGAGCTGCTGCGCTGGGACGGCGAGCACTGGCTGCAACGTGGCGTGACGATGGACGACCAGGGCGCGTTGTCCTTCGACGACCGGCCCGGCGAGGCGCGTCCGCCGACGCCGCCCGAGCACGATGTCGGCTTCGTGCCCGGCACAGTGACGGAGGTGCATCCGCAGGCCGAGGCCTTCGTGCGCACGCTCGCGGAGCGGCTCAAGCGCGGCGCGGCGTTCTTCATCGACTACGGGTTCCCGGAGTCGGAGTACTACCACCCGCAGCGCACCGGCGGCACCTTGATGTGCCACCACCTGCACCGGTCCGACCCCGACCCGCTGGCGCTGCCCGGGCAGAAGGACATCACGTCGCATGTGAACTTCACCGGCATCGCGCTGGCGGGGCAGGACGCGGGACTGATGGTGCTGGGCTACACGAGCCAGGCCAACTTCCTGATCAACTGCGGCCTGGTCGACCTGATGAGCGGCGCCGACCTCGCGCAGCGCGGCATGGCCCACCGGCTCATCGCCGAGCACGAGATGGGCGAGCTGTTCAAGGTCATCGGCTTCGCGCCGGGCGAGGGCTTCGACGCGCTGGGGTTCAGCGCGGGGGATCGCTCTCACACGCTTTGAGCGCGGCCTTGCGGGCCTCGTGGATCGCCTGCCCGATGGCGGGACCCTTCTTGCCGGCCGCCAGCGCGGCCGCAGAGATCGCCGCCTGATCGACCGACTGCACCGCGCGCAGGTCGTGGAGCAAGGCCTGGCGCTGCGGATAGGGCCGATCGCGCAAGCCCGCGCGGCCGCGGGCGTCGCATTCGCAGGCCAGCAGCAGCTGCGCGAAGCGCTCCGGCCGGCGCAGCGCGTCGCTGCGCTCCATCAGGCGCAGGCGTGCCTCGGCGCTGAAGTCCAGGCTCTGGTGCACGTGCGTGTGCTCGCGGGCGACCAGCTCCGCCAGCTCCTTGCAGTCCGACGGAACCCGCCAGCGTTGCGACAGCGCCGTCGCCAGCTCGACGCCGCGTGATTCGTGCTTCAGGTGGCGGGGCCATTCCTCCTCGGGCGTCGTGCCCTTGCCGAGGTCGTGGCACAGCGAGGCATAACGCACCGGCAGAGGTGCCTCGACGCGCGCGCATTCCTCCAGCACCAGCAGCACGTGGACCCCGGTATCGATCTCCGGGTGGTGCGCCTCGGGTTGCGGCACGCCGAACAGCCGTTCCAGCTCCGGCGCGATGCGCGCCAGCGCGCCGCTGTCGCGCAGGATCTCGATCATCCGCGCGGGGTGGCCCTCCATCAGGCCGCGGGCGATCTCCTGCCAGACGCGCTCGGCGACCAGCGCATCGGCTTCACCGGCAGCGACCATCTGGCGCATCAGCGCCATCGTCTCCGGCGCCACCGTGAAGTCGCCGAAACGCGCCGCGAAGCGCGCCAGCCGCAGGATCCGCACCGGATCCTCCGCAAAGGCCGCCGACACGTGCCGCAGCACCTTGGCCTCGAGGTCGCGCCGGCCGCCGTACGGATCGACGATCGTTCCGTCCTCCGCCTGGGCCATGGCGTTGATCGTCAGATCCCGGCGCGCCAGGTCCTGTTCCAGCGTGACATCGGGGTCCGTGTGGAACTGGAACCCGTGATAGCCGGCAGCGGTCTTGCGCTCGGTCCGGGCCAATGCCACCTCTTCATGGGTCACGGGGTCCAGGAACACCGGGAAATCCTTGCCGACAGGCACAAATCCCTTGTCGATCAAGGACTTGGGCGTGGCTCCGACCACCACCCAATCGCGGTCCTGCACGGGCAGTCCCAGGAGCGCGTCCCGGACGGCCCCGCCAACGAGATACATCTGATCACTCATGTTGCGGCGCAGCATCCCTGATAAAGGGGATACCTCCATTAGGCTATCTATCCGTATATTCACCAATGCCACCTGCACACCAGTGCCTGTTCAAACGGGCCAGCTACCGAGAGAGACACGTAGTCAGGCAGGACGGCATAAGCAGTAGGGAGTATCTTGAATGAAGTCTGTTCTTCTCCTCCTGCTGGGCGGAATTGGTCTCGCCGCCCAAGCGCAGGAGCAGCAAGCGCCGGACACGAACTCCGTGCACGTCGCCGCTGACACCAGTTTCACCCGGCAGAGCCAGCCCGCCCCCGCGCAGCTGGCCGATGTCAACGAACAGGAAGGCGCGGACACCATCGTCCCGTCCTTCGTTTCCGAGCCCACGAACCAAGCCATGATGCTCGGCGGCCTTCTCGCCGCAGGGTTCATGGTGCGCCGCCGCCGCGACAACTGATCTCGCGCCGGCCCACCTCGCCGCCTTTCGCTGCCTGCCCGCACAGGCTGCAAAAGGCGGTTTTTCATTTCAGGGCTTCAGCACCGGCACCGGGCCGCTGATGTCCCGATAGGGTTCCTCGAAGTCGAGGAAATCCTTCTCCGCCATCGCATCCGCGATCCAGTCGCGAACGCCAGGCGCCGCCTGCACGGCGTCCGTGTAGGCCTTCAGCGGCGCGGGCAACGGCAGGCCGTAGCGGGTCACCCGCATCACGACGGGCGCGAAGAAGGCATCCGCCGCGCCGAACGCGCCGAAGAGGAAGGGGCCGCCGCTCTGCGTCAGCGCGTCGGTCCACAGTTCCACGATGCGGGCGAGGTCCTTGCGCAGGCCGGCCTCGGTCTGCAGCAGCCGCGCACCGACCGTCGACAGGTCCGCGTCGATGTTCATCATGCAATGGCTGCGCAGTTGGCCGAAACCGCTGTGCATCTCCGCGCAGAGGCAGCGCGCCCGCGCGCGCTGTCGTGCATCGCGCGGCCAGACGGCCTTGTCGGGGAAGCGGTCGGCGAGGTACTCCACGATCGCCAGCGAGTCCCAGACCGCCAGGCCGTCGTCCACGAGTACCGGCACCTTGCCGGCCGGCGTCACCGCGCCGATCTCGCGATAGAACGCCGAGTCGGGCGTGAAGTCGAAGCGCACCTTGCGCTCTTCGAAGGCTATGCCGAGTGCCTTCATCAGCACCCACGGGCGCATCGACCAGGACGAGTAGTTCTTGTTGCCGATGATCAGCTGCATGTGAAATCTCTTTGCATGAAGGAGGGACATCACGGGCGCTTCCGACACCTGGAGCGCCCGGGGCACCTGAAGCGCGTGGAGCGACTGAGGGTCAGTTCGTGCCGTTGGCCGGGATGTCCGGCGCCGACGCGGCGGCCGGACCGATGACGCGGCCAAGCCGGTCGCGCAGCACGGTGCCGCCTTCGCGGCCCATCAGCTGCGCGTAGATCGTCGCGTTCGACAGCACCTTGCGCACGTAGTCGCGGGTCTCCCAGATGGGGATGTTCTCGGTCCAGATCGCGGCGTCGAGCTGCGGACCGTCGCGCCAGCGGCGCGGCCGGTTCGGGCCGGCGTTGTAGGCCGCCGCGGCCATCGCCTGAGAGCCCTCGAAGCTGTCCATCACCAGCTTCAGGTAGCCGGTGCCCAATCGCAGGTTGGTGTCGCGGTCATGCAGCATGTCGGGCTTGAAGTCGACGCCCAGCTTCTTGGCCGTCCACTTCGCCGTCGCCGGCATCACCTGCATCAGGCCGCCGGCGCCGACGTGCGAGCGCGCATCCATCATGAAGCGCGACTCCTGCCGGATCAGGCCGTAGACGTAGGCCGGGTCCAGGCCCATCGCCGTCGACTGCTTGAACACGTCCGCGCGGTAGGGCATCGGGAAGCGCTGGGCGAGGTCGATCTCAGTCTTCGTGCGCTCGCTGGTCTGGATGCAGCGCTCCCAGAGCTCGCGCTCGCAGGCGGCCTGCGCCACCGACAGCAGCTCGCGGTCCGACAGGCCGCGCAGGCTGAAGTTCCATTCGCGCTGGCCCTCGCTGCGCAGGCCCACCGCCAGCAGCATCAGCGCGCGCTGGATGCCCGGATTCGCGAGCGCCTGCGCGCGCTCCGGCGCGGTCAGGTCCGCGGGCGTCGGCGGCAGCGGCAGTCGCAGCTTCAGTTCGTCCGCGGCGAGCTTGCCGTAGAAGCTCAGCGGCGAGGCGATCGCGCGCAGCGTCTCCTGCGACTCGCGGCGCTGGGCGTCGCCGGAAGCGCCGGTCGGCGCCAGCTGCTGCTGCGCCTTCGCGCGCCAGTACTGCCAGGTGATGTCCTTCTGGTCCGACGGCTTCATCAGCGCAATCGCCGACATCAGCTGGTCAGGCCGGCTCGCGCCCGCGTCGCCGCGCAACGCGGCGCGCGCCACCCAGCTGATCGTGTCATCGCTCCATTCGACCGGGCCGAGCTTGGCCTGCAGCTTCACCGCGCGATCGAAATGCTCGTTGGCTTCGTCCTTGAGCCGCAGCGCGGCCTGTCTGCCGTATTGGGCCCACAGCCACGCGGACAGGTCGTTCGGCAGCTTGGCCGCCCAGCGGCGCACGTCGTCGTCGGCCTTGTCGTAGTCGGTGGCCAGCAGGCGCATCAGCGCCAGCATCGTCAGCTCGGCCTTGGCGCGCGGCGAGGCCGCGGCCTTGCGCTTCAGGTAGCGGTCCGGCTTGTCCATCAGCTCGGCCAGGGCGTCCTGGTCGGGCTTGGACAGCAGCGCCCCGGCCTGCTTCACCGC
>NZ_DASVNZ010000287.1:0-7498 GCF_036486225.1 Roseateles sp. | reverse complement strand
CCTGCGGGCCCGGCGGCAGCGGCCGACGCGATCGCGGCGGTCGCGGCGGCGGCGGGGCTGGCCAGGGGGCGTTCACGTCGCAGCGCCTGCTCGAAGGCGGCGACCCGGTCGGGGGAGGCGGTCATCATGGAGCGAAGTATCCCTCAAGCCTTCTCAAATTCTGTAGTTTCACTACATCGGGTTATCCCGCGTTTGATTCCAAGTCATTGATTTGATGCGATTCATGAGGAGCGACCCAGGGATCGTCGCGTTGTGAATCGCCAATCAGACATGTATATTCTCTACAAACAAGGAGACACCCCGTGGCGGACGTGAAGCTGCAAGCCGTGGCCAAGGCCTATGGCGAGACCAAGATCCTGCATGGCATCGACCTGGAGATCCGGGATGGTGAATTCATGGTCTTCGTCGGACCCTCGGGCTGCGGCAAGTCCACGCTGCTGCGCACGATCGCCGGGCTGGAGGACATCACCGGCGGCGAGCTGCGCATCGGCGGCCAGCTGGTCAACGACGTGCCCCCGGCCGAGCGCGGCATCGCGATGGTGTTCCAGAGCTACGCGCTCTACCCCCACATGAACCTGTACGACAACATGGCGTTCGGGTTGAAGCTGGCGAAGGTGCCCAAGGACGAGATCGAGCGCTCGGTGCGTTATGCCGCGCGCATCCTGCACATCGAGCACCTGCTGGAGCGCAAGCCCAAGGACCTGTCCGGCGGCCAGCGCCAGCGCGTGGCGATCGGCCGCGCGATCGTGCGCAAGCCCGAGGTCTTCCTCTTCGACGAGCCGCTGTCCAACCTCGACGCCGCGCTGCGCGTGCGCATGCGCTACGAGTTCGCGAAGCTGCACGAGGACCTCAAGACCACCATGGTCTACGTCACCCACGACCAGGTCGAGGCGATGACGCTGGCGGACCGCATCGTCGTGCTGAGCGCCGGCACCATCGAGCAGGTCGGCACGCCGCTGGAGCTCTACGAGCATCCGGACAACCTCTTCGTCGCCGGCTTCATCGGCAGCCCGAAGATGAACTTCATCGAGGCCGAGGTCGTGACCGCCGGCGCCGATCACGCGACGGTGCGGCTGGCTGACGGCGCGATGATCCGCACGCGGGTCGACGCCTCGCGCGCCAAGGCCGGCGACAAGGTCACGCTGGGCCTGCGTCCGGAACACTTCGAGGTCGGCGGCGACGCCAACCTGATCGCCAGCACCGTCACCTTCGTCGAATCGCTGGGCGGCGTGACGCATGCGTACTGCGCCTACCCGGGCGTCGAGGACGCCCTCACCTGCGAATTCGACGGCAGGACGCGGGTGCGCGCGGGCGACACGTTGCAGCTGCATCTGCCGCCGGACCTCTGCTATCTCTTCGATGCACAAGGCCTGGCATTCAAGCGCCTCGGAGCGCCGGCATGACACGTCCCTTGAAGCGCGCGGCCACGCGCTCGGCGCTGGCTCGTGGCGCATTGGCAGCGGTGGCCGCCGTCGCACTGCTAGTCGGCTGCGAGAAGGTCGCGGCGCAGACGGCACCGAAGCTGCTCGTCTGGATCAACGGCGACAAGGCCTACAACGGACTGCAGAAGGTCGGCGACGCGTTCGAGCGCGAGTCCGGCGTGAAGGTCGTCGTCGAGCATCCGGTCGACGCGCCCGAGAAGTACACGCAGGCCGCCGGCGCCGGCAAGGGCCCGGACGTCTTCTGCTGGCCGCACGACCGCGTCGGCGAATGGGCCAAGGCCGGGCTGCTGACGCCGGTGCAGCCGCGCAAGACGCTCTACGACGAGGTCGAGCCCGCCGCCTGGCAGGCCTTCCGCTACCAGGGCCGCCTGTGGGGCTACCCCATCGCGATCGAGACCACCGGCCTGATCTACAACAAGGCGCTGGTGAGCAAGCCGCCCGCGACCTGGGATGACGTGATCGCCGTCGACAAGCAGCTGCGCCAGCGCGGCAAGCACGCGATCCTGTGGGACTACAACAAGAGCTTCTTCACCTGGCCGATGTTCGCGGGCGCCGGCGGTGTGATCTTCGGGCGTGACGCGCAAGGCGAATTCGACGCGCGCCAGGTCGACGTCAACAACGACGGCGCGCTGGCCGCGGGCCGGATGCTGGAGCGCCTGATCACCGACGGCGTGATGCCGCGCGGCGCGCGTTATTCCGAGATGGAGTCGGGCTTCGCCCGCGGCGAGGTGGCGATGATGATCTCCGGCCCCTGGGCCTGGGAGAACGCGCGCAAGGCCGGCATCGACATCGGCGTGGCGCCCATCCCGGCGGTGGTCGCGGGCAAGCCGTCCAAGCCCTTCGTCGGGGTGCTGGGCTGCATGATCTCGGCGCCGTCGAAGAACAAGGACCTCGCCCGCGAGTTCATCGAGCGCCACCTGATGCGCCCCGCGTCGCTGCAGGTGCTCGACGCCGACGTGCCCATCGGCGTGCCGGCCAACAAGGCCTTCTACCAGCAGCTGTCGGTGAACCCGCTGATCCGCGCCAGCATGGAGAACGCCCGCGCCGGCGAGGCCATTCCCAACATCCCCGAGGTGGGCCGTTTCTGGACCGCGATGGACGCGGCGCTGGAGGCGATCACCAACGGCCTGCAAAGCCCCAAGGACGCGCTGGACGGCGCGTCGGGCCGGATGCTGCTCAAGCAATGAACGCCACCACCGCATCGACCTCGACGCTGGCCGCCACGCTGCCGGGTTCGCCGCTGTCCGAGGCCTACACGCGACAGCCGCCCGGCGCGCTGGACCGGCTCACGAAGGCGCTGTACTGGCCGACGATGGCCGTGATCGCTCTGGCGGCGCTCTACCTCGTCTTCATGCTGTACGCGGCCGGTCTGACGAGTTGGGCGCTCGGCGTGCTGCTGCTGTTCGGCGTCGGTTTCGCCGTCTACCTGTCCAAGGCCGGCTTCGCCTACCGCTACCTCTTCCCCGGCGTGGCCGGGATGCTGCTGTTCATCGCATTCCCGCTCGCCTACACGACGCAGATCGGTTTCACGAACTACTCGTCGGCCCACCTGCTGAGCCAGGAGCGCGTGCGCGAGTTCCTGCTCGACCAGCACGACACGGCGCTCGAGGCCGTGCGCGACTACAGCGTGCACGGTGCCGGCAGCGACTTCCGCGTGGTGCTGCGCGATCCCGCGAACGGCACCGCGCAATTCGTCTCGCCACCGCTGGCGCTGCGTCAAGGAACGAAGCCGGTTGACGTCGCAATGCAGGCGACCGGGCCGGCGGACGCGACGCTGGGCACCGCGCTCACGTTGAAGGAGCTGGTCGAGCACCGCCAGGCGCTGGCGCAGCTGCGTTTGCGGCTGCCGGGTGAAAGCGGCGGCACGGCGGCCACCGGCGGCACGGGCGACGCCTCGACGCTGCGCTATCTCGGTCTGCGCGAGTTCGGCCCGATCCGCCCGCACTTCGAGGAGCAGCCCGACGGCGCGTTGAAGCGCGTCGCCGACGGCGCCCTCTTCCGCCCCGACGCGACGACGGGCTACTACGAGGGCCAAGGCGCGGCGGCGGGCACGCACCTCGCGCCCGGCTACAAGGTCATGGTCGGCGCACAGAACTACAAGCGCATGCTGTTCGACGCGGAGTTCCGCGGCCCCTTCCTGTCGATCTTCAGCTGGACGGTGGTGTTCTCGCTGCTGACGGTGGTCTTCGCGACGGCGATCGGCATGATGCTGGCGGTGCTGCTGAACTGGGAGGACCTGCGCTACCGCACGACCTACCGCACGCTGCTGTTCCTGCCCTACGCGGTGCCGGGTTTCATCTCGATCCTCGTGTTCAAGGGCCTGTTCAACCAGAACTTCGGCGAGATCAACGCGATCCTGGACGCGCTCTTCGGCGTGCGGCCGGCGTGGTTCGCGGACCCGTCGCTGGCGCGCACGATGCTGCTGATCGTCAACGTGTGGCTGGGCTACCCGTACGTGATGATCCTGTGCACGGGCCTGCTGAAGTCCATCCCGTCCGACCTGTACGAGGCCTCGGCGCTCGCGGGCGCGGGACCGCTGACCAACTTCTTCAAGATCACGGCGCCGCTGATCATCAAGCCGCTGTCGCCGCTGCTGGTCTCGGCCTTCGCGTTCAACTTCAACAACTTCGTGCTGATCGCGCTGCTGACCGACGGGCGGCCGGACTACCTGTCCACCAAGATCCCCGCGGGGCAGACCGACATCCTGGTGAGCTACACCTACCGCATCGCCTTCCGCGATTCGGGGACGGACTTCGGATTAGCCGCGGCCATCTCGACGCTGATCTTCGTGCTGGTGGCGGGGATGTCGCTGCTCAACCTGCGCCTGATGCGCAACGCCAACCGCTGACGCGGCCGGCATCGACGGACAAGGACACGACATGGCCATCGTTCGAGGCAAGCAGGCGCGCTGGCGCGTCGTCGCGGCGCATGTGATGCTGTGGATCTTCCTGGCGGTCACGCTGTTCCCGCTGCTGGCGGTGGTGTCGATCTCGCTGCGGCCGGGCAACTTCGCCACGGGCAGCCTGATTCCCACGACGATCAGCCTGGAGCACTGGCAACTGGCGCTGGGCATCCCCTACCAGGCGGCGGACGGCTCGCTGGTGCAGCCGCCCTTCCCGGTGCTGACCTGGCTGTGGAACTCGATCAAGGTGGCGACGATCTCGGCTGTCCTGATCGTGGCGATCTCGACGACGGCGGCCTACGGCTTCGCGCGGCTGAAGTTCCCGTTCAAGGCCAGCATCCTCAACAGCATGCTGCTGCTGCAGATGTTCCCGGCGGTGCTGGCGCTGGTGGCGATCTACGCGATCTTCGAGACCATCGGCACCTTCGTGCCGTGGCTGGGCATCGAGACGCACGCGGGCGTGATCGTGGCCTACCTGGGCGGCGTGGCGACGCACATCTGGACCATCAAGGGCTACTTCGAGACCATCCCCGTGGAGATCGAGGAGAACGCCAAGGTCGACGGCGCGTCGCACTGGCAGGCCTTCCGGCTGGTGCTGCTGCCGATGGCGGTGCCCATCCTGATGGTGGTGTTCGTGCTGGCCTTCATCGGCTGCATCATCGAGTACCCGGTCGCGTCGGTCCTGCTGCGCGAGGAGTCCAACCTCACGCTGGCGGTGGGCTCGAAGTACTTCCTGCACGATCAGCGTTTCCTGTGGGGCGACTTCGCGGCCGCGGCCGTGCTGTCGGGCCTGCCGATCACGGCGGTGTTCCTGCTGGCGCAGCGGTGGATCGTGTCGGGACTGACGGCGGGTGGGGTGAAGGGCTAAAGGACGCGCGCCATCGTTCGTCCGGGGGGCTCCGCATGATCGGAGAACGGCGCAATGACTTCGGCGTAGTGTGCGCGTGGCGCGCTCGCACGCGCCGGCATTGTTCAAAGAGCGCATTGCCTCGAGTTTCGCGAGCCCGGTAGCTAGCGGCGGTTTCACGCCACGACGCTCACTGCTTCGAGAAGCGCAACGTCAACCGTAAACTCGTTCTCTTGCAGCCAATCGCTGCTGTGCGAAGCTGGGCCGGCAACGATTGCGGCAGCTGGGACGTTGGCCGTCAGCACGACCCCACCAGTTCCTACACTGTTAGGGCCAGCGGCGAACATTTCAGCTATGGAAAGCCGATCGGTCCAGCCGTAGCCGATGCGTCCAGTTCGATACCGACCGAGGTTCTCTCCTCTAAAGAGCTTCAAATCCGGCCCTTCGTACCGAGGAAGCCATGCGCGGGCAGCGGCAAGCATCAGACGGTCGTCATCCACGAGCCCACGTATGAAATGGTGGCTGACGTGCCATTGAGTGTGGAACCGAGCGCGGACCTTGGGCGAAGGTGGTGATGTGTTCGCAAGCAAATCAAACAGCGCGCGCCACTCGGCCTGATGCTGCAGCCGCGACGAGCTTTCGAGCAGAGGAATCACGTCCCACCCGGCCAGGATGTGAACGAGCAGCGGGGGACACAAAGCCACGTCTGCTTGGCCAACCTCGGACTCTAGTTTCGCAAGCGCCATCTGGTCTCGCAGAGGTCGCATGGTCATCCTCTCTTGCCGGCCGCCGTCACACCGCCAACTCAGACACGACGCGCTGAACCAAGCCGATTCCAATGTATATCGTGGCCTTTGCTCTCAAGTCCGCACGGCTGGCCTGTGGCGCGTTCATCGGGTTATGCACTTGCAAGCCTAGCCAGATGCCTTGGCGTGCGCCGCGTTCGCCCGGCTGGCTCGCAATCTAGGCGCAGACAATTTCGGTTCGAGTCCGAGGTCCTGAAGACGCCGACCAACATGATCGTCCGCTGCCAGTTTTTCGAAGTCGCCAGACAGGCCCAGGCTTGCGAGCACGCGGAGATACGTTCCCAGCGTCACGCCTCCATCACCCACCTCCACCTTGTAGAGCGTGGTGCGGCAGATTCCGGCCCGCGCCGAGACGGTGGCACTGCTGAACTTGCGCCTTAGACGTGCGAGCTTGATGCGCTCGCCCAAGAGGCTAAGCATGCGCTGCTCCTGCGGAAAGATGGTCGGCGGCTTGCTCGGCATGCATGTTCACTGTTCTGGACAAGACAGTCGCATTTTGTCCAGAACGCTGAACATCGCCATCTCTGGAAGCATCCGCGATATGACGGCGCGCAAGGAACGTCGAAATTCAGCCCCTCGCGAGGCCCCACATCTGATCGGATCGCAACCTCCGAGCGCGTTCCCAGACCATCAAGCCCCGTGCGCATCTCAACCCGTTCACCGTGTGCGCATCGCTTCACGTAACTTTGCGAAACACGCCGGCCCTTGCGGCGCAAGGGCCCTCACGCGGCCTTGACGCGCGGGGTCACGGATCCGTCATGCGTGATTTCTAGAGTGCGCGGCGTTTCGAACGGTCTCCTCCCGGAGCCTTCGAGCACAGCAATCGCCACCACTCCAGGACTCCCATGCGACACAGCAAATCCACCGCGCTGAACGCCTCGCTCACCCTCGTTGCCGCGGCCATCCTGGCCGCCTGCGGCTCCGACAGCGACACCCAGACGCCGAGCGTCACGATCAACGGCGTCGTCACCGCCACCAGCTTCACCGCCGGCAGCGTTACCGATCCCAAGATCGATCCCGCCTACTACGTCGGCGCCAAGGTCTGCGTCGACACCAACGCCAACGGCGTCTGCGACACGACCGAGACCCCGGTCGTCACCGACGCCAAGGGCCACTTCTCGCTGACGATGCCGGCCAACGCCGCGCTGATCGCCGACATCGGCACCGACGCCACCCTGTCCACCACCGGCGCCAAGGTCGCCAGCCGCGACGTGCTGCGCGCGTCGCTGGACCAGGTCATGGAGCAGGCCGGCAACGTCGTCATCAGCCCGCTGTCGTCGGAAGTGCAGCGTCTGGTCGAAGCCAACGGCACCAGCTACGCCGTCGAGAAGCAGACCGTCGCCACGCGCATCGGCGTGTCGCTGGCCAACGTGCTGGCCGACCTTGCTCGGTCAGATCCTGACTGGCGGATCTGTTGTCTGCGCTACTTCAACCCGGTCGGCGCCCATGCAAGCGGACGGATCGGAGAGGATCCGTCGGGAACCCCGAACAATCTCATGCC
>NZ_DASVNZ010000263.1:0-19314 GCF_036486225.1 Roseateles sp. | reverse complement strand
CGTCGCGGCGCCGACGTCCGATGTCGCCGCCCATGTCGCCGCCAATGGGGCGCGCACCACGGAGATGGCGGTCTTCGCGGGCGGCTGCTTCTGGGGCGTGCAAGGCGTGTTCCAGCACGTGAAGGGCGTGACCCGCGTGGTGTCCGGTTATGCCGGCGGCAACGCCGCCACCGCGCATTACGAGATGGTGGGCAGCGGCCTGACCGGACACGCGGAAGCGGTCGAGATCACCTACGACCCGACGCAGGTCAGCTACGGCGCGCTGCTGCAGATCTTCTTCTCGGTCGCGCACGACCCGACGGAGCTCGACCGCCAGGGGCCGGACAGCGGGCCGCAATACCGCTCGGCGATCTTCCCGCGCGACGCCGAGCAGGCCCGGGTGGCCCAGGCCTACATCGCCCAGCTGGATGCCGCGCGGTCATTCCCGAAGAGCCTGGCGACGAAGATCGAGGCGGGCAAGGCCTTCTATCCCGCGGAGGGCTATCACCAGGACTACCTCGAACGGAATCCGCGGAACCCGTACATCGTGATCAACGATCTGCCCAAGGTCGAGCAGCTCCGGCAGCTGTTCCCGCAGCGTTGGCGGGCGGCGGCCGTGCTGACCCGCAACCCGTGAACGACGCAGACGCTGCGGGTGTTCACGGGCTGACGTTCACGCGCTGACGCTCAATGGATGTAGGCGTCGTCGCGCAGACCGCTGAAGAGCCGGGTCAGCAGCTTGTCCAGCCAGGCCGGAATGCCTGGCTGCTGCGAAGGCGCGGCGCGGCGGGAGGGGATGACGTGCGTCGTAGCGAATTTCATGACGGGCTCCTTGGCCTCGATTGGGCATGTCGATGCCGTCATCGTCGATCCACTGTTGGTGCAGGTAAAGCGAGTCTTATTGCTGTTTAAGTGCAGAATAGTTGCACTGATTCGGCAACGACGAGGTTTCCCGTGGACATCACGCTGGCTCGCACCTTCCTGGAGATCGTCGCCGCGGGCAGTTTCGTCCGCGCGGCGGAGAGCCTGCACGTCACGCAGACGGCGGTGAGCGCGCGGGTGCGGACGCTGGAGGAACTGCTCGGCACCACGCTGTTCGTCCGCAACAAGGCCGGGGCGACCTTGACGCCGGCGGGCGAGCAGTTCACGCGCTACGCCTCGATGCTGGTGCAGGTGTGGGAGCGCGCGCGCCACCAGGTGGCCCTGCCGCCGGGGCGCGAGTCGGTGATGACCATCGGCTGCGAGCTCAGCCTGTGGGATCCGCTGCTGCTCGACTGGCTGCTGTGGATGCGCACGTCGGCGCCGCATCTGGCCTTGCGCACGGAGGTCGGCTTCCCGGCGGACCTGATCGACCGCGTGGCCTCCGGGACCCTCGATGTCGCCGTGGTGTACGCGCCGCAGCAGCGTCCGGGGCTGCGCATCGAGCTGCTGCTCGAGGAGAAGCTGGTGCTCGTCACCACGCGCAAGCGCGGGCAGAAGCTCGATCCCGAGGACTACGTCTACGTGGACTGGGGGCCGGAGTTCGCGGCTCAGCATGCGCTGGCCTTTCCGGAGATGGGCCACGCGGGGGTGTCGGCGGGACTGGGGCCGCTGGGGCGCGAGTACGTGCTGGCGGCCGGCGGTTCCGGCTACTTCCGGCTGGCGGTGGTGCGCAAGCACCTGGAGAGCGGCAAGCTGCGCCGCATCCGCGGCGCGCCGGAGTTCCTCTATCCGGCCTACGCGGTGTTTGCCGAAGGCGCGGACATGTCGGTCGTGGCGCCGGCGCTGGAGGGGCTGCGGCATGCCATCGGGGCGGGCGAGCAGTGAGACCGTCTTCAGGTGCAGCAGCGTGACGCTTTCGACGCGCAGCCGGTCGCCGCACCGAGGTCGACGCGCTTGGCCAGCTCCGCCGCGGTCTCCTTGCGCTCGCTGTAGCGGTTCAACAGGGAAGGGCCGAGGTCCCGGGTCAACAGCGTGAACTTGACCAGCTCTTCCATCACGTCGACCACGCGGTCGTAGAAGGGCGACGGCTTCATGCGTCCGTCCTCGGTGAACTCGGCGAAGGCCTTGGCGACCGACGACTGGTTCGGGATGGTCAGCATGCGCATCCAGCGGCCCAGCAGGCGCATCTGGTTGACGGCGTTGAACGACTGCGAGCCGCCCGACACCTGCATCACGGCGAGCGTCTTGCCCTGGGTGGGCCGCACCGAGCCCGTCGACAGCGGGATCCAGTCGATCTGCGTCTTCATGATCCCGGTCATGGCCCCATGCCGTTCCGGCGAGCACCAGACCATCCCTTCGGACCAGGCGGCCAGCTCGCGCAGTTCACGGACCTTGGGATGCGTCTCTGGCGCATCGTCGGGCAGGGGCAGGCCGGTCGGGTTGAAGATCCGGACCTCCGCGCCCAGGGCCTCCAGCAGGCGCGCCGCCTCGAAGCTCAGCAGGCGGCTGTAGGAGCGCTCGCGCAGCGATCCGTACAGCAGGAGGATGCGCGGGCGGTGCCGGGAAGGCGCCACCACCGAGAGGCGATCCAGCGTGGGGACCTCCAGCAGGTCCGCGCTCAGCGCCGGCAAGGTGGCGTCGGGAAAGAGAAGGTCAGACATGGCGTTCAGGCGTCGGTGGGTGGGGAAGGGCCTCGCGGCCGGCGGACCGGGGTGGCAGCAGCAGTTGATGCACGCCCACCGCGAGGGCTGCGCCGATGAACTCGGCGACGATGAAGGCTGGCGCGCTTGCGGGCGCGATGCCGGCAAAGCTGTTGCTGAACACGCGACCGACGACGGCCGCCGGATTGGCGAAGGACGTCGAGGCGGTGAACCAGTAGGCCGCGCCGATGTAGGCCGCAACCATGGCCGCCGCGCGTGCCCGGGGTGCGCGCAGGATCACCAGCAGGAGGCCGAATGTGGCGACCGCTTCGGCGATCCACTGACCCGTGCCGCTGCGCAGCTGGGTGGAGACCTGGAACAGGCTCATGTCGAACATCGCGTGCGCGAGCCATGCGCCCAGCACGGCGCCTGACAGCTGCGCGACGAGGTAAGCCGGCAGCTCGACCCGGGTCAGTTCGCCGCGCCACGCCATGACGACGCTGACCGTCGGATTGAAGTGCGCGCCGCTGACGGGCCCGAACACCTCTATCAGGACGTAGAGACCTCCCACCGTGGCCAGCGTGTTGGCCAGCAGCGCAACGGCCGTGTTGCCGCCGCTGAGGCGCTGCGCCATGACGCCGGAGCCGATCACGATGGCGAGCAGGAGCGCGGTTCCCAGGAGTTCGGCGAACAGCTTGCGGGGCAGGTCCGACATCTCAGCTCCGGGCGATCTCGCCCAGCGCCTGCTGGAGTTGCGCCTTGCCCATTGTCGACAAGGGCAGCTGCACCAGCTGCAGCATGCGATAGCCGATGGCCTGCCGCGTGAGCTCGAACGCTCGGCGCTTGCCTGCATCGCCGCCTTCGGTGTCGGACGGGTCCGGATAGCCCCAGTGCACCTTAACCGGTTGCCCGCTTCCACCGAAGAACACGGGGCATTGCTCGGCGGCGGCGCTGTCGCACACGGTGATGACAAGGGACAGCGGTGGCGCGTCCGGCGTGGTGAACTCGTCCCAGCTCTTGCTGCGATGGCCCGTGGTGTCGATGCCGGCGGCCTGCAGCACCTCGAGCGCGAACGGGTTGAGTCGCCCGCTGGGTGCGCTGCCCGCGCTGAATGCCTCGACCTGCTTGCCGAGCCGCTTCGCCCAGTGGTTGAGCATGCCCTCGGCGAGGACGCTGCGAGCGGAGTTGTGCGTGCACAGGATGAGCACGTTGGAGGTCGTCGACGTCATGTCGGGGCCCCGGTCAGCAGTCGCAACGGGCCGAGCCCGGCGTCACGGCGCAGGCGGCACCCTGGCAGCAGTTCTCGGTGAGGTAGGCCAGGAGCGCGTTCATCTGGGGATACACGGCCCGGTAGACCACGTTGCGGCCGACCTGCTCCGAGGTGACGAGCCCCGCCTCGGCGAGATCCTTCAGATGGAAACCCAGCTTGGCGTAGGCGACGCCGAGCATGTCGACGAGGGCGCCGGGCGTCAGGCCGTCCTGTCCCGCGACCACCAGCGCGCGGAACGCGTCGAGTCGAATCGGATGTGCCAGCGCGCCGAGGCCGGCGAGGGCGGTTGTCTTGTCCATGGCTGACATTACAACAAAAGTTGTAATGATGGGCAAGCGAATGACGGCGGATGACGGCGAAGGAAGACGAGGGGGAACGATGGACGATCGAGGCGACGAGTCGCCTCGATCAATGGTGCCTCGGCGATCAGCCGGGCGAGATCAGGCGGCCACGGCCAGTTGCCGGAGCTTGGGCTGGTGGAAGGTCAGCGGCGTTTCGCTGAACTCGCAGAGCGCGTCCAGGAGCACGTCCAACTCGGACTCCCGACTGTAGAAGGCGTTCAGACCGGCCTCCATGCAGCGCGGGCCGAACAGTGCCTCGTCCGCGTTGCTGATCGCGAAGGCCACGCCGCGGAAGCCTGCCTTGCGCATCCGGGCGACGGTGTTCAAGCCGGAGCCTTCGGCCAGGGCCACGTCGCAGATCACCACGTCGGGTTGGCACAAGGCTGCGGTGATCACGGCGTGCTCTTCGCAGGCGCACTGGGCCACCACGACGGCGCCGGGCACGTCGCCGAGCCGGTGGCGCAGGGTGGCGATCCAGGTCGGAGAGGGATCAACAAGAAGGATCTTCATGGTGGGCGTCCAGCGATTGCGTTACCGCAGTGTGGCGTGGCGCCCCATCGCGCGGTATCTCCGGACTTCGGTGCTCCGCGTCCGGCTTGGACCGCATTGCGTGTCGGTAGATCACCGACAGCAGCGCTCCTGGCGCTCTCCGCTTCCACTCTTCGCTCTTCGCGCTAAGAGACCGCCGGGCTGAACGCCCTCAACCTCGCCACCTCATCCACCGGCGTGGCGCCGAAGTAGCGCTTGAACTCCCGGCTGAACTGCGACGGACTCTCGTACCCCACGCGGGTCGCCGCTACGCCGGCCTTCACGCCTTCGTTGAGCATGATCAAGCGCGCCTTGTGCAGCTTGTAGCTCTTCACGTACTGCAGCGGCGAGGTGTTGGTCACCGCCTTGAAGTTGTGATGGAAGGCGGACACGCTCATGTTCACCAGCCCCGCCAGCTGCTCGACGCTGAGCGGCTTGGCGAAGTTGGATTCGATGTGCTGCAGCGCCTTCGTCACCTGCGCGAAGTGCGTGTGCCGGTTGGCCAGCGCCTGCAGCGCCGCGCCGCTGTCGCCGCACAGCACGTGGTAGATGATCTCCTTGAGGATGAGCTTGCCCAGCACCTTCGCGTCGCGCGGACGATGCATCGCGTCGAACAGCCGCTCGATCGCGCACAGCACGTCCTCGGTGAACGCCGCGCTGTTGACGCCGGCAGCCTCCAGGCTCGCGGGGCGGTCCAGCGTCTCGTCCTCCAGCTCGATCAGCAGCTCCTGCAGCACCGCCGTGTCGATGTCGATGGACACGCCGACGAAGGGCTCCTTCTTGCTCGCGATCGTCTGGCACTCGAAGGGCAGGGGCACCGTCAGCAGCAGGTAGTTCTCCGCGTCGTAGCGGAAGGTCTTCTCGCCGACATGCCCCACCTTCGCGCCCTGCGCCACGATGACGATGGAGGGCTCGTACAGCACCGGCGTGCGCGGATGCGCCGTCTCGGAATACAGGATACGGACGCCGTCCACCGGTGACGGCGTCGAGAAGGCGCCGGACTTGTAGCGGGTCGCGGTGTCGATGATCCGCCGCCGGATGCTGTCGTTGAGGGTGGTGGCCATGGGTGCTTCAAATGACTTCGGGCGCACGCGGTCTGCAGGCCGCGTGCGCCACGAAAGCGGGGAGATCAGTCAGGAGTCAGCGAGGACTCAGCGCCAGCTCAACGAGCCGCTTCGAGGATGCGTCGGCTGTCCTCGAGCCGCACGTCCTGGTGCTCGCCCAGCGCCTTGCCGCCGTGCTCCTCCAGCTTGGCGATCATCGCCGGGATGGTGCTGCCGTCCAGCCCGTAGGCCGACAGGCGCGTGCCCACGCCCAGCTGCTCGAAGAAGGCGCGCGTCGCGGCGATCGCGCCGTCGATCCGCTGTTCCTCGCTGCCGTCGCGCAGACCCCAGACGCGGTCCGCGTACTGCAGCAGCTTGGCGCGCTTCTGCTCCTTCTTGTATTCGAGCACCGAGGGCAGCACGACCGCCAGCGTCTGGGCGTGGTCCAGCCCGTGCATCGCCGTCAGCTCGTGGCCGATCATGTGCGTTGCCCAATCCTGCGGAACACCGGCGCCGATCAGACCGTTCAAGGCCTGCGTCGCGCTCCACATGACGTTGGCGCGGACGTCGTAGTTCTCCGGCTCGGCCAGCGCGCGCGGACCTTCCTCGATCAGCGTCAGCAGGATGCCCTCGGAGAAGCGGTCTTGAATCCGGCCCTCGGCCGGATAAGTCAGGTATTGCTCGACCGTGTGGACGAAGGCGTCGACGACGCCGTTGGCCACCTGGCGCGCGGGCAGGCTGTAGGTGGTCACCGGATCGAGGACCGCGAACACCGGGTAGGTGTAGGCCGAGAAGAAGGGCAACTTGTCGCCGGTGGCCTTGCGGCTGACGACAGCGCCGTTGTTGGACTCGGAGCCAGTGGCAGGCAGCGTCAGCACGACGCCCATCTTCACGGCGCTGGTGACCTTCGAGCCGCGGGTCAGCAGGATCTCCCATGGGTCCTTGGCGGCGTCGTACTGCGCCGCCGCGGCGATGAACTTGGTGCCGTCCGCGACGGAGCCGCCGCCGACGGCGAGCAGGAAGTCGACCCGCTCGGCCTTGACGACCTCGACGGCCTTCATCAGCGTTTCAAACGTCGGGTTCGGCTCGATGCCGCCGAACTCGAACACCGTGCGGCCGGTCAACGCGGCGCGGACCTGGTCCAGCACGCCGTTCTTCTTGATGCTGCCGCCGCCGTACGTGATCAGGATTCGGGCGTCCGCGGGAATCTCGCTGGCGATCCCGGCGATCTGGCCTTTGCCGAAGAGGATCTTGGTGGGCGTGTTGAGGCTGAAATTGTTCATGGCTTTGGGCTCCGCGAGGGGTGAACGAGGAATCGTGTCGATGGAGCGGATTGTTCGCCGCGGAGCGGATCCGGGCAACGCACGAAGCTGCCGGAGTTTTGCCCATTTCTGCTGGCTGCTGAGGAATCAGGCAAGGCGTCTGATGTAGGCGCCTCGCCATCCCCACGGTCGGCTCGTCAGCCCGTGGGCTCGATCCGTACCCAGGTCCGGATGAACGAGCGCAGACCCTGCTGCTCGGCGGCTTCGGTGACCGTCGCCTGGGTCTCGGCGTCGCTGTTGGAGCGCGGCCGGCCGCTGATGCCGGTGGGCTGGTACAGCGCCTCCTCCTCCTCCTCCGACGAGCTGTCGTCCTTCTCGTCCTCGACGAAATCTTCCAGTTCGCTGTCCAGGCTGTTGCCGACCAGGCCCGCCCGCTTGGCCTGCTCCGCCTCCAGCACCGCCACCCATTGCTCGAGCAGCTTGGCACGGGCGTCGACCTTGAAGTGGCTCTCGTACCACTGCTGGACCTCGTCGCCCTTGTCGGAGAACTGCCACTCCAGGAAACCGGTGCCGTCGAAGAGCGCCGGCGCCTGCCCATGCAGGAGGCCCAGCACATTGATGAACAGCGTGGGCCCGTTCTTGGCCGCGGAGACTTCTCCGGGCGACTGGAACCAGGTCTTCACCTGCGGCAGCATGTCCTTTGTCACCTTGAGCCGGTTGAGCAACGATGGCGTGGCGTGCCAGGCCAGTTCGTCCACCCACGACACGAAGGCCATGGCGGGCATCACGCCGCCCTCGATGCGGTCCTTTCCGGGCGCCTGCAGGCCGGACAGCAAGGCCTTGGCCTGGTGGAACTCGTCGAGCAGGCTTTCCGGGACGCCCTTTGCCAGCATCTTTTCCTTTTTCCTGCCGATGATCGCGGCGCGGTCCTGCGTCCATTCGGTGGCCGGTGTCGCCGCGGTGTTGGTGAACACCAGGTTCACGAAGATGTTGTCGCCGGCCGTGTCCTTGTGCATGCCGACATTGCGGCTCGTCTTGTCGAGCGGGCGGTTGTGGTAGTAGTTCATGTCGACCCGGACTTTCAGCCCGCCTTCCTGCCACCACGGCGCCCGCCGGATGTGGTCGAGCTGTCCGTTGGCGCGCATCAGCCCGCGCACGAAGGCGGCGCAGGCGACGATGTCCTCCATGGGCATGCGCGAGCGGGCCACCGTCTCGTCGAGATCGGGCCTGTCGAGATCGACCATGTACAGCGAGCCGACGTTGATCATTCGGTCGCCATCCTTCTTGCCGACGTCCTTCTCCTTGACCTTGCCGAGGGCCTTCTCGGTATAGACGCCCAGTCTGACGGCCAGGGGCCCCCATTGGAGCGCCAGATCCTCGTCGAGCTCGGGTAGGCTGCCGACATGCATCAGACGGTCGGCCAAGCCGGCGCGCACGTCATTCGCCGTGGCGCCGTAGTGCCCCGTCAGGTCGTTGAAATACACGCCCTGGGCGGGATCTCCCGGCTGGTGGGTGCCGGCGGTGCCGGATTCGACGATCTTCCAGCCCGCTTCGACCGTGTGGTGGTGGATGCTGCGCTGGAGGACCGGGCCGGGCTGGGGACCGAACAGCCGCTCGATGGTCCGGGCCTGTCGCTGCACCCGCGGCGAGGACGACACGCTGGTCGCCTCGGGTCGGGTCTGGTTCGCAGGATCGGGCCGGTCCTGACGCGCGGCGGCCGGTCGACCGGTCGGGGGAAGATGGTCGGGGTCTGCCGGGACGCGTGCGCTGGCCATCGCTTGCTCCTGGGGGCGAAGTGGGACCCCAGTGGACGGCGGTGGCCGGGCGTCGGTCAATCAGCAGAATGCTGATTCGGGCGGGCAGGGATCAATGGAGCGCCACGTTCAACTGGTCGACGACCTCCGCCCAGTCCGCGTCCTGCAGCAGCAGCCCCTTCAGCAGGCGCTTCTGAGGCTCGGTCCAGAACGGCGCCTCGGTGATCTTCACGTCGCCGGGCAGCGGACGGTGCACGGAGATGAACTCGCGGATCTCCGCCTCGGAGGAGGGCAGGCCGAGTTGATCGAACAGGTCGTGGAACTGATGGGTGGGCGATTCCATGGGGGTCTCCTTCAAGAGGCAGTCGCTCTTGAGATTAACGCCAAGCGAATCGCGGCGGTGTAGGACAGTGTTCCATTCAAGGCGCCACGGGAGCGCGTCCGGGTGGCGCCACGAACGCCCCTTCGATCCCATGCCGCCGCAGCGCCTCCGCCACGAAACCGGAGGCCTTCATCTCCTCGACGAACGCGCTGAGCCAGCGCCGCGCCGCGACGCGCCCCTTGGGCACGCCCATCGCCTGTTCGATCACCATGAAGCGGCCCGGCAGCAGGCGCACGCCGCCGACGCGACGCGCATCGGCCTCGAGCTGCTGGCGCACGCCGGCGGCGACGTCGAGCTGGTCGGCGATGAACATGTCGGTGACCGCCGGCGACGTCGGCGCGCGCACCAGCGTGGCGGACTTGATCTCGCGGGTCAGGTAGAGGTCGTAGGCGCTGCCGCGCCCCACGACGATGCGCGTGCCCGTGCGGTCGACGTCCTCATTGCGCCGCTGCGGCGCATCGTTGCGGACCAGGTAGGCGCCTTCGATGATCACGTACGGCGCCGTGTAGTCCGTGTCGGCGCCGCGCAGCGGGTCGATCGCGACGAAGGCGAGATCCACCTGCCTGTCCTTGATGGCTTCGACCACCTTGCCCGCCGCGTTGAAGGCAACCAGCTCGATGCTCACGCCCAGGCGACGCGCCGCCTCGCGCGCGAGGTCCACGGAGACGCCGCGCAACTCGCCGTCCGCGCCGCGGCTGGCCAGGATGGGATTGCCGAGGTTGATCGCAGCGCGCAGCTTGCCGGTGCTGCTCAGCTCGGCCGCGGCGGCCTGCGAACCGCTTGCCGGTCCCGCCGCCGGCGACGCGCAGGCGCTCAGCAGCCAGGTGGCGGCACCCGCCGCACAGAGTTCTCGACGTTGAACGTTCATGGCGATGTCCTTGGTGATCAGTCCGCGCTGCCCGCCAGCACGATCTTGCCCAGATGCTCGGCCTGCTCCATCGAGGCCTTGGCTTGCGCGAGTTCCTCGAAGCGGAAGACGCGGTCCACCACGGGCCGCAGGCGGCCATCGGCGAATAGGGGCAACCAGTCGGCCCGAAAGCCGGGCACCGGCTCCGCGCGCTGCTGCGGCGTGCGCAGCTTGTTCGAAACGCCGAACAGATGGAGGCGGCGCGCGTGCAGTGCTTCGAGGTCGAGCTCGGCCCGGAGCACGCCGTCGACGTAGCCGACCATCGCCAGCCGTCCCTGGAAGCCCAGCGACCGCACGCACTCGGCGAAGACGCTGCCGCCGACGGTGTCGATGGCCAGGTCCGCGCCGCGGCCCTCCGTGGCTTCGCGTACCGCAGCGGCGAAGTCGGGCGCGCGGGTCTCGAGGCCGAGGTCCAGCCCCAGCGTCGTCAGCCGCGCCAGCTTGGCCGCGCTGCCCGAGGTGGCGATCACGCGCGCGCCCATCGCCTTGGCCGCCGACAGCGCGGCCACGCCGACGCCGGAACTGCCGCCCGCCACCAGCAGGGTCTCGCCCGCCTTCAGGCGACCCTGGACGACGAGCATGTCGTACACGACGAGGAAGGTGAGCGGAATCGCGCCCGCTTCGGTCCAGTCGAGCGCCTCGGGCACATGCAGCGCCTCCGCTTCGCTGATCAGCGCGAAGTCGGCGAAACCGCCGTTGCAGCGGCCCATCGCGCGATCGCCGACCTTCCAACCTGGCACGCCGACGCCGACTTCGACCACCTCGCCGGCCGCTTCCGCGCCCAGCGGCTTGGGACTTCCGCCTTGGGGGCCGTGACCGGCCAGGAGTTCACCCCGGTTCAGACCGGCCGCGCGAACGCGGACCAGCAGTTGACCGGGACCGGGGGCAGGGCGGGGCAGGTCGTCCCGGAGCGTCAGCTCCGCATGACCGTCCCGGTACTGGAGGGTGTAGCCGCGCATCGTGCGACCCCTCTCAGGGGCGGGCCAGCGCGGTCAGCTCGCGCACGTCGGCCAGTTCGCCGAGCTTCCAGCAGGCCGCGATCAGCGCGTCGCTGCGCGCGGCGCCGATGACCACGTCCGACTGCGAGTGGAACTTCGCGTCCAGTGCCGCGTCGCTCATCGGCTTGTGCAGCGAGCCGATCGCGTGTTCGACGAACACATGCACGCGGCGTCCGTCGCGCAGCACCGCGGTCATGTCGACCGAGGCCTCGTCGATGCTGTCATCCACCGTCGCGACGACCTTGCGGCGCAGCGCGACGACGTCCTCGCGGATGACGATCGCGTCCTCGTACTCGGGCTCGCCGGCGCGGCCGAAGATCAGCCCGGCCGACACACCGTGATAGACGCTGAACTTGCCCTGCAGACCGTCCGCCGGTTCCTTCTTGCCGGTGAGCTCCAGCACCAGCGAATGCACCTTGAGCTCGATGCGCTCGACGTCCTCGGGCCTCACGCCCTGATCGCGCAGCTGCACGGCGGCGTCGATGCTCGGATGGATGACGATGCCACAGGCGAAGGGCTTGTAGGTGTTGAAGGAGATCTCGAAGCGCTCGCCGAGTTCGTCGGTGGCCTCGTTCCAGGCGTACTTCGTCGAGACGACCTGCGCGAAGCCGCGCGGTGCCTCCAGCGCGCGCGGGCTGGCGGTGTATCCGTGCTTGGCGAGCAGCGCCGACAGCAGCCCGGCGCGCGCCGCGCCGCCCGGGTGGAAGGGCTTGGTCATGGTGCCGAACTGTTCGCGCAGGCCCACGGGCTGCGATGCGGCGATGCCCAGCGCCATCTGGGTGTGGTGCTCGTCCAGGCCGAGCAGCCGCGCGCAGGCCGCCGCGGCGCCCAGCGTGCCGGTGGAACCGGTGATGTGCCAGCCGCGGTCGTAGTGCTCCGGGTAGACCAGGTTGCCCATGCGGCAGGACACGTCGATGCCCAGCACCATCGCGTCGATCAGCTGCCGGCCGGACAGGCCCAGGTGCTCGGCCAGCGCCAGCGCCGCCGAAGCCACCGGACCGGCCGGATGGATGATGGTCTTCAGGTGGGTGTCGTCGAAGTCGAAGGTGTGCGAGCTGATGCCGTTGAGCAGCGCGGCGCCGGCCATGTCGACCTTCTCGGCGCGGCCGAGGATGCTGGCCTGCGCGGACGGTTCCAGCATCTGCACGGCGGACAGCGCCGCCTGCATCGCCTCGTGACCGGCGGCGCCGACGGCACAGCCGGCCCAGTTCATGAAGGTGCGATGGGCCTCGTGGTCCACCGCGTCGCTCCAGCCGCGCGACGGATGCGTGGCCACGTAGCGGGCGAGGATCTGGGTGATGGGCGGGGCGTTGTGGTCGGCGGCGACCTGGGTATTGCGGGCCATGGGGTTCTTTCGTCCTTCAGTCGTTCTTCGGTGGTCTCTGGGCGTCGATGTCTCAGTCGTCGACGTGGATCTTGCGGTCGCGCGCCAGGGTGGTCCAACGGGCCACCTCGGCCTGGATGTGATGCCCGAACTGCTCGGGGCTCATGGCCGTCGGGTCGACGGCTTCGCCCGCCAGCTTCTCGCGCATGTCCGGCGCCTTGAGGATGGTGTTCAGCGTCGTGTTGAGCTGCTTGACGACGGCCGGGGGAATGCCCGCAGGGCCGACGACGCCGTACCACTGCATCGCATCGAAGCCTTTGAAGCCGGCCTCGATCAGCGTGGGCACGTCCTTGAGCGTCGGATTGCGCGCGGTGCCGGTGACCGCCAGCGGCTTCACGCGGCCGGAGCGGATGTGCGGCAGCGCCGCGGCCAGCCCGGGGAACATCGCCTGCGTCTGGCCGCCCATCAGGTCGGTGAAGGCAGGCGCGATGCCGCGATACGGCACATGCAGCATGAAGACGCCCGCCTGCTGCTTGAACAGCTCCATCACGAGCTGCGTCAGCGAACCCACGCCCGAGGAGCCGTAGCTCAGCTTGCCGGGGTTCTTGCGGCAGTACTCGATGAAGCCCTTGAGGTCGTTGACCGGCACCGAGGTGTTGACCACCAGCACGTTGGGCGTGCCGCCGATCATGCCGATGGGGCTGAAGTCCTTGACCGCGTCGTAGGGCAGCTTGCGCGTGGCGGGGCTGGTGCCGTGCGTGGCCACGTAGCCCTGCATCAGCGTGTAGCCGTCGGCGGGCGCCTTGGCCGTGGCCTGCGTGGCGATCACGCCGCCGCCACCGCCCATGTTGTCGACCACGAAGGTCTGGTTGAGCGCATGACCCCAGCGTTCGCACACGGCGCGGCCGATGAAGTCGCTGCCGCCGCCCGCGGCCACCGGCACGATGTAGCGGATCGGTTTGCTGGGGAAGGTGTCCGCCGCCCAGGAGCGTCGTGCGGCGAGCAGCAACGCGGGAGCGGCGATCAGCACGGATCGTCGGTTCGTCATGGATTTGTCTCCGGATGAAGCGGGGCTCTTGTGATGGCCCTCGTTCTTGCTTTGGTGGGGGGATGCGCCGGCGTCCGCCCGGGTCCTGGCGCTAGGCCTGACCCTTGGTTTTGCCCTCGTCTTCAGCCTGGATCGGATGGTCGCCGTCGTTCTTGCCTTCCGTCTCCAGCAGCCGGCCGTGCGCCGCGTTGACGTGGTGTTCCTGCAGCCGCTGGCACAGCGCGGCGTCGCCGTCTTCGAGCGCGGCGACGATCTGGTCGTGCTCCTCGATCGACACCTTCATGCCGACGTCGCGCGACAGGTTGCGCAGCCGCGAGAGGTGCAACTGCTGGACGATGCCCTGGTAGGTGCGCGTCAGCGGCTCGTTGTCGGTCGCCTCGACGATGGCCCAGTGGAAGGCCAGGTTGGCGGCGTAATAGGCCTGCACGTCGCGGCGGCGGGCGTTGGCCTTCATCTCGCGGCCCAGCGTCACCAGCCGCTTCACGAGCGCGTCGCGCCGGGGACGGGCCAGGGTGGCGGCCCGGCGGCCGGCGTGGCCGTCCAGCAGGCTGCGCAGCTCGTAGAGGTTGGCGACTTCCTTGGGATCCAGCACGCGCACGAAGACACCGGCGTGCTTGCGCGCGGCGACCAGGCCGGTGCTTTCAAGCTCGCGCAGCGCCTCGCGTACGGGAACGCGGGAGACACGCAGACGCGCCGCGACGTCGGGTTCGTTGATGCGCTGGCCCGGCGGCAGGTCGCCGCGCAGGATCGCGTTCAGCACCTCGTCGCGGACGAGCTTGGCGAGCGACGTGTCCCGCACATCGGCGAGCAGGTCGGGGGAGGTGTCGGAGATCCAGGGGAGCATTCGTCTATCGTATACGATTAGACGAAATGAACAAGGAGGCGATTCAGCCGCGTCCTGTCACGGTGCGAACTGCGATGTCCGGCGTTTCACGCAGCGATCGGCGCGAGAAGACATCCCGCGGAATCGCCGTCGCTGCTCAGCGCCCGGTCCGATCGGACGGGAAGTTGCAGCCCGGGCCCGCTGCAGGCCGTCGCGCGCACCAGCGGCGCGAACGGCGCCTGGATCTGGCCAAACAGCGTCGCGAACGGCACGTCCGCCGCGTCGCGTCCGGTCCCGATGCGCACGAAGCCCATCGGGATGCCGTTGCCCGACGCGTCGAAGGTGTACCAGCGCCTGCCGAGGTAGACCTCGACATACGCATGGAAGTCCGGTGCCTTGGTCGGATCCGCCCCGTAGTCGGTGCCGGTCACGTAGCGCGCCGGCATCGACAGCGCCCGGCACAGCGCGATCATCACGTGCGCCTGATCGCGGCAGACTCCCACCCGATCCGTCAGGGTGTCGAGCGCGGTGGTCTGCGTCGTCGATCCATAGGGCGCGTACGCGATGTGCCGCTGCACCCAGGCCGCGATCGCGGCGGCGCGCGCATAACCGGGCGGCACATGACCGAACTCGGCCTCGGCCCACGGGATGAGCCGGTCGGATTCGCAATAGCGGCTGGGCGCCAGGTAGGTCAGGAGTTCGACCGGCAACTCGTCGATCGGGCACTCTCCGATGAAGGCAGGATCGCCGAAGCGGTGCTCGATCGAGACGCTGGCGCTGTAGGTCAGATGGAAATCCCCCTGCGGTGCGCGCACGCGCAGCAGGCGGTTGCGCGTGCTGGCAATGGTTTCGGAGCGCCACGGCACATCGGGCGTCAACACGACGTGCTCCTGCAGCACCCGCTGCGCCGCCGTGTGGGCCGGCTGGATGTTGAACACGAAATCGCCGTGCGGCGCGTCGATGCGGTAGTCCAGTTCGAAGTGGAGATCGAGGCGAATCATGGGGTCCTGCCGTTCTCGACGACGCAATGGATGAAGTGCAGCTTCGGGACGACCCGGCGCTGCAGCACGAAGGGATAGAAATCGGGCTGGCCCATGGCGCGGGACATCTCGTTCATCACGCTGGTGATGGCGAGCCAGTCGCGCAGCAGGCGCAGGAAGTCGGGGCTGGTGGCGTGGCCGGGCGACCAGAGGTCGTCGGGGCCGTAGGGCAGGGGTCGGGTGTCGTCGACGGTGCTCAGCAGCTTGAAGCTGCCGGCGGTGTCGATGGTGTCGCGCAAGTGCAGGTAGTGCGCCCAGGTCTCGGCCCAATCCTCCCACGGATGCGCGCTGGCGTACGAGGTGATGAAGCGCTGCGACCAGTCCGGCGGCGGGCCGGTGTGGTGATGGCGTTGAAGCGCGCCGGCGTAGTCGAGGCGCTCATCGCCGAACAGCGCGCGGAAGGGCTCCTGCCAGGACGTGCCGGCGACCAGCCGGTCCCAGTAGTAATGACCGATCTCGTGGCGGAAATGCCCGAGCAGCGTCCGGTAGGACTCGCCCATGCGCTGGCGGGCGGCCTCGCGTTTGGCGTCGTCGGCTTCCTCGATGTTGATGGTGATGACGCCCCAGGCGTGGCCGGTCATCACGCGCGGCTGGCCGGGCAGGGTGCGCAGGAAGTCGAAGGCGAGCCCGCGGCTGCCGGCCTCGGACTTCGGCTCGACCGGCAGGTGCAGGCCGAGGAGCTGCGAGACGAGCCGCCGCTTGGCGCGCTCCAGTCGGCCCCAGAGTTCCGCGTTGATGGGGTGCGATAGATCGGGAATGGTGCGGTTGAGCGCGCAGGCGACGCAGAGCTGCCCTCGACGTCGGTCATCGAGCGGCATCAGCCAGTTGCAGCCGGCGGCGGTGTGGAAGTTGGCGCAGCGGGTGAAGAGGCCGTCCACGCCCGCGATGCGCCAGGTCGCGGCGGCGGGGCCGGGCAGCAGCGCGTGCAGCGTCAGGTCGTCCGGCAGGAAGCCGAGCGGCGCCGCGCAGGCCAGGCAGGCGCTGTTGCGGAAGTAGAGACGGTGGCCGCAGGTGCAGCGGTAGACGCGGGTGGAGCTCATGGTCAGGGCTCCCTTGGCAAGCATGGGGCCTGACTGACTGCGGGGCGCCGCTGGCCCTCACCCCCGCCCTCTCCCGCAAGCGGGAGAGGGAGTGAGAATGCACTGAGCACTCCCAGAGTGCCCCCTCTTCGCTTGCGAAAGGTTGTGTGAGCCGGCGCCTCCCGGACTCCCTCTCCCGCTTGCGGGAGAGGGTGGGGGTGAGGGCCAGCGGCGGTGGAAGTGCTGAAGCCTTCTTACTGAGGGCGATGGCCCTGATCCCACCAGGCCGGCAGCAGCCGCTGCACGTCGGCGCGCGCGAACCGGTCGTCGATCAGATGGACGACGCCGCGGTCTTCCGTCGTTCGGATCACCCGTCCCGCCGCCTGCACGACTTTCTGCAAACCCGGGTAGAGATAGGTGTAGTCGTAGCCCGCGCCGAAGAGCTTCTCCATGCGCGCCCGGATCTGCTCGTTGACGGCATTGACCTGCGGCAGGCCGAGCGTCGACAGGAACGCACCGATGAGCCGCCGTCCCGGCAGGTCCACGCCTTCCGCGAACGCGCCGCCCAGCACCGCGAAACCGACGCCGCGGCCATCCTCGGTGAACCGGTCGAGGAACTGGCGCTGCTCGCCCTCGCTCATGCGGCGCGACTGACGCCATTGCGGCACCTCGGGATGGCGTTCCGCGAGTTGCGTCGACACCTGCTCCAGGTAGTCGTAGCTGCTGAGGAAGGCCAGGTAGTTGCCCGGTGCGCGGCCGTACTGCGCGGCGATCAGCTCGGTGATCGGCTGCAGCGACGCACGCCGATGCTGGTAGCGCGTGGAAATGTGGGACGCGACATGCACCTGCAGTTGGCCGGCGTCGAAGGGCGAGGGCACCTCGACGCTCACGTGGTTCTCCGGCAGTCCCAGCAGGTCCGCGTGGAAGCCTTGCGGCTGCAGCGTCGCGGAGAACAGCGTGCTCGTCTGCGCCGCCGCAAGCCGGGGGCGCAGGAAGGGTGCGGGAACGATGTTGCGGATGCAGAGGACGGACGGGCCGGGCTTGGCGCTGAAGCCCTCCGGCTTCTGCACGTCGACCAGCGAGTGCGGCCCGAAGGACTCCACCGCGCGCGTCACGTGCATCGCCTCGAAATGGAAGTCGAGCAGCGCATCGTCCGCGTCGTCGGGATGCGCGGCGAGGTGTTCGGCGACCACGCCGATGCCGTGCTGCAGCGCGCTCAGCAGGGACTCCGGGAAGAACTCGTACGCCGCATACGGCTCGACCTGCGCCTTGTCGATCGCCCGCCAGCTCCGCCGCACCTTGTCCAGCGCCTTGCGCACCAGCGGTGACGCCGAGGCGCCCGACGAGTGCCGCGCCTGGAAGAGCCGCTCCGGCGACAGCGTCGCGCTGTACATCTTGCGGCCGCGTTCGACGAGGTTGTGCGCCTCGTCGACGAGCAGCCCGACGCGCCATTGGTTCACCTGCGTCAAGGCGTGGAGCAGGGCGCCGTGGTCGAAGTAGTAGTTGTAGTCGCCGACGACCACGTCGGCCCAGCGGACCAGTTCCTGGCTGAGGTAGTACGGGCAGACCCCGTGAGCCAGCGCGACCTCGCGCACGGCGTCGCGGGTCAGCGCGACGCCTGGTTCGCGGCACGGATCCGTATCCAGGTCTTGCCCGACGCGCAGCGCCGCCGACCGGGCGTCGGGCAGCCGGTCGTAGAAGCCTTTGGCCAGCGGACAGGACTCGCCGTTGCAGGCCCTGTGCGGATGCTCACACGCCTTGTCGCGGGCGACGAGTTCCAGCACGCGCAGCGGCGCCGCAGGCGCCAGCCGCTCGATGGCATCCAGCGCGGTCTGCCGCCCCGAAGTCTTCGCCGCCAGGAAGAACACCTTGTCCAGGCGCTGCCCGGGCGCGGCCTTCAGCAAGGGGAAGATCGTTCCCATCGTCTTGCCGATGCCGGTCGGCGCCTGCGCGAGCAGGCAGCGGCCGGTGGCGGCCGCGCGGTAGACCGCTTCGGCGAGCGCCCGTTGCCCGCCGCGGAAATCCCCGAACGGGAAGCGCAGCGCCAGCAGCGCCGCGTCGCGGCGCTCGCGGTGTTCCAACTCGAGGACGGCCCAGGCCAGAAACCGCTCGCACAGGGCTTCGAAGTGCGATTGCAGTTCCGCCGCCGTGCAGCGCTCGGTCAGCAGCGTTTCCTCCTGGCTGCCGAGGTCCAGATACACCAGCGCGACCTCGATGTCGGACAGGTTCTCGGCCTGGCACAACAGCCACGCGTAGACCTTCGCCTGGGCCCAGTGAAGCTGTCGATGCGTGGGCCGCTGGCGATCGAGGCTGCCGCGGAAGGTCTTGATCTCCTCGATGCGCTGGCGCTCCGGATCGAAGCCGTCGGCGCGGCCTCGCACGCGGAGGTCTCCGAACTCGCCGCTGAGCGTCAGTTCCCGTCGATAGCCCGGTCCCCGGCGCTCATACACGAGCGCATGGCCGGCGATGCCTTCCTGCGCCGTCGGCGCCGGGGTGAAGCGCAGGTCCAGATCGCCTTGCTTGGCGGTGAACTCGCAGAGTTCGCGGACGGCGACGGTGTAGGGCACGGGTGGGGTCAGGTCTGATGACTGGTGTTATGTACAGTATCTCAAACTCTGCACCCCTGTCTCAAACTCCGGACCCCTTGTTGGCCCTGTCGGCCGCGGCGGCCAGCGCGGCGGTCGTCGCGAGGAACTGCGCCCGCTCGGGCGCATCGGCGAGGTGGCGCGCCAGGGAGCGCGACAGCGTCTCGACGTCGACGCCCGCGTCGCCGTCGGCGTGACGCGCCAGATCGCGCGACACGAGGTGTTTCGCCAGCGGCCCGATGTGGGTGGCCAGCGCGCGTTCGATCTGGGAGATCAAGGTGGCGTCGAGTCCGCCCCCCGTCTTCGTTGCAGCGAGGCCACCCGTGCCCGTGCCTGTGCCGATGCCGATCCCTGACCTCGTGCCGCCACTCGTGCCGCTCCCGGTTCCGGGGCCCGTGCCTTCCGGGATCGGCAATGTCGGCGCGAAGGCGCCGTCGCCAGCCACCTCCC